>JANYIU010000115.1 GCA_025361955.1 Holophagaceae bacterium
CGGATCTGGGAGCCATGGTCCTCGCAACAACTCCCATCTGGTTCTGGCAGGGCCAGTTCATCCAGATCGATATGGTCTTCGCGGCGCTCCTGGCCTGGAGCTGGCTCTCCTGGCTCGGGGGCTACTTGCTCTTGCGGGGGCATGTCCCAAGAAAAGACGCAAACGAAGCGGCTCGATGGTTCCTTGGAGCCTACCTCGCGCTGGCCCTGGCCTTTCTCGCGAAAGGGCCTCTGGCGATGGTCCTTTCGCTGGCCGTCGTGTTGGCGTTCCTGGCCTGGCAGCGGGACTGGAAGGCCTTCAAACGGATGCGCCTGGGCACCGGGCTCCTGCTGATGCTTGTCCTCATAGCTCCCTGGTACCTCGCCGCGGGATTCAAGGGCGGGGCCCAGTACGTCTACGAACTGGTGATCCATCAGAATTTGGAACGGGCCCTGCACGCTTGGGATCACGTCCAGCCCTGGTGGCAATACGCCCGATACCTGGCTGGAGACTATTTCCCCTGGACGCTCCTGCTGCCCGTCTTGGGGATCGCCATCTGGCGCGAGGGGCATCATCGTTCGGTGGGTACGCGCTTCTGCATCCTCGCAGGGGTAGTCCCGATCCTGCTGCTCAGTTGTTCCCAGAGCAAACAGGGGAAATACATCCTCATGGTCTATCCCTTCCTGGCCCTGCTGATAGCAGCTCTGTTCCAGCCGGTCGCCTTGGAGGCCGCGCCGAAGGCCCGAATCCGCACCCTGGGCGCACTATTGGCTACCGGTCTCTGGATCCCCGCCCTCGCGCTTTCGGCAGTCGCCTTTTTCTCTGTGGGGGGACATCGCCTGCAGGACACCCTTACGCCCTATCTGGGGCCACTGCGACTCAGCGCAGCAGTGCTGCTGCTTGGCGCCCTTTCCTTGACCGCTCGAACCCGAATCGCTGAGGGGCGTTTCCTGGTGCGCGAAACCGCCCTCACCCTCAGCTTGCTCTTCCTGGTGCTCGGAACCTGGGGCTTCCATCGCCTGGACCCCGCCAAGGGCTATCACCGCTGGACCGAAGCCGCCCAGCCCCTCATTTCGGGACGGAAGGTCTACTTCTGGCAGACCATTCGCAGCGGTGTCATGGTCTACACAGATCACCTCATGCCCGAACTGCGCAGCTACGACGAATTGGTCTCGCAGCTAGGCCCTGAAGATCGCCTGGTGACCATGCGCCGGGAATGGGACACGAACAACTGGGGGCTGACCCCCGAGCGCCGGAACGAATTCGAGGAACTCCTGAAGGTGCCCGTGGGAGAAGGCGAGGCGCTGTTGTTGAGACGCCGGACGCGGTGAAAGGAACCCTATGAATCCCTACCTGAAAGCCCTGCCCCTTATTCTGACCGGCGTGCTCCTGAATGCCTTCGCCCAGATCGCCATGAAGAAGGCCGTCTCCGCCCATGGCATGGAATGGAGCCTGGGCCCCCTGGTGCGCCTCTTCCTGAGCCCGTGGATGCTGGTCTGCCTGAGCTGCTACGCCGTCAGCGTGGTGGTCTGGGCCGCGGCCATGAGCCATGTCCCGGTCAACTTCGCCTACCCCTTCCTTGCCCTGGGCTTCGTGGCCGGGGCCTTCATGTCCATACTCTTCCTGGGCGAAACCATCCCCCCCCTGCGTTGGCTGGCCCTGGCCGTCATCGTCGCAGGTGTGGTCCTGCTGACTTTCACCGGCGGCGCCCCCATCCGGCCGCCTCAGGGACCGTGAGGTCAAACAGCGCCCTAATTGCGCTCCCCGTAAACAATCCAAACCTATTTGGTTCCGTCCTCGCCGCGCCTGAGCAAGGGTTTGCTGCGTGTGTTGAGCCGTCGCAGATCCTGGATGGTGGCTTGGGTCATGGAAGCGCCCATCTGGGCCTTCACCTGGCTCCAGGCGGAATGCATGGGACAGGGATTCTCGGGGCCGCAATTCGAGAAGCCCATGACACATCCCTGCAGGCTGCAAGGCCCTTCCAGGGCCTCCACCACTTCCCCCACGGTCACAGCCTGAGCGGGTCTGGCTAAGCGAAAACCGCCCTTCGGCCCGCGAACCGATTCCAGAATGCCCGCCTGCACCAGATTCTGGAGGATCTTGGCGAGGTAGGGGCCCGGCAACTGGAGCTGCTTGGCCATGCTCCGGGCAAGGTAATAGCTGCCGTCCTCGGGGAGGACTGCAAGGGTTTGCAGTGCATAACCGGTAGCCGTGGAAAAGAGCATTGAAGAATCCTAGCTCTGAAAATACACCTAAACGCCGCGTACCGCATCAGCAAATTTGATGAACGTCAAGCCATTGCTCCCGAATTAACCTTTTGTCCACTTGGCAGGGATGGCATAGGGGCCGGATCGGAATGCCAAAACGGTGCAAGGGTATTCCGCAGCCGCCCCTAAAGATCTCCGATCCTGAAAATCTGGGTGCCCTTCACTTGAATGAGCCCTTGGTCCTGGAAACTGCGCAAACCACGGGAAAGGGTTTCCGGCGTCATGCCCAGCTGGGCAGCCAGCGCCTTCTTGGTCACCGGCAGCAGCAAGGCGCCTTGCTGGGGCAGATGTTCCCGAAGCCAGTGCTTGAGCCGGTCCACGCTGTCCGATGCGGCTAGTTGCTGGATCTGCAGCGTCAGCTTGCGCAGCCATACCGCCTGGGCATGGATGATCGCCAGGGCCAGATCTGAATCCTCGCGCATGGTGCGCAGAAAGCGCTCTTTCGGGAAATGCACCACCTGCGAGGGTTTCAGGGCCGTGGCCGTGGCGGGAAAAGCCTCGCCCGCGAACATGGCCGCCTCGGCAAAGCTGCTCACAGGCAGCACAACCGCGAGGGTTGGATGAGAACCCGGGGTGAGCCCGAAGCGGGTGAGCTGGATGGCGCCTTCCACAAGCACGTAGAAGCCCGTGCAGGCGTTGTCCTCCATGAATAACATTTCCTCCGTCTCCAGCCGCTTCGAAGTCGCCATATCCTCCAGCTTCCGCCGCTGTTCGGGCTGCAAGGAGGTGAACAGGGGAGCCTGGTGCCAGATCGGTGCATTCATAAGACCAGTTTAACAACCTCCTCAGCGCCGTAATCAGGTTTCCTGGCATCGCGAGAGTGCCGTGTGAACACGCTCTGCGTCGGGCTAGAAAAACGTCTGGATGGCTTCGACCACGCGGTAATCGTCATCTACAGCGAACACTATCTTCCATTTGTCGAAAGTGGTGCAGGGGTGGCTGATGGAGCAGCCCACGAGATCGCCGACAGCGAGCTTCGCATCCGCCGGCAGCTCCAACTTGGCGTGCTGGTCATAGAGCGTCTGCAGCCGCCAGGATTCAGGAGCAGGCAGGGGGGCAGGGTGCAAGCCCTGGCGGAACCAGCGCGCAGGTTTAGGCAGCCCCATATCCTGACCCACGTCCCGTTTGCCGAGGGTGAGGAAGGCCAGGGTGGGGTCCGGGCGGCTGCTCACCTGGCCCCAGATTTCCAGGGCGGGCGTCAGGTGGGCAGGGCTGCGCCAAGCC
>JANYIU010000241.1 GCA_025361955.1 Holophagaceae bacterium
CTGGACCAGAGCCTTGGTGGGAACCCCGTAAAGCGCCGATAGGTGTTCATCAAGGAGGACCTTCTCCCCTCGAATGAGGAGGATGGTTTGAGAGATCCTCTCTACCAGGACGTGAGCTGGGGACATCATCTCTCCGGGGGAACCTCCCAATTCTGCCAGGGCCAGAGGAGGAACTAAAAAAAACCTGAGATTGGAAAGTCGGGAGCGCCGGGTGGGCCTCTTCCATGCTGGCACTCGAGAACAGTTCAACGGAGACCTGGAAAATGCCCCAGGATCGCTCCGGCCGTGCTGAGGTGCCATCGGGCAGGCAGAGGGGCCTCAAATCGTTCAAACTTTTTGTGCGCGATTTCAGGGGTTTTATATTTCCTCGGAACGGGTCAGGTCTCTGGGTCCCTTCGCCTGGGCCATCACATCCCAGGCGCGAGTGAAACTCCTCCCCACCCCGCGAGAGGAATCTTGGATGGCCTCATGGGACCGTCAACCGTTCAACAAGGGTACGGTTCAAGTCGGGAGCATTCCGTGGCATCCATGTGACCGGAACATCACCGATGGTGAGGATCCCTCATGGCTCTTGGCACCATCCGATCAGACCTCTGGAGCAACTCCTTCGTTTGCTTTTGCTCCAGATTTGCTCCACAGGTGCCAAAACTCCCCTTTTTGAGGTACAAGAAAAGACTCCAAGGAATTGTAAACCTTGGAGTCTTTGTTGGTTGGGGAGGAAGGATTTGAACCCTCACCTGACAGAATCAGAATCTGTTGTCCTACCGTTAGACCACTCCCCAAAACGGCTCCCTTAAGAATAACGAATTCAGGGGTGAAGACAAGGGCTTTGCTGCGGCTGCCGTGCGGTAACGTTATGCTGTGTGGGGAATCACAGAGGCGATCGAACATGGCGGACACCCTCAGACTGGCGTATTTCGTGGTGATGAAGGAAGGGGCCAGCTATCTAGGGGGGCTGCTCCTCACGGATACGTCTGGGATTCCATTGGATTTCCGTTATACCGAACCGATCACACCGACCAAGCTCCAAGGGGTGCTCTATGGGAAGGCCCTGGAACCCCACTTGAAAGAGGAGGTCATCCAGAAGACCCTGCTGAAGGATTTGAAGACTGCGCCGGATCTGCTTATCGTTCCGGCTTCGGAGCTGGCAGGGGGTTGGGCTGGGGAAACCAAGTGCCCCGTACTTTCGGTGCAGAAGACCCAGGACCCACCCCTGGCGCGCTCCGGCGAGGTTTTCCGGGCGTCGCCGCGGGAATTACTGGTCCAGGTGACGGAAGGCGCCGCCCCTCTGCGGGTGATCTTTGCCAGTTCCGTGGACCTGCCAGCTCAGGATCAGGCTGTTCAGAAGCTGGTGGAAGCCGGGTATCAGATGGATGTGGCAGAACCCCTCGAACGGGTCTCCGCCGCTCTGCAAGCCCTCGTGCGGCCGGACTGACCATGGTCTTCGGACGTTTCAAGGACGCAGTATCAGATGTGGCTGAGACCATCCGTCGAGCTTTCCAGGATCCCCCCTGTCGCTCTATTCAAATCCGACTTAACCGTCCGCAGGCGGCCTTCATAAGGCTTCTGGGAACGACCTGCAACCCGGTGGCCTATCGCTTCGAACCTGGGATAGGGGTCCAGGAGCTTCTGTTCCATACGGTGATTCAGGGCCAAGCGATGCCTTTCGAAGCGCGGATATGCCGCGAGGACGCCTGGGCCGCCTGGGCCGCTGGGGCGAAAATTTGCGCGATGCCGGTCTTCTGTGTCGGGCATTGCCGCCGGTTGGCGGTTCCGCCGCTTGCTCGCTCGATTCCTGTCCGCAGCTTGAGCTTGCCATCCTTCCGAACATCCTCCCGGTTCCTCCGGGACGCGCTGGTGGCTCCGTCGGTCAGGGGATTCTCTCCACAACTTCCCTTTCCCAAGGTCCGGCGGGATCTGGAGGCGGTGCTTCACCTGCCCATTGCCATCGTAGGAGAGGATTTCCAGAAACTGCCCAGGGCCTTGAACATGCGCTACACCTTCCAGCTGGTGAAGGCCACGGGGGAGAACATCCGGAACCTGGAGGTGCTCGGCGTGTTTCCCGTGCCCGTCAAAGGGGTCACTTCGCTCCGCCATGATCCTCGAACCGGGTGCATCCTGGTGAATCTGGGATCAGAAGCCATCGGTGCCGCTCGGGGGCAATTCATCCTGGCCCGGAAAAAGGATGACCGCAGTTTTGTAAGTTGTTTCGTGCAGGAATGATGCCCATTTCACCCCAAGACCCCCTCAGTGCCTGGCCGGAGGATCCGGATGCTCCGGATCCCACTGTGCCCCTCCAGTCCTGGGGCGACATGGATACCGCCCTCAGGAAGCGACGGCCTGAAGACGGCAACCTGGAACCCAGCGAATGGGCGGTCGTGGTCTATGCCGGTGCGAATCTTGGGCGGGTCTTTCCCCTTCAGCCCGGGGAGAACATCATTGGTCGCTCCCCCCAGGCGGGGATCACACTCCTGGACGAGGAGGTGAGTCGCGTTCACTCCTGCGTGCGCATGGATTCGCTGGAGTTTGGGAGTCACAAGATCGTTCTGGAGGATCGCCAATCCACCAACGGCACCTTCCTCAATGGCATGCCCGTGGACAGCCCTCAGTTGCTGACGGCCGGGGACCGGATTTCCATCGGTAGCCACATCCTGAAATTGGTGGCCATGGATCATCTGGAACGAGCGTTCCATGAGACTCTCCTGGACCAAAGCACCAAAGATCCCCTCACAGGTCTGGGCAATCGCGGTGCCACCTTGGCTGAGCTGCAGAGCCGATTCGAACTGAGTCGGCGCCATGGTCGCCCCATCAGCGTGATCATGTGCGATCTCGATCATTTCAAACAGGTCAACGATCAGCATGGCCATGGGGCAGGTGATATCGTCCTCGTGGCCTTCGGGGAGCGGGTGCGCCAGAATTTGCGCGGCACGGATCTCGCGGGTCGAATTGGTGGGGAGGAATTCCTGTTGGTCCTCCCGGAAACAGAAATGGCCGGTGCCTTGCTGCTGGCAGAGCGGCTCCGGGCAAGCCTGAGCGATACCACGCACCTGCTACCCACAGGACCGATCCAGGTCACCTGCAGCCTCGGGGTGGCCCAATGGGTCCAGGCGGACAGGGATGCCGGAGCGCTGCTAGGCAGGGCCGATGAGGCTCTTTACGCTGCCAAGCGCCAGGGGCGGAATCAGGTGGTCGTCGCGCGAACAAACCGGTGATGAACCGCTAGGTCTGCTACGCTATAGGGAATTTCATCAGGATCTTCCTTAAGCAGTAGCTATGCACTCCATGCACCCTGACGATCTATCTGAACCCGATCAGACGACCCAGTACACCGCCATGCCCAGCATTCGTTTGGGGCAGGGGGACGAGGAATGGGCCCTCATCCGCTATGTGGGTGAACCTATCGGCGAGGTGATCCCGCTCAGCCCGCCAGGGATCTCCATCGGCCGGTCCGTGGAGAACGAGGTCAGCCTCCCGGAGGCCGAGGTGAGCCGTCACCATGCGCAGGTGGCGGTTTCCAGGATCGGAGAGTCGGGGCATATGGTCCAGATCATGGATCTAGGCTCGACCAACGGTTCCTTCATCAATGGGCGGCGCATCGTGAATCCCCAGGTGCCTATCGCCCTCCAGCACGGCGATGTGCTGCGGGTGGGGGGCCATGCCTTCAAACTGAAGCGCCTGGATGCCCTGGAACGCCACTATCACGAAGCCATCAGGGCGCAGACGAGCCTGGATACCCTCACCGGCGTGAACAACCGCTCCGCGGTGCTCGCCTTCCTGGAAAAACAGGCAGATTTGGCGCGCCGCCACCGGCGTCCCCTGTCG
>JANYIU010000243.1 GCA_025361955.1 Holophagaceae bacterium
GCAATGCGATGTGCCAGCCAGACTCAGCCTTGGCCAAATCGCGACACATATCTTCTATGATCAGCTTGGAGCGACCATAGGCGTTGGTGGCCGAGAGAGGCATGTCCTCAGCGATCGGCAAGGAGGCTGGGTTGCCGTAAACAGTGGCTGAACTGGAGAAAATCAGGTGCCTGCAGCCGACTGACTGCATCGCTTCCAGTAAGTTGATCGTGCCGATCAGGTTGTTGTTGTAATAGGAGAGGGGAATTTGGATGGATTCACCCACGGCCTTGAGACCCGCAAAGTGAATGACTGCATCGATGGAATAGTCGGAGAAGATGGCGTCGAGCGCCGCACGGTCTCGGAGGTCGGCCTGAATGAAGGGGACGTTTTTACCGGTAATCTCACGGACGCGTTCTAAGGCGATGGGGCTGGAGTTACAAAGATTGTCAATTACGACGGGTCGATGGCCCGCCTCCAAGAGTTCGACCACAGTGTGGCTACCAATAAATCCGGAACCACCCGTGATGAGAATTGTTTCCGTCATTAGCCGGAGTCTCCTAAGCAGCCTCAGTTTGGGGGAAGGTAGATGGTTTCAAACGGCTGTGCTTGGGTGGAACATGTTTACAATGAACGACGCCACTTGGTGATCTTGGAGCGAATTACCTTCTTTTACTCGGTGAAACCGAAAATTCACAGGCATTCGAGTATTACGGAAAGATGGCAATTAAAATTGTATCGCAATCGATCACTCTACAGTCACGAATTTCGCAAGGTCGCAAAGCTGATCCACATCGCATCTGCAATTTGTGGCGATAGGGTAAGCCAATAATTTAGTTGGATAAGTTAGGCCTTAATATTTGGTTTTCAACCTGTAATAATCCCATCTCTTTAAGACCGGGATGATGAGACAGTCCATTGACAGCTGGAATAACTACTCTGCCACCATCCACAGGTTCGCCCAGTTTCGCATAGGCTCCCAGTCCAGATGGAGATGGAGAATAGGATGGTACAAGTTTAATAAAATGTTTTAAAATTTCAGTTTTCCTGATAGATTCTTCCTCAATGGAAAGGGCCCGACGTAAGGCCTGGAGGCCCTCATCGAAGGAAGAAGGATCCCTTGATTCCGCAATAGATTCAAAAACTTTTGCGTGAATCTGAGTGTGTTGATTTTCGTTAGAGTTGAATAATTCTTCGAATAGCTTTTCTCCAGGCCGACTACCTGTGAATTGGATATCGATCTTATTCTGGTATTCGGGTCCTGAAAGAATGATCAAGTCCTTCGCTAAATCAAGGATCAAAACGGGTTCACCCATATCCAGGACGTAAACCCCGCCTGTTTTGCCCAGCAAGCCCGCCTGCAGGACGAGTTGACTGGCTTCGGGGATGGTCATGAAATACCGTGTCATCTCCGGATCAGTAATGGTGATGGGGCCGCCCTGGCGAATTTGATCCATGAAAATAGGAATCACACTGCCGCGACTGCCAAGAACATTGCCAAATCGCACACTCACATATTGCCCACCCGGAATGGCCTGGGCGGCTCCGCAGCGAACCAATTCCTCAGCCAGGCATTTGGAAACGCCGAGCACACTGGTTGGATTCACTGATTTATCAGTCGATATATTGACGAACACACGGGTACCTACCCCTAGCGCTGCTTCCAGTACCTTTTTCGTGCCGAGCACATTGTTTTCAATGGCCTCTTCCGGATGCATTTCCAGAAAAGGAACATGCTTGTGGGCTGCGGCATGAAAAACAATCTGTGGTTTCCAACGGTGAAAGACCTGTCGAAGGCGCCCCGCATTGCGGATATCACACAACTCGATTCCCAAAGTAAGTTCCGGAAAGAGCGTGCGCAATTCGCGTTCAATGAGCCAAAGGCTATGTTCACCTCGACCCAGCAGAACGATTCGGGCGGGATTGTAGACTGCAACTTGACGCGCTAGTTCGCTGCCAATGGATCCGCCTCCTCCGGTAATCAAGACCACGGCATTTTTCAGAACCCTCCCCAGCGCTGTTTGATCAAGACGAATGGGATCTCTTTTTAAAAGGTCATCAATTGAAATGTCCTTGATTTCAGGGCGCCAGGCTTGATTTCCCAACAAATTATAGATCCCTGGGACGGTCTTGAGCTCCACACCCGCTGCTCGAGCCACAGTGCTGAGTTCTCGAATCACCCGGCCGGGCGCGCTGGGTAAAGCGATAATGACTCTGCCGATAGCCTTCTCCTTGATAATGGTCAACAAGAGCTCAGTAGTGCCTAAAACAGGGATACCCTTAATTCGCAGTCCTTGTTTCTCAAAGGCATCATCCACGAATCCGATGACTGCTGATTTCAATTCAGGATGCCTTTTGAGTTCCTCAGCTGTCAGCGAACCTGCTCGACCAGCTCCTACAATAAGAGTCCTTACAGCCGAATCAGCGGTAGAAAAAAAATGGGTGGTTAGAAGCGTTGAAGATAGAGGAAAGCGGCCCTCATAGAATGCTCTGATAATAACTCGAAAATTCACCCAGAATATCCCTGTGAATAAACTGGCATGAAATAAGAGGAGGTAAATATGCCTAATAGAATTTTGACCACTAATAAAATACACGAGGCTTGAAATGAAAAATATACCTACCCCGGCCAATAATACGTTCACCAGATCGTCGACCCCAGCCATTCTATAGTGCAGGCGAGTGATCCCAAACAAGAAGCTGCAGGACACAACAATAGTAAACCAGGCGATAATATCCAGACCACTTAATGAGACTAAAACATTCGAGTTTATATTAAAAACAATAAGCCATGCCAAGAGGCCTATTAGACCATCCAACAAGAGCTTGATCGTTTGGCGGAACAATGTATATTTTATAATATTATGAATTGTCCAAGTTTGTCGCATAGTGTCGTCTTTCTTGTAACGGTCGGGAATTCAACTTCCCCAGCGTATTGATCACCCCCTTAGATCAAAACGGATTGCATGTGTGACACAGGTGGCATTGCTCGAGAGAAAAACGAAGACAACCAATAAATATTTTAATAATTATTTTCAAAAGAGGGCCAAGGCCTTCAGAATGACTGAGTTTACTTTATGCACGTCATACTTGTCTTCTGCATAGGTCCGCGCAGCCTTGCCCATTTTCACCTCCAGAGAGCGATCAGCCCGGAATCTGCCCATGGCTTCCGCAAGGCCGACAGAATCTTTTGTGGGGACTAGAAAACCAGTTTGCCCTGCAATAACGGTTTCTTTGCACCCGGGAGCCAGAGTTGTCACGACCGCTCTTCCCATAGCCATAGCCTCCAGCACGGAACGCGGTGTGCCTTCGCCATAGCTGGGCAGCACGAGAACGTGTGCTTTGGCCAGGAAGGGCCGCACATCGGTCGTTGTGCCAAGGTATTGGACAACTCCCTCGCGCTCCCATGCAAGCACCTCATTGCGTGAGATGGCGGTAGGGTTGGAATCAAAGGGACCCAGCAATTCGAAACGGATTTCGGGGTAACGAGCCCTGAGGAGTCTGGCGGCCTCAACGTACTCGGCTATGCCTTTGTCGCGGGTCATCCGAGCCACCATGATGAACGTGAGGGGCCCTTCTGGCAGGGGGGTGTCATTGAAGAAATCAAGATCCACACCTGAGCCGTTGATCATCGTGATGCGGCAACCAGAGGGCAGTAAGTGATGCTGCTCGAAGAAGGCACGATCATCCGGGTTCTGAAAGAATACCCCTTCGTTCCGGGCTAAACCGCGCCGATAGAGCCATTTTGCAAGAGCTGCCATGCAGCCCATTTTGAACCCTTTGCCTTGGAGGGTGGAACCGAGACCCGTGATCATGGCATGGCGATGAGGTACACCTACTCGAGCCGCAGCCAGGGATCCGTAGATTACAGGTTTGATGGTATAGCTCAGCAGAAGATCCGGACGGATCTCCCTGAGGACGGCCGTGATGGCGCGGAGGGAATTGAAATCCTCCAAGGGGTTGAGGTTGGTGCGACCGAGGGGCACAGGCCGGTAACCCACCCCCATGTCCGCCAGCTTGGCAATCAGGGCAGGCTCTTCCCCAGGGGCGAGTCCGGTGACGTCATGACCCGCCTCCACCATGGCCCGCATCATGGGACCCCGGAAGCGAAAGAGCGACGGGGCATACCCCCCAAAGACAGCGATTTTCATCGCAGGTGCGCCCAGTACCAGGTCAGAGCTTCAGCCAAGCCTCGGTCAATATCGTATTGGGGGGCATATCCCAGCAACTCGGCAGCTTTGGATATATCGGCCTGGGAATGACGGACATCACCCGCACGGAAGGGGACATAGACCGGTTTAACATCCTCGACGGTTGGATCGTGGATGGCTAAGCGATTCCGCAGCTTCCCATGAAGTTGGTTGAGGGTCGTCCGTTCACCGAGTGCCACGTTGTAAATCTGGTTCACGGCGGCCGGATCAGTTGCAGTCGCGGCCAGCAGGTTCGCCTGGATCACGTTCTCCACATAACAAAAGTCGCGACTGGTCTCCCCGTCACCGTTGATGACGATGGCCCGTTTGTGCATCATCGCCGAAATCCAAAGTGGGATTACCGCCGCGTAGGGCCCGTTGGGATCCTGGCGGCGGCCGAAGACATTGAAGTAGCGCAAACCGATCGTTTGCATGCCATAGGCATTGCCGAAGACTCTGGCATAGAGCTCATTGACCAACTTGGTCACAGCATACGGGGAGAGCGGTTGGCCGATCTTGTCCTCCCGCTTTGGTAAGTCCGGATGGTCGCCATAGGTGGAACTCGATGCGGCGTAGACGAAGCGTTTGACCTCCTTGTCCCGGCTCGCCACCAACATGTTGAGAAAACCGTCAATGTTGGACTGGTTCGTGGCGATGGGATCCTCGATGGATCGCGGTACTGAGCCCAAGGCCGCTTCGTGGAGGACATAGTCCACGCCTTCGCAAGCGCGGTAGCAGTCTGCCAGATTCCGGATATCGCCTTGGATAAACGAGAATTGATCCCAGATGCCGGCAGCCACCGAGTCTTTCACCTCATCCAGGTTTGCCTGCCAGCCGGTGGAAAAATTATCAAGTCCAGTCACTTTTTGGCCAGCCCTGAGTAGAGTCTCCAGCAGGTTGGAGCCTATGAACCCCGCTACCCCCGTCACCAACCAGACCTTGGGAGACGCTTTCAACTCATCGAGTACCGCATCGAGCCGCATCGGTTCACAGGCTCCAATAGGAAATATTTTCCGGAAAAATTTCAGGAGAAAAGGTAGATTTCACATCCACCACGACGGCCACCGGCTTGAGGCAGGCCCGAATGGTTTCGATGCCAAGCTCCAGGAATACACGATGGGTAACGGCAATGATCAAGGCATCCAGTTCTTTGAATTCTTGGAATGATGAGAGCGTTAGGCCATATTCCTTCAGGGTCTCCTCCGGGTCGGCCAGTGGGTCGTGGATCAAAGGATTGACGCCGAATTGGCGCAACTCATTGATGATGTCGGGCACCTTGCTGTTCCGGATGTCATGCACATCCTCTTTGAAGGTGAGACCCAGTATGCCGACACGCGCCTTTTTTACTTGTATCTGTTGCTGAATCAACAATTTAACAAGCTTTTGGGCCACAAAGGCACCCATGTCGTCGTTGATTCGCCGCCCGGCGAGGATCACATGCGGGTGGTAGCCCAGTTCTTCTGCCTTGGTCGTCAGGTAGTAGGGATCCACACCGATGCAGTGCCCACCTACGAGTCCAGGGCTGAAGGGGAGGAAGTTCCACTTGGTGCGGGCAGCGGCTAACACTTCCGCCGTGCGGATTCCAACCCTGTCGCAAATGATGGCGAGTTCATTCATGAGCGCGATGTTGATATCACGCTGAGTGTTCTCGATTACCTTCGCCGTTTCTGCGACTTTGATGGAGGCAGCTTCATAGACGCCGGCCGCAGTCACCGCGCCATATACCCCGGCGATAATGCGAAGGCTCTCCTTATCTTGCCCAGAAACGACCTTCACAATGCGATCCACCGTGTGGACCTTGTCGCCTGGATTGATGCGTTCGGGTGAATATCCGAGTTTGAAATCACGCCCGCACTGGAGTCCGGACTGTTTCTCCAGAATAGGACCGCAGATTTCCTCAGTGACTCCCGGGAAGACTGTGGATTCATAGACGACAATGCTTCCCTTGCCGAGCACCTTGCCAACCGTTTCACTGGCTTTAATGACCGGCGTGAGATCTGGCCGATTCCAGTCGTCGATGGGTGTTGGGACGGCAATGATGAAAAAATCAGCTCCACGCATGTCTTCGGGGTTGTAAGTCATCTTCAGGGTGGTGCCGCGAAGGGCTTCTGGTGAGACTTCCATGGTGCGATCGATGCCGCGCAGCAACCCGGCAACCTTGACTGCATCAGTATCAAATCCAATGGTATTAGGGAATTTTTTTGCGAGTTCCAAGGCGAGGGGAAGTCCTACATATCCAAGACCAATGACAGCGATGTCCATGATGTTCCTCAACAGTTAGATGAATTTAAGAGTAAATTTGAATTTCTTCATGCAATTTCACAGCTGGTTTCGACCATAGTCCTCGCATGTCTGTAAGGAGGTTTAGAAATTTTTTAGTGCTGACGCAGTGCAGGTAGTTTTTACAACGGTTTTCGCATTGAAGTAAACACATTGAAGTAAACACTGGAACTGGTGGATTTAATAATAAACAGCGAATTCTGCAATTCATTCATCAAATCTGTTTGATGGTTCCGCA
>JANYIU010000245.1 GCA_025361955.1 Holophagaceae bacterium
ATTCTTGAAGCGGACCGTGATCTCGCCTTCCAGGACAAAGTACAACTCATCCCGGGTGTGGCTGTGCATGGGGTAGGTCCCCTCGATATTCATCAAATAGACGGTGTGGTCATTGACCCGACCCATGGCCAGATGGCTGTAAGCCTCCTTTAACAGGGGCGTGAACTCCGTGACGTTGGTTTTTCCCGACATGGTGTCCTCCTTCCCCTACAGGGGCATGGTGCTGTGCTTGCGCGGCGGATTGGAGTCGCGCTTATTCTGGACGACCTTCAGGGCTTCAATGAGGCGCGGGCGGGTATCGGCCGGGTCGATCACGTCATCCAGGTAGCCCCAACTGGCGGCGACGAAGGGGTTCGCGAACTTGTCCTTATAGACTTCGATCAGTTCGGCGCGTTTCGCGATGGGATCGGCGGCCTCCTGAAGTTCCTTGCGGAAGATGATGTTGACAGCGCCTTCGGGGCCCATCACGGCGATCTCGGCCGTGGGCCAGGCCACGTTGTAGTCGCCGCGGATGTGCTTGGAGCTCATCACATCGTAGGCACCGCCGTAGGCTTTGCGGGTGATCACGGTGAGCTTAGGCACCGTGGCCTCGCAGAAGGCATAGAGCAACTTGGCGCCATGATTGATGATGCCGCCATGTTCCTGGTCCACGCCAGGCATGAAGCCAGGCACGTCCTCGAAGGTGATGATGGGGATGTTGAAGGCGTCGCAGAAACGGACGAAGCGGGCGGCCTTGACGGAGGCGTTGATATCGAGCACGCCTGCCAGCACCAGGGGCTGGTTGGCTACGATGCCCACGGAACGGCCGTCGAGGCGGGCGAAGCCCACCAGGATGTTGCCAGCGAAGCCTGAATGTACTTCGAGAAACTCGCCATTGTCCATGACGGAATGGATCACCTCGTGCATGTCATAGGCCTTGCGGGGGTCGCTCGGGATGATGTCCTCGAGCCTCGGATCCCGGCGGTTCGGGTCATCGCCGGTATCCATCAAGGGGGGGTCTTCCATGTTATTTGAAGGCAGGAAGGTCATCATCTGCCGGATGGTTTCGAGGCAATCCTGCTCATCCTCACAGGCGAAATGAGCCACGCCGCTCTTGGTCGCATGCACGGTGGCGCCGCCCAGATCGTCCATGGACACGTCCTCGTGGGTCACGGTCTTGACGACGTCGGGACCGGTGATGAACATGTGGCTCGTCTTCTTCACCATGAAGATGAAATCGGTGAGCGCGGGGCTGTAGACCGCGCCACCGGCGCAGGGGCCCAAAATGGCGCTGATCTGGGGCACGACGCCAGAAGCCAATGTATTGCGCAGAAAAATGTTGGCGTAGGCGCCCAGGGAAACGACGCCTTCCTGGATACGGGCGCCGCCAGAGTCGTTCAGGCCGATGACCGGTACCCCGTTCTTGACGGCCAGATCCATCACCTTGCAGATCTTCTCCGCATGCACCTCGCCCAGGCTGCCGCCGAAGACCGTGAAGTCCTGGCTGAAGACGTAGACCGTGCGACCCTCGATGGTGCCCCAGCCGGTCACTACGCTATCGGACAGGAACTTCTTCTTGTCCATGCCGAAGTCGTGGGTGCGGTGCGTGACGAACGCGTCCAGCTCCCGGAAGGATCCCTTGTCCAGCAGGACATTGATGCGCTCGCGGGCTGTCATCTTCCCTTTGGCATGCTGTGCGTCGATACGATCCTGCCCCCCTCCCAGGAGACACTCCTCCCGCATCTTGACGAGTAGTGCTTCCTTCGCTTTGGTGTCCATCCAGCGACCTCCCCATGGCGTGATTGACTAGTTTGGATAGCCCACCGCCAGACCAGTCAGATAAGGACCAATGCAGAGTGTAGACGACCCGCTTGCAAGAAATTTTACGGGAAGGCAGGATTCATTTCCAGGGAAGATTACACATTTTTTTACATTTTCGAGTGTCTACGTAACTTCCTTGATTTGTTGTAATTGCTGGTAATCCTGAATAGGGGGGACGAAGGGATAAAGCAAATTCATGGTGTCAATGAAGTTCATTCATGGCCTCGGAGCCCGCCCGTGAGCGGCCCTGAGATAGTCGCCGATAGCTCGGTCCATGCCTACGTCCAGGGCACGGCTCATGAGCTGGTGGCCGATGGAAACTTCGGCGAGATTGGCGACCCTGTTGACGAGCAGGGGCAGGTTCTCGTGGGTCAGATCGTGACCGGCATTGACGCCAACGCCTAAGCGTCCAGCCTCTTCCGAACTCAGCAGCACTTTGTGCAGTTCTTGGTCGACAGTGCCCCGCTGGAAGGCCTCGGCATAGGGTTCCGTGTAGATCTCGATCCGATCCCCGCCGATGGCCGCCGTCTCGCGAATGCTGTCGAGATCCCCTGCTGCCACGAACAGACTGACCCGGATGCCCTCCTGCTTCAGCCGGGCGATGACAGGGGATAGCAGGAAGGACCACCGGCGCACATCCCAACCGTGATTGCTGGTGATCTCGCCGGGCTTCACGGGCACCAAAGTGCACTGGGTGGGTCGGCATTCCAGGACCAGGTCCAGGAAGTCTTCGCGAATATCGCCTTCGAAATTCGTTTCCACGGTCTTGACTTCACGGACCACTGCACGCGCATCCTCGGGTGTGATATGACGGCGGTCAGCGCGGGGATGGACCGTGATGCCCTCAGCTCCCAGGGCGATGACCCGGTGCACGAATCGCATGAGGTTGGGTTCATCCCCGCCTCGTGAGTTTCTCAGCGTAGCGATCTTGTTGACGTTGACGCTCAGCTTGGTCATGCGGGTCTCCCGTTCGACTTCCATGCTACGGCAAGGATCTGGCTGGGGAGGTGTGATGGCGGCGATTGGGGACCCACGGATGCATTCCTCCGCGCCTGCTTGTAGGTCCATCTAAAGGCAGTAGCTCCCGTTCCAAAAGGAAGGCTGCCACGGGGAAGCACCGCTTTCACAGGGTGGGACTTGAAGGGGTCATTCGGCTTGCAAGATAATGCAAATAATTGCAAAATATTGTAACCTCAGCAGATCGATTTTATAGTTTGGCATGAGAAAACCTTGACACCCGGTTGTGTCAATCGCAAAATTTGCATGAAACACCAGGAATGATGCGCAAAACCGCGTGAAAAATTGGCAATTACGGTTCCCCTCTAAGCCGTGGCTGTTCCTTGCGCCCCACAAGGGCATTGCAGGCGGGAGGAGTTCCCAGTACGCCCTAGGTTTCTGCCCAGGAGTCGCCATGAACACCCCGAGAAAGTACCACCAGTGGTCAGCCAACTCGCCCCTGTGCCGAGTTCCCGATAACCTTAGAAACCGCTGCCACCGTTCCGGCTGTCTGGGCTCCGCTGAATGTCCCGTCTGGAGGCAGTGCGGTCCGGCGACCCCTTTTGGGGGTTACGGCGCACAGCTTACGGCGCTGCCGGTCCAGGTGGGGAATCCGCGTCCAGTCGAAGCCCCCTGCGAGTCTGCTTGATAAACCTCCGTCTCCGCCAAGCTCATTCAGCCAAAAGGGCCTGAGCCCCTGGACGTGACGCAGCGTACAGGTCTTCTCCCGCTCCGCTGTGTTAGGTTCGAAGGGTCAATCAGAGGCCACCTTGGAAGTTCCGTCCATAGAAACGGAGAGCGTTCCGGATCTGACCCGATCCGAGCTATTGGCCTGCCTGCGTGAAAGGATCGTCAGGTTCGCGGCATCCAGGTATGCAAGGGAAAGTGCGGAGGACCTTGCGCAGGAGGTGCTCATGGTGATCCACGAGAAATACAGCCATGTGGAGCGTCTGCAAGACCTGCTACCCCTGTCCTTGCAGATACTGCGCTTCAAGCTGTTCGCCCAGCGGCGCAAGGCGATGCGGCATGGGGAGTACACCCAGGTGTCCGTGGATGAGTATCCCTTGCGCGGAGATGCCCCAAATCCCGAGGAGGTGATGGCCCGCAAGGAGATGCTGACGAAACTGACAGCCGGGATTGCCCTGCTGGGCAAGCGCTGCCAGGAACTCTTCCGCCACAAGCTCCAGGGACGGACCTTCCCTGAGATCCGGGAGCTCATGGGCGCGGCGGCACTGAACACCGTCTACACCTGGGATCACCGATGCCGGCAGCAATTGCTGGGGTCGATGGGGGGGCGGTGGGAGCCATGAACCGGTCTGCAGCGGAAAAGTTGCTCGGCGGGTATGCGACCGGCATCCTGACCGACTCCGAAAAGCAGGTGCTGTTCGCCGCAGCCCTGGAGCACCAGGAACTGTTTGACGCGCTCATGGATGAGGAGGCCCTCCGGGAACTGCTCGCGGATCCAGAGGTCAGGAAGCGGCTCCTCGCGGTGTTGGCTCCATTGGCGGAACCTAAGCTCCGGAAATTCTGGCGGAGACCAGCGTTCATTGGCCTGGCCGCCAGCCTTTTTGCCCTGGTGACCACCAGCCTGCTGGTTTTGCGGTCCCCGCAGTATCGATCCCTTCCCGCCGGGCCAAGCGAAGCCAGCACACCGAGCCGAATTCCTGCAGCCGTCGCTCAGGACCAAGCCGAACCTGCGCCTTCCCGACCGCCCTCGCAGAAACCCGCGAGCCCACCGAAAGCCAAGTCTGTGGGACCTCCGGAGCGATCGATCAAAGCGGAATCTGGAGTAACTGCGGCGGCGCCCATGGCCATGGAAGCCAACAACCGGGCCTCGGAGCGAACAGAGAGCAAGCCGGCAGAGGTGGTGGAGGCCCGCCCCCAGTCGGCAAGGGCCCCCGAAGCGTCCCCCAGGGCGGAGTTCGCCGGGGCGATGGTGGCTGAAGACAAGGTCGCCAAGCAGGCCAAGGGCTCAATGCAACCAGGTGCAGGGCTTTCGGAGGAGAGGTTGAGCCCTTTCGAAAGCACCCTGGAACACCTTCCGGGTGGCCATGTCCGGTTGCAGGTGATCTGGGGACCGCGTGGCTACCTTTACGTGCTGAAACGAACGCCTACCGGCTCCACGCTGCTTTCGGCCAAGACTGTGACTTCCGGCCAGTCAGGGAGGCGAACGACCTTCTTCGAAATAGCGCTGAATGAGCAAGATGCCTTGGATGTTTACGTCCTGATCGAATCCGTGGCCGATCCTGGGTCCCTGCCAGCCACTGGCACTATCCAGGGCGAACGACGGCGCGTCTACCCGGAATGAAGACACGGATTGTGCCGAGCAAACGCTTCTTTTCTTACCGCCGTGAAAGGAACTCCCCCCAGAGGACATTCTCACCGTAAGGCCGCCATGCTGGCGGCGCATCCAGGAGAAAGACCATGCGTGCCCTGTTGCTAGCCCCCCTCGCCCTCACCCTCGCTGCTCAGTCCGCAGAGGAGATGACCACCACCTTGAAGGACCAAAAGAGCCTTGCGGTGA
>JANYIU010000118.1 GCA_025361955.1 Holophagaceae bacterium
GGACTGCGGCCGTGAAAAATGTCCAAGAATTCTGAGGCATCGTTCAGCTGCCAGCATGCAGACGTTGGACCGTTCGGAATCTCGATCAGAAGGGTAGGCGCAACTTGTACGACATCGCCGAAGAAGCGGCCCTGGCTTACGATCGAATCGCAAGGGAACGTTATGGCTGTTGCGCTCGGGTTAATTTCCCTCTCCCAGACGATCCCGTTCCGGAAGGTATCCACTTCCCCCCATTTAATGGACATCTTTGAGCAACGGACAGAAGCCTTCTTCAAGCCGATCCCGATTACCTTTCTGTATTAGGTCGCCACCAATGGCAATCAGGGCCGAATGGCTATTGGGCGAAGATGGGTCGCCGCCTGCAGCTCCCCTTGGCGTTTCTGGTTCTCGGTGCGCCCGGTTATGGAGGGGGAAAGCAAAAGGTCCACACTGGTTTGATGGGAACCCCCGAAATTGCACTTTGGAGAACCTTGCTTGGCGCGGCGCAGGCAGATGTTCCTATCGAGGAGTTGTCTTCCACGCTCAGCGGTGGGTTGCCACGATTACTCGCAGAAGGAGAGTTCATCTGGGTATCTACGCCACGCCCGAAGAAGCGGCACGAGCCTACAACAGGGCCGCCAGAGAGACGCTAGACCCAACCGCGAAGCTAAACTTCCCGAAGTAAAGATGGGTGGGTGTCCATCTGAGTGCGGTTCGCCCCCAAGTCCAGATGAAATGATGAGCCATCCGGGTCTGCAACTGGATCCAATTTCAAACTGAGACACTACCGGGTTTTGTGGCAACTTGACCTACATCCGCGCAATCAATGTGGATCAGGAGAAACTTCAGCAGACGCTCCACCAGACGCTGTGCAGTGCCTCGAAGTTCACTCAGGACGGGACAACCGCGATACGAGTCTTTCGGGGATGCGGGCCGTGGGAGTCCTGCGAAGCTCCGGAGAGTCAGTCCAGAGCCTTGCGTAGCGGATCATTCCAGAACGGGTAGAAGCAGTACCACTGATCGGGATGCGCCCGCACCAGGGCTTCCAGCTGCCTGACGTACTGCCGCATTCCCTGTTCAATGCTGGCCATGCGCTTGCTACGTTCCCCTTCCACATGGATTGGTTCGAAGAACTTCGCGTGGAAGCGCAGCTCCGCATCCATGAAGAAGAAGCTGGCGATGACTGGAGCGCCGGTCATGGCCGCCAGTTCCCAGGGACCCCGCGGAAAATAGGCGGTGCTGCCAAAGAAGGGGATGGGTAAGCCATTCAGGCTGAAGTCCCGATCGCCCTGCATCCCGACGAGGCGGCCTTCTCTCAGCAGCTTCAGCAGCGGAAGGGTGGAAAAACCGACACCATCCACCGGCACTCCAATCACGCCCACCTGTCTGCGGATCCGCGTCCTGAGCCGCTCGACTGCTTCGAAACGGTCTGGCTTGTAAACCGCATGGATTTCCAGGCCCAGGGACTTGAGCAGGAGTCCTCCGAGTTCGTAGTTCCCAGCGTGGGCGGTGAGCAGGATGCAGCCCCCCTTTGACTGCGCCAGCCGCTCCATGTACTCCCCACCTTCCAGGCTCACAAAATTCGCCAGGGCTGTTTCGGGAGGCCGTTGGCCGTAGTGGAAGAAATCGACCCAGGCATAGGCGTGATTTCGGATGACCTGGCGGGCGATCCGTTCGACCTTCGGGTGCCGGAGGCTGGTGCCTAGAATCTGGGCGACATTCGCTCGCACGGCATCCAGGTATTTGGGTCGCAGGGCCATGAACACGGCTACCACTGCATTCGCAATCTCGAAGGCCCGGCTGCGCCGCTCAAATTTGCGGGCCGCGAGGAGGAAGAGAGGAAACAAGGTCCCAAAGACCGCCGAGTAGACGGCATCCAGCAACCGGGAATCGCCCTGCATGCGGTCCTGCACGTCAAGCTTTCCTTAGGGTACGGCGCGAAATAAGCTGCGAAGTCGTGGTTATTTTGTGCCGGTCCCTTGGGCCAGTCCACCAACGGCAGGTCCCGGTTGTTTGGTCTCGGAGGTAGCTCATCGGAACACGTTCTGGTTGGGATTGCGCTCTTCCATCTCTTGCCAAAGGCGCTGCAGGCTTTGGAGACGTTCAGGGTAATCCAGGCCCAAGTCTTCGTCTTCAGGATCCAAAGCCATGGGGTCTTCGATCCATTCCGAGGGGAACTCCGGAAAGATGGTTCCGAGCAGTGACCGCTCAAGACCGCGGACGCTCAGGGTCCGGATGCCCGGTGTGTCAATCAGGGTGCCACCGGTGGGGCAGGGCAACCAGATCGCCGAGGTGGTGGTCTGGCGTCCGGTGCCATAGCGGCTGATAGCCCCGATTTTCAGGCCCGCTTTGGGCAGCAGGGCATTGATCAGGGTACTCTTTCCGACCCCACTGTGGCCGAGCAGCACCACCACCCGGTCCAGGAGGAGTTCCCGAAGCGCTTCAATACCCTGACCCTTCAGGGCACTGGTTTCCAGAATGGACAGGCCCTGCTCCCGAAGGGGATCCAATTCCGGCAGGGTGTCTTTGCGGCTCGCCCGGTCCCGCTTGGTGACGACGATACGAAAGCCCATGCCCGCTGCCAGCGCCAGGGTCTGAACCCGCTCCAGCAGGCCCGGCCGCAAAGGAGGATCAACCACAGCGGCGCACGCCCAGATCTCGTCGGCATTGGCGCAGATGAGCTGCCAAGGCTCGCGGTCATCAATGCCACCGCGCTTGAGCAGCGTCCGCCGAGGCATCACGGCCACGACCTGGACTCCCGGCAGGCTGGGGTCCGTGGGTTCCAAAGGCACTGGGGAATAGCGCACCCGGTCGCCGACCACCAACTTCACGCCTTTGAGCTTGCCTGAAAGCGTCGCTGGGATCTGGCTCCGGTCCTTCAATTCCAGGTCCACGCATTGGCTATGGCGTTGGACCAGCGTGGCTTCCTCGAGGTGCATCCAAGGGGCGGGATCGGGCAATCGCAGCAGCGTGTCGGAATCGTGGCTTTCGTTTTCCGTCAATAGACGCTCGGCACTTTGCTGTCGGCGCTTACTTTGAGCACGGCCTTCCCGGGCATAGGTCTCGGGGCTGTCCATTTCGTCAGCCGCGCGGCTCTGGCCCAGGCGGAAAGGCCGACTCATGCCCGTCCTGCGAATTCCCGCGTTTCGGTGCTGACCTTCACCTTCTCGCCCTCCTTGATGAAGAGGGGCACCTTGATCTCAAGGCCCGTTTCCAGTTTGGCGGGCTTGGTGACATTGCCGCTGGCGGTATCGCCGCGGGCTCCGGGTTCGGTGTAGGTGACCGCCAGTTCTACATGGGTGGGCAGCTGGAGACCGATGGGATTGCCGTTGAACTTCTGGATCTGAATGATCTGGCCTTCCACGAGGAAGTCCAGGGCATCTCCTACCATCTCCTTGTTCAGGGTGTGGGTCTCATAGGTTTCCTGGTCCATGAAGTGGGAACCATCTCCGTCGCTATAGAGATACGAGGCAGGCACCTGGACCAGATCAGGTTCTTTGAACTTGTCGCCGGCCTTGAAGGTCTTGTCGAAGACAGCCCGGGTGAGCAGGTTCCTCATCTTGAGCCGGACCAGGGTCTGACCGCCCCGGGCGGTGGGAGTGGAAATTTCGACGTCCAGGCAATGGAATGGAATGTCCTCGATTTCGAAAAACATCTTTCGTTTGACGGTGATGGCTTCGATCAGGGCGACCATGGATTCCTCGTGCAGAAGCTTTTGGGGAGCAAGACATCCTGCCCCCGGTGGGGATCCGGCGGCGGGATTTGATTGTATCTGGAGAGGAGATCCTGGCCCACACCCACGCATACATCTCGACGAATTCATCACAACCTTGGCTATGATGTGGGATTGGGCTTCTAAAAATGCAACAGCACCCAACCACAATCGGGCGATACCAGGTTCAGCGCCCTATCGGCCAGGGGGCCATGGGATCGGTCTACTTGGCCGAGGATCCGATGCTCAAACGCCGGTTGGCCATCAAGGTGGTGCGCGCCATCGGTGAAGAGCGCGACATGGCGCTGGAGCGGTTCAAGCGGGAGGCGGAGGTTTCCGCCCAGCTGAACCACCCCAATATCGTCACCATCTACGATGTGGGCGAGGAGCCCGGTGTGGGCCCCTTTCTGGCCATGGAATACGTCGAAGGCCAGAGTCTCGGCAAGCACATCCGGGAAGGCAGCCTGGAGGTCGAGACCTGCTTCGGAATCCTGATCCAGGCGATGCGAGCCCTTCGCTCCGCGCATCGACATGCCATCATCCACCGCGATGTAAAACCCGATAACATCCTGGTCAGCGAAGATGGTCGGGTCAAGCTCATGGACTTCGGCATCGCCAAGACCATGGCTCCCAGGTTGACTTCCACGGGAGAATTCCTGGGATCCCCTGCCTATAGCGCGCCCGAACTGCTGAAAGGTGCCGAACCCACTCCCAGCTCGGATCGCTATGCCTTCGCGGTCACGACCTTCGAACTGCTGACCGGCCAACTGCCCCATCCAGGCAACAATGTCGCTGCAGTGATCACGCACGTTCTCCATGAACCTCCCGTGATACCGCCCGGGATGTCAGGTGATGCGGCCCAAATATTTCGGACCGCTTTGGCTTTGGATCCAGATGACCGTTACGAGACCTTGATGGAGTTCCTCACGGCACTCATCGATGTCTATCCACTGGAAGGTCCGGTGCGAGATCGGGTCAATGAATTGTTCCGTCACGATGACCATGCGGGGGATATCGTGCCCCTTCGTCGTTTGCGACCCAGAGCCACAACCCCCTCCCCCGCCCAGGAGCAGAGCTCTTCCGGTTTCGGGGCCAGAGGCACGGGGGCACGTACCACCGGTACGGGGCGCTCCACCCCGGTGCGTCCAGTGCCAGGGTATAGTTCCCCTTCGACCCTCAAGATCGAGCTCGAGGAGGAATCCGCAGCCAATTTCGCCAGTTCGTCACCCCGAGCCACCCAGGGAGAGAAGAAGCACCGCCCCACGGAGACCATTCAGCCCAAAACACTCATCTGGTGGATCATCTTCGTGCTCATCGGCGGTCAACTATTCTGGTGGCTTTACGCGCGGATGACCCAGCCAACGCCCTGACCTCACCCGGAACATGGCAATTGCAGCCGCGATAGGCACATAAGGCGCGAACTTCAAAAGACGGTCATACAGAATGGTGCAACCAGTCTTTCCTGGTTCCCTTCTGTGTTGAGTGGGATGACCCGTAAAAACGCCAGCCCCTATCCCAGGACCACGCGGTAGAACAGGAAGACACTTCCGTTCCACAGCCCGTGGACCAGGATCGCAGTCCAGAGATTCCGGGTGTGCAGGAAGGCCAATCCCAGCGCCAGACCCAAGGTCGAGAGCACCGGCAGGGCGACAGGTTGGAGATGGATGAGCCCGAAGCCCAGACTGCTCAGCAACAACGCTGAAGCCCACCCCGATCGGCTACCCAGCACCTTCTCCAGCCGGTACCCCAGCCAGGGTAGAAGGGTTCCCCGGAACAGGCATTCCTCGAAAATGGGGGCTGCGACCGCAACGGTGAGAAACAGCAGACTCAAAGGGAGCAGCCCCTGAATGCCCGCCACCAGGTCCATCAGTTCCCGTTGGGGGCTTTCCTGGGGTTGGAAGAAGGGACTTAGCGCAAGCGAGACCGCCAGTACCATCGCGATGGCCAGCGCCAGGAAGCCAAAACCCCAGGCCAGGCTCTTGAGATGAGCACCCGGCATCAGTCGCTGCTGGAGGGCCGCAAGGCTCAGGCCCTCCGCTTGGCAAAGAAAGGCGATGCCGACGACGGCGTGGAAACCATAGATCATGGGCAGGCCGTAAGGGCGCAGGACGGGCACACTGGCGACGAAGGCGCCGATCACCAAGCCCGATGATAGAAAGACGAGGAACCACCCCAGGAACACGAGGGTGAGCGCGCGGCTCGATAGCTGGATCACCGGAATCGGGAAGCGGCGGGGGTTCCTGGATGAGACCGCGAGCAGGATCGCCATGGCGATCCCGGACGGTACGAGTACGAGAAAAGCGAAGCCCGCGATCGCAAGGCCGGCCAGTCGGGGGATGGCCCAGGAGCGCGCCTCGGCCCGGATCTTCCCAGCGGAACCCGGAGCCTCGAGCTCCTGCAGCCGAGCTTCCAGCAGGCGTGCGGCATAGCCGTCGCGAAGGGATCTGCTCACCGCTGAGCGATCCGTGACTCCCGGACCAGGCCCCTGGGACAAATAGGCCGCTGAGAAGCACCGCCGAAAGGTCACGCCGCCCGGGAAGGAACCCTCCATCGCCAGGGATCGTCCCAGCCGAAGATCGCCATTCTCGGCGGCCAGGACGGCGAACAGCGCCCGGTCCCAGGGCGACGCGGCTACCGCAGCCAGCTTGTCCAGGGGCTCTTCTGGCAGGAGGCCGCCGATGCGGGATCGCGCCAAGTCCTTGGCGGCTTGGCGAAGTTCGACCAGCCGGGCCTGTGCGCTAATCCGATCCGGAACCTCGGGAGGCTTCTGGCGGTCGAGGTTCATCCGCCAGAAGAGCAGGTAGACGATCATCAGCCCCAGAAGTGCGATCAGAGGATCCGCCCACCTGCGATCCGGATTCCATGGTTCAGTGTGATCAGCGACCATATTCAAGGATGCTAGCCTCTCTCGGAGGGCTCAGCCATGACACAGATGTTCAAGCTGGGCACCGCGTCCTGGATCGAGGGCGCCACCGAGCGTCGGGCGATGGTGACGCCGCTGCCCTCGGATCCATCCCGGCTGGTGGATCTTCATCGCGTCGAGCAGGTCCGTCTCGCCAAGCTCGGAGAAGGCCGCGCCGAGGCACTGGCGGATGCCTTGGTACCACCCAGCTTGAGGCAGGTTCTGGAAGCGGGTCCCAGGGCTCTCCAGCGTCTGCGGCAGACCCTCGCCTACGCCGAGAAGTGGATCAGGCTCGGCGAGCTTCCGGATTTTCTGGCCCTGCCAAGCACCCTGGTGCGGATGCTGCCGTGTCTGCCACGCCCGGTGGTGCTTCGGCGCGGCGATGGCACCCACTTGGATCGCCTGGCGATCCAAGGACCGGGCGGAATCCTCGGGACCCTGCCTCAGCCCACCTTGGCCATGGTGGGGTTGCATCGAGGGGCTGGCGTCGCTGGCTGGTGCTTGGCCCTGGAGAATGTTACTGGCGCGGTGCTGGGAGGCTGGCTGGTGCTGAGCTATCCCCAGGAAGGATCGATGATCGAACTGCGATGTGGCTCCCATCACCGGCGCATTCCCCTGGATACCTGGAACGGTTTGGATATGCCGGAGCCCCGGGCGGCGGAGGTCGTGATCCTCCCCGCGCCAAAACTCCGCCCCCTCCCAGAGCTCGTCTCAGGGAGCGATTTCTCCATCGTGGCTCCCTTCGATAGTCTCTTCCTGAGGCTCGGACCGGATATCCCTCACCTCACGGTGCAGTGAGTCTCAGCCCAAGGCGAGCATGCGCTGGACCGGCGCCAGGGCTTTGATCCGTGTCTCCTCGTCCAGGGTGATCTCGGGTTTGAGGTCCCGGAGCGCCAGATAGAGCTTCTCGAGGGTATTGAGCTTCATGTACGGGCAGAGCGCGCAGTTGCAGCCGCTGTCCGCAGGGACCGGAATCAACTCGGCATCCGGACGGAGTTTCTTCATCTGA
>JANYIU010000273.1 GCA_025361955.1 Holophagaceae bacterium
AAGGTCGGCTGCACCAGGCCCATGAGGATCTGGGCAAGGGTACTCTTCCCGCAGCCGGATTCCCCCACGACCCCCAGGGTCTCGCCTTTCCAGACGTCAAGGTCGATGCCGTTGAGGGCGTGCACGTACTGCTTGGGACGGCCCCGCCAGTCGCTGCCCACGGGAAAGTGAACGCGGATGCGCTCCAGGCTCAGGATGGGCTCGGTACTCATGGCTGGGTCTCCTCTTCCTGGACCGCCCAGCAGGCGACCTGATGGCTTCCGGATTGATCCACAGGGTGAAGATCGGGTACCACGGTGCAGGCCTTCCTGGCCCGCGGGCAGCGGCTGGCGAAGACACAACCCGAGGGCAGACGGGCCAGGTCCGGTACCGTGCCTGGGATCGCCTCGAGGGGTGTGCGCGGGGGCACCCGGTCGGGAAGAGCCTTCAGCAGTCCTTGCGTATACGGATGGCGCGGAGCTGCAATCACTTCGGCGGTGGGACCGTTCTCCACGACGCTGCCCGCATACATCACGTAGACCCGATCACAAAACTGCGAGACGACCGCCATGTCGTGAGTGATGAACAGCACAGCGGTATTCAATTGCCGAGCCTTCTCCCGCAGCAGCAGCAGTACCTGGCGCTGGACCGTCACATCCAGGGCCGTGGTCGGCTCGTCGGCGATGAGGAGCTTGGGCTCGCAGGAGAAGGCCAGGGCGATCAACACCCGCTGGCGCATGCCGCCGGAGAGCTCAAAGGGGTAGTGGCGCAGGATCTGCTCGGGGTCGCCGATGTGCATCTCCTGCAGCAGGCGCGCGGCCTCGATCTGGGCTTCGCGCTTCTTGAACTTGCGGTGCAGACGGATCACCTCCACCATCTGATCCCCGATCCGCCTGGTGGGGTTCAGGGCAGTCATGGGTTCCTGGAAGATCATCGCCACCTGGCTACCACGAAGGCCCAGCATGGTCTTCTCGGAGGCATGGACGATGCCCTTGCCCAGCATGGTGATGGAGCCCGTGGTGACCTTGAAGCTGCCATCAATCAGGAGGCGCATGGCGGTCATGGAGGTCACGGACTTGCCTGAGCCGGATTCGCCCACGACGCCCACGATCTCGCCCGGCGCCACCTCCAGGGTGACTCCGTTCAGGGCCTTCACGGTTCCCTTGTAGATGGGGAATTCCAGGCTGAGCTTGTCGATGGAAAGAATGCTGGGCGCCCGCATGGTCAGCTCGCCTTCTGCTTGGGATCGAGATTGTCCCGGAGACCATCCCCAAAGAGGTTGAAACCCGTGGCAGTGATCAGGATGGCGAAACCGGGGAAGCCCGAATACCACCACTGGTCCAGGATGTAGTTGCGACCGGTGGCCACCATGGCGCCCCATTCTGCCGTGGGCTGCTGGGCCCCGAGGCCGATGAAGCCCAGGGCCGCGGCCATCAGGATGGTGCCGCCCACGTCCAGCGTCGCCTGCACGATGAGGGGAGGCAGCGCATTGATCAGCACATGCCAGCGGACGATGTGCCAGCGCGAGGCGCCGAAGGTGAGGGACGCCTTCGAGTAGTTCATCTCGCGAATGATCAGGGCCTGGCCGCGAGCCAAGCGGATATAGCTCGGGATGCGCACGACGGTGATGGCGAGCATGGCGTTGAAGAGGCTGGGGCCGAGGGCGGCGGCCAGGGCCATGGTCAGGACAAGAGATGGCACCGACATTACGATGTCTGTCATCCGCATCATGACCATGTCCACCTTGCCGCCGATGGAGCCGGAGAAGCACCCCAGAGTCGAGCCGATCACGCCTGAGATAGGCACGACGAACAAGCCCACACTGACGGATTGGCGGCTCCCGTAGAGAATGCGGCTGAACAGGTCGCGCCCTACCTCGTCGGTGCCGAACCAGTGCAGCCCTGAAGGCGGGAGCAGCCTCTGCCCGAGGTCGACTGCGTTGGGATCGTAGGGCGCGATGACCCCTGCCAGAGCCATTGTCGCGAAGACAAGCGTGATGATGGCCAGACCGTAGAGGGTCAGAGGACTCTGGCGGACCTTGTACCAGACCAGGCCCAGGCGATATCTCAGACTGTTGCGATCGAAGCTGACGGGAACCAAGGCTGCTGCGGTGGCGGTGCTCATGTCAGCTCACCTCCCTGATCCTTGGATCGATGACCATGTAGAGCAGATCAACGGCCAGATTGACGAGGACGTAGGCGAAGGAAACCAGGACGGCAAACCCCATCACGGCCGGGAAATCCAGGGCCTGGATGGAATTGACCACATACGCCCCCATGCCTGGCCAGGCGAACACGGTCTCGGTCAGGACTGCGCCATAGAGCAGGTCGCCCATGGCCAAACCCAGCACCGTGACGGAGGGGATCAAGGCGTTGGGCAAGGCATGGCGGAGAATCACCGTCCACTTTGCGAGACCATTGGCCCGCGAGGTGCGGATGTAGTCCTCGTTGAGCTGCTCGAGCATGGATGAGCGAATCTGCCGGGCGACCACACCCAGATGGACGAAGCCCAAGGTGAAGGCCGGCAAGATGATGTGTCTCAGGCTGCTGATGAGCGCGGGGCGATTCCCTGTCAGGAGGGAGTCGAGGATGTAGAAACCGCTGATTGAGGTCGGGGGATCGATCCCGTCGGGCAGCCTGCCGCTGCCTGGCAGCAAATGCAGCCTGCCGTAAAAAAGTACGATCAGGGATAGTCCCAGCCAGAAGGCTGGCGTGGAAATGCCTGAAACAGAGATAGTGCGTACGATCTGGTCCACGAACTTGTTGCGATAGACCGCCGACAGCACCCCCAAGGGGATGCCCACCAGGGTCGCGAAGAACAGCGCGACCAGCGCCAGTTCCATGGTCGCGGGGAAGAAGGCCTTCAGGTCTTCCAGCACCGGCCGGCTGGTGCGTATGGAGGTGCCGAGATCCCCATGCACCAGCCCGGAAAGATACCGCCAATACTGCACAGGCAGAGGCTGATCCAGCCCCAGGGTGTGGCGGAGGTTGGCCACGATTTCATCCGTGGCACGGTCGCCGGCGATCAACCGGGCCGGGTCGCCCGGAATGAGGTGGGACACGATGAACGTGATGATCGAAACGCCCAGGACGACCAGAATCAGTCCCAGCAGACGTTTCACGATGATACGCGAGAAAGACATATCAAGCCTCGATCCTGGTTGTTGCACTGGGCATTGCTAGAGCGCGTGCCCAGAGGCCTCCCCTGGGCACGGCTGCCTTCACTTCTTCGTCATGCGGTCGACGTTAAAAATGGACTGCAGCATCGGATTGTAAACGAAGCCCTTGACCGAATCGCGCATGGCGACCTGGTAGTTTTTCTGGAAGAGATAGACGTAGGCGGCCTCGTCGATGACGATCTTCGCGGCCTGCTGGTACATCTGGATGCGCTGTTTCTGGTCGGAGAGCGAAGCCGACTGGCGGATGAGCTTGTCCACCTCTGGATTGCTATAGAAGGAACGGTTGCCGGGCAGGCCCTGTTTTTCGGAGTCGAACCAGTAGTTCATGAACATGAAGGGGTCAGCGAAATCCGGGGACCAGTTGCCGATGGAGATGTCGTAGTCGCCCTTCCCGATGCGGTCGCGCATCGTCGCGTTGGCCATGCTTTCCATCTTCACATTGATGCCCAGGGCGGCGAGATTGGCCTGCGTGGACAGGCCGATGGGTTCCCAGTTCGGATCGCGCACGGAATAGAGGAAGCTAATCTTGAGATTGGAGGCACCGGCTTTGGCCAGCAGGGCCTTGGCCTTGGCCATGTCCGTCTTGTACTGCATGGCGCTGGGATCGAACCCCCACATGCCCTCAGGGATGGGCCCGCGCATCTGCTTGGCCTGGCCCTTCAGGACGCCGCCGATGATGCCGCTGTAATCCACGGCATAGGAGATCGCCCGGCGCACGTCAGGATTGTTCAGGGGAGCTTTCTTGTTGTTCAGGTAGAGGTAAGTCACGTCCAGGGATGGGAATTCCTGCACACGGATCCCAGGCTTAGTGGCCAGCGCAGAGAGTTGATCGAGGGGTAGGGCTTCCGCGATGTCCAGATCCCCGCTCTCGAGTTGTAGGCGGCGATTGGATGATTCACCGATGATTTTCACCGTGAACTGTTTGAAGGCTGGTTTGCTGCCGCCATAGTAGGGGTTTGGTTCCATGACCAGGGACTGGCTCTTCTGCCAGCTGACCAGATGGTAGGCCCCAGATCCCGCGGTGTTGCGGGCCAGATAAGTCTTGGCGTCCTCACCGGCATCGGCCTTTTTCAGGACATTGGGGTTGACGATGCCCGCGCCATTGTTGGCCAGGGTGTAGAGGAACGGAGCGAACACCTTCGTCAGGGTGAAGCGGACTGACATGGGATCGACGACACTGAGCTTCATGTCGCTGGGGAAGGCTTCGGAGGGACCTTGTCCCAGCTTCATCATGCGCTCGAAGGAAAACTTGACCGCTTCCGCATCCACCGCCGCCCCGTCATCGAACTTCTGGCCCTTCCGGAGCTTGAAGTCCCAAACCAGATTGTCCTTGGACACTTTCCAACTTTCCGCCAGTTCGCCTTCCACGCTGGTCGATCCCTTGCCGCCTTCCACCTTGTAGCGCATCAAGCGCTGATAGCAGGGATAGGTCACGGTCCAGTCGTTGTTGTCGATCGTGATGGCAGGATCCAGCGTTTGTGGATCCGAAGGTTTCCCTAACACCAGGCTATCAGCGGGGGTTTTGGCCCAAGACCCCAAACCGACCAGGGAAGTCAGCAGGAGGGTGGTAGCTATGCGAATGGACATGTCGTGGTTCTCCTTTTTAAAAAATGCTTGGTTGCCTAGACGTCTTGTACACCATTCCGTCAGGTCCCTCATGGGCGACCCTTTACTGCATTCAAGGCTGCGGGTAAGGGGGTGGGTTCCTTTGTTGGCATCATCCTCCTTTGCGAGGGCAGAGCAAGGGTCAGGCGCGCTTGCAGAGAATCGTGTCGTCGGATATCAGGGGATATTCGAGGGCATCCGGGAGTTCGTAGTGCCACCACTCGGAATCGATCCGCTTGAAGCCAGCCTGGGTCATGATGCCCAGGAGCCAGAGGCGATTGCGCTGCGCCTGGGGCGGCAGCTTTGGGTGGAAGTGGTGGGAGAGCTCGACCATGGCATCGAAGGAGGTGCCCATGTCGAGATCTTCCCCGGCCTTGTCCACCAGGGTCAGGTCCACCGCCACCCCCCGGCTATGGTTGGAACCCTGCACGATATCGGCGACATAACGCGGATCCGGAAGGTGCTTCCAGAATATTTCCTGGGCCTTGGGGGGGCGGTAGGCATCGAAAACCTTGAGCCTCAGTCCAGCCAGCGCGGCGATGTCCGCGGCTTTCCGCAGATGCGGTTCCGCTTCCCGGTGGAGTAGACACCGGGCAGTCTCGTAAATGGGCCTCCCAATGAGGTTGTTGGGACTGGCGTAGACCATGTCGATGATGACTTTATGCTTCTTCGCGGTGATCTCGACCAGTGGGTTGGAAGGGCTCATGGGTGTCTTCGCAGGAATAGTGAGGGGTTAGGCAGGGAGGTCAGAGTTCGAACTGACCCAATTCTTTCTGCAGTTCTTTGTTCAAGGTCAGACGGGTGTCGAGACTAGACCCAAGCCGCTCCACCACTGCCGAGAGAAAGAGATTCTGCAGACAGGTGAGGGGTGACCAGGCGTCCCAGAATTGCTGGACATCATTCTTCAGCTGCAACAGGTCGATGGGGAAGTCCCGGGCCCACGTGCAATAGAAGTCCGTGATCAGCAGCAGCGGCAGAGCGCGTTTGCTGGCGGCCTCGCAGTATTGCCGTGACATGCTGGCGTAGGCCCGGAAGTCCGAAAGGATGAGGTAGGGCGAGGCGAATTCGGAATTCAACGACTCCACATAGGCCCCGGAGGCGCCATCGACGTAATAGACCCGGGGTCGGATGTATTCGAGCTGACTGAAGAAGGAGTTGGCGATGCCTCGATGGGACTGGATGCCAACGATGAACACGGCATCGGCCTGGGCGATGCGGTCCGCGATCCGAGCGAATTCCGGCGTGGTGGCCAGATAGTAGACATGCTGGATGGCTTCCATTTCCAGTGCCAGGGAACGTTTTAAGGCATCCCTTGCGCCTTTGTGCTGCCGAAAGGAATCCAGCCGGTCTGTCTGCATCCAGGGACGATCCGCATCGGTACGGAGGGATCGCTTCAAGTCCTCCAGGTTCTGAAACCCGATCTGGCGGAGGAAGCGCCCCACGGAGATGCCCGCGGTCCCAGTGGTGAGCGCGATGCTGCCGGCTGTCTCGAAAGGCAGCTGGTGCAGGTTCGCCAACATGTAGCTGGCAATCTTCTTCCCGGTGGGGCTGTAGGTGGGAAAACCCTCTTTGAGTGTCTGGAGGATGCGCGGTTCACTCATGGTGGGAGACACCTGGATGTTCTAAATTTGTCATTGACTACTTTGATGTTAGAAAATTAACATCTCGACCGGCGCTGTCAAGCAGAAATTCTTGCCTTCCAAGGCTTTTTTTGTCATGCCCTTCGGGCTCCCCTTGCACCCCCCGGGTCCCAGCGAACAACTTACCTTCGGTGACATCTAATTCGTAAGCCATCGGGTGCTGCCCGTTTGGTTTTCATGAATGGAGGGTGTGTGTCCGAAGACCCCCGATGGAATTTACTCAATGCGCCATTCCTGATTGGAACCCTGGTTCTGGCTGTGGCCTTGGTCCCCTACCATCTATTCCATTCCCAAGCCTTGGGATTGGAACTGCTGGTTGCCTTTGGCATGTACACCGTCATTGGCTTAGGGGTGACGGCTGGCTATCACCGGCTGTTCAGCCACCGGACCTATCAGGCCAGCTGGTTTCTGCGACTATTACTGCTCTGCCTCGGGGCGGCCAGTTTCCAGAATTCCGCCCTCCGCTGGTCCAGCGATCACCGCCTCCATCACCGGTTCGTGGACACGGATCGGGATCCTTACGCGATCAAGAAGGGGTTTTGGCATGCTCACTGGATCTGGGTCATGGAATCCAAGTCCCATCCTCTCCAGGGGGTGGCGGATCTGGAGAAGGACCCGCTCCTTCTCTGGCAGGATCGCCACTACTTCCTGATCGGCGCCGTGGTCGCTTGCATTCCCCTGGGCATCGGTCTGGCGACCCACAATCTCTGGGGTCACTTCGTGATGGGGCTACTGTTCCGCATCGTGCTGACGCATCACACGACCTTCCTTATCAACAGCGCGGCCCATTGGTTTGGGAGTCGCCCCTATACCGATGCCAACACCGCCCGGGACAATGCCTTGTTGGCACCTCTCACCTTCGGGGAGGGCTACCACAACTTCCACCATATGTGGCCCGGGGACTATCGCAACGGGGTCCGCTGGTATCAGTTCGATAGCACCAAGTGGCTCCTGATCGGCCTTTCCTGGCTCGGGATGGCGCGAAATTTACGCCGTACCCCTGCTCCTGCCATCCGGCGGGCCAAACTGGCCATGGAGGAAAAGGCCCTGCGTGCCCGGCTGGCCAAGGCCGCTCCTGGTGTGGCCGATCGCTTGCGCGAACGCCTGACCCTGGCCCATTCGCGACTGGATCAGGCGCTTGCTTCGTTCCAGACCAATCGCGAGACCCGCACGGCGGAGTGGAAAGCCTCCATGCTGGAGCGACGCGCTGAGCTGAGAATCGCCTGGAGCGAATGGAAGGCTGCAAGATTCCTGGTGAGGCGCCTGGCCTGACGTTCGGAAACGCGCAGAGATTCCCCGATCAAAGCCGCTTTACCACTGCCAGGATGCGGTTCCAGGCCCCAGGGCGCAGGTGGGCCTGCAGATGGAGCGCCCAGCGGTCCAAGCGGGCCTCAAGGGGATCCGCCACGCGGATGGGCTGGGTTGGGAGCTTCCGGTCCTGGCGGACCGTGTTGAGAAAGGCGCCTCGCCAGGGATCGCTGGCCAACAGACCGTGCAGGTAGGAACCGCAGGCGTGATGATGGCGCCAGCCCAGCTCGGGGCCGCCACCCTGGGCCAGAGGTTCGCCTCCATCCCAGAATCGCTGCGTGCGTCCCTGGTGGATCTCGTAGCCCGCGAGAGCGTGTCCGGGCTCGGGCCAGGCGCTCAGGACGCGGCTCTCGGTAGTGAGCTTCTCGGAACGGAAGATCGTCTTGATCGGCAGAAGTCCCAGCCCCGGCCAGGCCCGAGGGCCGCCTTCGCTGCCGGCCTCGTCCAGGAGTTCGCTGCCCAGCATCTGGTAACCTCCGCAAAGACCCAGCACCCAGGCGCCTTTGGCCGTGGCTTCCCGCACCGCCTCGGCCATGCCGGAAGCTACATGGTGGGTGAGATCGCCTATGGTGGCCTTCGAACCCGGCAGGATCAGCAGATCCTGGATCCTCGCCAGTGCGGGATCCGTGAGCCAGGTGAGCTGCACATCCGGCTCGCAGAGCAGCGGCGCCAGATCCTCGGTGTTGGCGACCCGGGGGCTCAGCAGGGCGCCCACATGGAGCTTTCCGTCCTCCGGGCTCTGATCCAGGGGGATGCGGATGGGGCGATCCTCTTCGTCCAAACCGTGCTCCATGTGGGGCAGAACCGCCAGCACCGGGACTCCGCAGATTTCTTCCAGCAGGGGGATCCCCTCCTCGAACAGGCTAAGATCTCCCATGAACCTATTCACCACCACGCCCAGCACGCGGCCCCGGTCTTCACAGGGCAACAGATCCAGGGTGCCCTTGGCCTGGGCGAACACGCCGCCCTTGTGGATGTCCACCACGAGGATGAGCGCGGCTGCGGCGTGTTGCGCCGGCCGAAGATTGACATAGTCCCGGGACCATAGATTCAGTTCCACAGGGCTTCCCGCGCCCTCCATCACCACCACTTCGTGCTGGGAACGCAGGCGATCCAAGGCCGAAAGCGCAATGGCGGAGAGCTCGGCGGTGTCCTTGAAATACTCCCGCGCGCTCTTCACCCCCACGGCCTTGCCTAATACGACGATTTGGGCCCCGGTGGAGGTCACAGGTTTCATGAGCACCGGCCCCATGTCCACGTGGGGGGCCTTGCGGCAGGCTGCAGCCTGGAGGATTTGGGCCCGGGGCATCTCCAGACCCTCGGGCGTGACGCCTGCCTGGTTGGCCATGTTCTGGGCCTTGAAGGGCACCACATCCAGGCCCGCGTCGGTCAGCAGGCGGCAGAGACCCGCCGTCACGAGGCTCTTGCCCACATCGGAACCGCTGCCCAGCACGGCGATGGCTCGAGCAGACTTCATGGCATTCCTTCCATCAGCTCCAGCACCAGGGATTCCACGAAGGTTGCTTCCACCCGGAAGACCGAGCGGATGAGGTCCTTGGTAAGCACCTCGTGGGGTTTCCCGAAACCTACCAGCTGCCCATGATCCAGCACCACCACGCGATCGAAGCGGAAGGCTTGGCGCAGATCGTGAAGGCTCACCAGCAGGGTGCCACCTGCGGACGCGAGGCGTTGGGCGAGGGCCATGACTTCCAGGGAATGCCGCACGTCCAGACTGGAAGTGGGCTCGTCCCAGAGTTGCAGCGGGGCCTGCGTGGCCAGAGCCCGGGCCAGGAAGACCCGGCGGCGCTCGCCGCCCGAGAGTTCCGTGACGGGGCGCGCGGCGAGGTCCTGGATATCCAGGATCGCCATCGCCTCAGCCACGCCCTTATCATCGTCACCCCAGGCATGGCGTCCCTGGGCCACCACATCCCGTACCGGGAAGGCGAACTCCGCGTGGGATTCCTGGCCCAACCAGGCAAGGGTGCGTCCTCGCAGCAGGAATGGAATCTTTGCAAGCTCCTGGTCGTTCCAGCGAATCTGGCCCTGAGCAGGAAGCAGTCCAGCCAGGACGTGGATCAGCGTGGACTTCCCGGCGCCATTGGGTCCTACCACGGCCACGGTCAGGCCTCGCTCCAGCTGCAGCGAGACATCCTGGAGGCGATGGCCGAGAGCTAGGGATGCGCACGAGATCGCGGAGGTCATGGCAGATACCCTTCAAACGCTGCAAGCTTTTTGGTCGGATTTGAACTGGGGCCATCCCTACGACTCCTCTTCAACTTCGTGTTTTTCTGTGCAGAAGTTGCGCTGAGATCTTGTTTATCCGCTAAAGCGCTCCGAGTCGGGTCTTGAGCAGCAAAGCTCAACGCGGAGGCGCGGAGAGTGGCGGAGGATCGCGGAGGAAGCAGGGAGAAAGAGGGAAACGCTGGGGAGAAGACTGGGGACAAAACAAGCCGCCCATGGATGGGCCGGAGGTCAACACCTGAGCTTCTCCGCGAGCCTCTGTGTTGCTCCGCGCCTCCGCGTTGAGCTCTTTCCTTTCGCATCCGAACCGTCTGCTCTTGAGGATCGACGCGCGACCTGCGCACACCTTTGCTTTGGGTGGTGGCTGCTGGCCGCACTGTGTGCATTCGTGAGGAAGGTTGCTTGTCTTTTTTCAGCACGGCCGTTTCCTCAGCAGCCAGAGCAGGAAAGGCCCCCCCGCGAGGGCGGTCACGACGCCCAGGCGCATGCCGCTGGGCATGTAGCGGGTGGGCAGGTCGCAGAGAAGGACCATGGCCGCGCCCCCGAGCATGGAGAGCAGCAGTAGGCGGCGATGTTCGGGGCCGAAGACGAGGCGCAGGAGATGGGGTACCACGAGGCCCACGAAGCCGATGACGCCGCCCACGGCGGTGGCGAGGGCCGTGAGGAGGGTGGAGAGGATGATCAATTGCCAGCGCAGACGGCCCACGTCCACACCCAGACTCTGGGCCCCGGTTTCGCCCAGACTCAGAAGATTCAGGGAACGGCCCAGAGGCAACAGCAATGCGCAGCAGACCGCTATCCCAGGAAGCCCCATCCACACATGCTCCCAGGTCCGATTCTCGATGCCGCCCATGAGCCAGAAGAGGATCTGGCCGCTCATTTGGAACTGGCCTGCGGTCATGCCCAGCACGAAGCTGGTGCCGGCCCCGAAGAGGGCATTGAGGGCCACGCCCGAGAGCAGCAGGTGCTCGGGACTGGCACCCCGGCGGGCCAGCAGCATCACCGCTCCTGTGGCCAGGAAGGCGCCCGCGATGGAGGCCACGGGGACCATGAACAGGCTGAAGGCGCCACCGCTGAAGGCCATCCAAGCCACGGCGCCCAGAGCTCCGCCAGAGCTGACGCCCAGCAGTCCAGGGCTGGCCAGGGCGTTGCGGAAAAAGGCCTGCATCACCACGCCCGAGGCCGCGAGGCCCGCGCCCACGGCCATTCCAACCAGTGTGCGCGGCAACCGGATGTCCCAGACGATGGTGCTGGCGAAGGAATCATTCCGGTGGAGAATCGCGGCGACCACTTCGCGGAGGCTCAGATTGGAATCGCCTAAGGCCAGGGAAGTCAGGACCGCCGCCGCCAGGAGCAAGGCCAGCAGGGCCGCAGGACCGAACTTACGGAGGCTCATTGGAAGCGCTCCGGATGCAAGGCCTTGGCCAGCATCTCATAGCCGTCGATACGCGCCTGGCTCGTGGCTGCCATCAGGGCACCGGGGATCACCACAACCTGCCCCTGTCTGAGGGCGGGCAGGAACTTGTAGGGAGGCAGTTCCCGCAGCCGAGCGAGCAGGTCGAGCCCGGGCTCCCCGGGGGCGACCAGCACCTCGGTGCGCCAGGCCAGCACCTGCTCGCCCGGAGTGGGTGCATGGCCGCGCAAACCCGCTTCCGCGGCCACGTTGATGGCTCCGGCGTGCTCGCAAAGATCCTGAAAGGTGGTGCCTGAACCCGCCGTAAAGGGATACCACCCCACGGCCAGCACGCGCACCGGCTTCACGCCCTGAAGCCTCTGGCGCAGGGCTTCCACCCGGGTCTGCCACTGGCCGATCAACGCCTCCGCCCGCGCCTCCCGACCCAGGACCTTCCCGACCCGGCGCGTGTTCGCGTAGAGATCCTCCAGGGTTTCGAACTTCTCGATGAGCAGGATGTTCACCTTGGCCCGCCTGAGCAGATTCAGGACCTCTACCTGGGTGTACGAGGCGGCCAAGACGAGATCCGGATCGTGCCGGAGGATGTCCTCCGCCTCGCCGTTGGTGAGGCTGGGCAGGTTTCGGGCTGCCTTGAAGCCGGGGCTATAGCGCTCGTCCCGCGCCAGATGGCTGAGGGCCGCGATCTGCCCCGGAGCCGCCAGGGCCAGGAGCAGATCATCGGTGCCCACGGTCTGGCTCACCACGCGTTGCGGCGGCCCTGCGGAAAGGGCCACCACGGCGAAGAGGAAGGCCAGGAGTGCGCGCATCTCAGAAAGAGTATTTCACGTCCAGGCTGAAGGTCGGGCCGGGAGCCGGGAAGATTGGCAGCAGGTAGACATCGTTCTTCCGCAGCAGTCGCCCCGAGAGCCATTCCTCACGGCTCTGGGCGCGCTGCAGCAGGTGCTCGCCGCGCAGGGTGAAGGCCAGCGATTTCCTGGGGGTCCAGGTGAACGCCAAGGCCACATCATTGAAGTGGGTACGTTCCCCATCGACGGTCCCCAGAGCGTCAAAATACTGGTAGCTGGAACCCGTATAAGCCCAGCGCCCCGCCAACTTCCACTGGCCCCAAACGATGGCTCCCCGCAGGCCTCCGGTGAAGAAGGGGCGACCCGTGGCCCCCGCGGTGGTGAGCTGCAATTCCCCGGACTGGCTCAGGTTGCGCGCTTCCTGGCTGCGCGCGAAGCCCTCCAGGCGCCAAAGCTGGGCGTCATAGGCGAGGCTGCCTTCCAGGCCCTGGACCCGGAGATTGGTCCCGTTCTCGTACTTGAACGCCGGGAAGCCAAGGTCCACGTAGTTGATCACTTGGTCGTAGAGGGCTCGGGACGCCTCCAGCTTGAGACGCCAGGGGCCCCGCTCGAAGCTGGCGCCAACCTGCCCGCCGTGGCTGAGTTCGTTCTCCAGATCCCCATATCCGTTGGCCAGGTTGTGGGTCAGGCTGAAGAGATCTGGCGTGTTGTAGCTCGTCCCATAGGACGTGTAGAGGCGGAGCCCTGTTGGGAAGAGATAGTTGAGGCCGGCTTTGTAGACAAAGCGGTAGCTGTTCCGCTCCGGCAGTGGCGTTCCCGTCGCGAAGGTGTACTTGATTGCGTCCTCCTGATAGCGGCCGCTGACCACAGCCCTCAGTCCGGAGTCCCATTCCTGGCTCAATTCCAGCGCCACTGCGTTGTGGGAACCCACGGCGCGGTCGCCTCTGATCTCTGCGGAATCGCCCTGGTGGTCCAGCATCAGGCTCGCGTGGAACTGCGCGAGTGGTGTCCAGGTTAGCGAGCCCACGGCCTGGTTCCGCTGGCCACGATCACTTTCGTAGGGATCGCTCAGATTCATACCGGGCTCCAGGCGCTCCTGGGCTACGTGCCCGAAGCTGGTTTCTAGCAGCCAGGCCGTGCCCAGCGCCTGGCGATAGGAGCCGATGAACGTCTCATCCAGCTCCGTGTTGTGTCGGGTGGGATCGAACACAGGCGTGTAGGCCCAGGTGGGAGGGCCGTATTGGCTCGCGAAGGGCAGGGGCGTGGACCGGTAGTGATTCCGGTAGGTGAGGGTGAGTAGCCCGTTTTCGCCGATGGACTGGCCCAGGTTCAGCACACCGGTGGTCGCGCGGAAGGGATTGTCGGTGGCAATGGACTGTTCCTTCTGGCTGGTGGAGATCCCGGTCCGGATCCAACCTCCCGACCATCCGTACGCTGGCGCCGCTTCTGCCCGGCGCAGGCCGCGGTTGCCCGCGCCCACGGACGCGAATCCGGACAACCCCTCCTGCCTGGGGCCAGCGCTGTACATGGCGATGACTCCCCCGTGGGTGTCGCTCCCATAGCGGGTGCTAGCAGGGCCCTGCAGCACCTCCACCCGCTCGATGCCCTCCAGGGAGAAGTCGTAGAAGCTGGGATTCGTGCTGGAAGGGTCGGTGACGCGGATGCCGTCGAGCAGGACCACGACATCCCGCGGCCGCCCTGCACCCAGGTAAAGATTAGTGCCAGTGCCGGGGCCGCCGTAGGCCTGGATCTGGCCGGGCAGCAGGAGCGGCAGGACCTCTCCGAGGTCCTTGGCTCCGCTCTCTTGGATGGCCTCGGCGCCGAGCACCTTCACCGGGTTCGGGGTCTTGGCCACTGCCACGTCGGTGGCTTCGGCCGTCACCGTGACCGTTGTTCCCGCCTCGGCCTTGGGCTTGGGTCGTTCCGCGGCAAGGGTGTCCGCCGCCAGGAGCGTGGCTCCCAGAGTCAGAAGGAAGGTGAGTCTGGTCTTGCCCATCGCATGCCTCCACGCATGGAGCCGGGGATGGATGGACGTACCGGAAGGCCCGTCCTCCTGCTCCCACGGCAGGGTTGGGATCGACTGGACCGGTCTCCGGGCTCGCACGCGACAGGCACCTTTCGATGCCCCCGAATACCTTCCCGAGGTCGCGCCTCAGTGGTTCCAGTGAAGTCTCCCGGTCTGAAAATCTTCCTCAGTCCGGTGTGCATACCGTTGCGGGGCAGCGCAGGACTCACACCTGCTTCCCGTGCATCCAGCACGTTATGTAGCCCATAGGGTCACATGGGGGGAACCAGCGGGCAAGCAACAACGCATTTTGCTTCCAATCCCCAGGCGATAGGGGCGGGTTGTAAACCGCAGGCCTTCCAGAGCGGCGACTGTTGCGGAAGGATCATTTTGTTAGGAGAGCTCTTCGCTGATTTTGTCAATCCATCCAATGGGGCCCGCTGTATCATTCGCCAACGGGAGTTCACTGTGTCAGCCTCGCCCGAGAAGGAGCCATCTCTCATTGGCAAAGAACTGGATCCCGAGTTCTTCGTGAACTTGTTCCAGGAGATTGCCGAAGCGATCGTGCTCTCTGACAATTTCGGTCGCATCATCAAGGTGAACCGCGAATTCTCCCTTCTGTTCGGATACAGCGAACAGGAAGCGCGCGGACGCCTCATCGACGAGCTGGTAGTGCCAGAGGAATTTCGGGAGGATGCGACGACCATCACGGAGGCCGTGGCGCACGGCCAGAAATTCGCCCTGGAGGCGGTGCGGCGGCGCAAGGACGGATCGCTGGTGAATGTGTCACTCCTGGGTGTGCCGATCATCAATCGGAATAAGCAGGTGGCTGTTTTCTTCATCTACCGGGATATCTCCGCCCGGGTGAAGGCGGAGCGCAGCCTGATCGAGAGCCGGCGCCAGCTGGAGGAGGCCAATGCGCTGCTAGAACTCACTTCCAATCTGGATGGCCTGACCGCCATTCCCAATCGAAGGAGCTACGAGCACTTCTATGAGATGGAATGGCGACGGGCAGCCCGCGAGATGAAGTGGATCTCTCTCATCATGATCGATGTGGATTTCTTCAAGAGCTACAACGACTGCTACGGGCATCCAGCTGGCGACAAATGCCTCAGGCTGATCGCTCAAGCCCTACAAGTGATCAATCGACCTGGCGACATGGTGGCTCGCTACGGCGGGGAGGAATTCGTGGCCGTGATGTCCGGCACAACTTTGGATGGCGCGCGACAAATGGCAGAACAGATGCGGGAGCGGGTGAAGGAGCTGCGGATCCCGCACGAACGCTCCTCCACCGCTCCTCACGTGACCATCAGCCTGGGGGTCGCTTCCCAGGTTCCGGATGCGAGGTCAAAGCTGAAGGACCTGCTGATAAAGGCGGACCAGGCTCTCTACATGGCCAAGTCCAGGGGGCGGGATCGCGTAGCGGTGGTCGAAGCCTCCGTCTGATCTGAGCTCTGGGCCCGTCACCCCAGGCTACGATTGTGATAGCGCAATAGCCCCCGATTGGGACTGAAGATTTCGAGAGCGGTCAGACCGTACGGTTGCCAGGCCAGATCCAGGGCGCGCTCCAAGGGCAGGCCCAGGAAATGCGACAGGATGGCGCGCAGAGATCCGCCGTGGGCCAAGACCAGGGTGGACTGTTCGCCGTCCAGGGCGCCTTGGAGGGCCATGAGGGCACGACTGGCGCAGTGGGCGAAGGACTCGCCACCGGGGGGCATCGAGCGCACGGGCTCACTGAAGAAGCTGCCCACATTCTGGAGTTCGGACCAGGGGATGCCTTCCCATTCGCCGAAGGATTGCTCTCCCAGGTCCGCGAGGATCAGGACAGGCAGGCCCAGATCCAAGGCGTGGACCTTGGCGCGCGCTAGATCCGAGGTCAGCACGCGCTGAATTCCGAGACTCAGCAACTCCTGCTTCACGCGGGGCCACTGGGCCTGGCCCTCCTGGGTCACAGGAAGATCCAGCCGACCGAGCGGAGCACCGGACTGGGAAGCGCCGGTGGGGCCGTGTCGCAGCAGGAAGAGAGGGGTCACAGACAGAGCTCCCGGCTGGTCGGAGCCTCGCCGACAATACCCAGAGCGCAATGCGCACAGCGCATCACTCCCGCTCCTCGCTCTGCTGGGTCGCAGATGGAGCCCGGTCCATGGATCCAGAGGAAGAGCGCTGTCATTTCACCAACAAGGCTAACAGGGCAGCGGCCTCCACGAGCTGATTGCCCGCGCCGAGCAGGTCGCCGCTGTGCCCACCCAGGCGACGCCGAAGGTAGAAGATCCAGGCCAGGACTACAACCACCGAGGCAATGGCGGGACGCAGGAGGTTGAGCGCAGTCCAGCGCCAGGCTACCAGGTTCGCGAGGGCTAGAAGAATTGTTGCCAGCGCGAAGGACCCCCACCCCAGCCCCTTGTGTACCTCTCTCGCGAGACCTTGGGAGATGGAGGGCAAAAGGCGCAGCATGACCGCAATGGACCAGCGCCCCCACACCATGGCCAAGGGCAGGGCCCAGAGGGCTTGCAGCTCAAGACTCCACAGGGCCGTCCAGCGGAGGGTCAGGGTGCACCAGAGGGCCATGGCCCCATAGGCGCCAATACGGCTGTCCTTCATGATCTCGAGGACGCGCTCTTTGCTCCAACCGCCCCCCAGGCCGTCGGCGGCATCCGTGCATCCATCTTCATGGAAGCCTCCCGTGAGCATGAGCCCGAAGGCCACGGCCAGGGCCGCCGCCACTGGAGCCGCCCAGAGTCGCAGAGCGAGCGCGAAGACCCCCGCTGTGGCGACACCTACGAAGGCCCCCACCACCGGGAACCAGCCCACGGCTCCGGCCAGATCCTCCGTCCGCGTCTCCGGCCCGGGGACCGGAAGACGCGTTAAGAAGCGGAAAGCGGCGATGAGGGAACGCATGATTTCTCCGGGTCGGAGCAGAAAAGAAGGCCACGAATCCTGTAGGTTGAAAAAGATATAGCCACGAAGACACACGAAGGCACACGAAGAAAAATGAGGTTCTTCACGGATTTGAGTGAATTGACTTGATTATGGGTGATTTCAGGCATCTTGGGTTTATCGAGATCCCCGGCTCAATAGCTTTCATTTGATTCCGCGCCCAACACTTCAATAGGGCTGCAAAATTAGATTCCTTCGGATTGTCATCTGCTTTTCTTCGTGTAGCGCGAAGCGCCTTCGTGTGTCTTCGTGGCTTCAATTCTGTTTGCTCACGCCCGCGCCGCTGAAGGTCGCCATCTCGCGCATCATGGCGCAGGCGCAGCGCAGGATGGGCACGGCCAGGGCCGCACCGGTGCCTTCCCCGAGCCTCAGGTTCAGATCCAGCACGGGTTCGATCGCAAGTTTCTCCAGGAGCTTGCGCGCGCCAGGCTCAGCGCTACGGTGGCTCCAGAAGAGGAAGTCCTTCACCCTTGGTTCCAAGGCCAGGGCCACCAGGGCTGCGGCCCCGGCGATGTAGCCATCGACGATGACCGCCCAACCGCGCGCAGCGCCCGCGATCATGGCTCCGGCCATGGCGCCGAATTCCGCGCCGCCCACGGCTGCCAGGGCGCTGATGGGATCCTTGGGATCGGGCTTGTGCTTGGCGAGCACCTGCTTGACAATCGCGAGTTTGTGATTAAGAGCCTCGCCCTGGACGCCGGTACCTGGGCCCACGGAGGCCTCGGGCCCGATGCCCGCGAAGACGCTTACCAGGAGCGCGGCGATGGCCGAGTTGGCAATGCCCATCTCACCCAGACCCAGGAGCGCGAAACCGAAATTGGGAAGCGCCGCCACTTCGTCCAGGCCTGCCTGAAGGGAGGCCTCCGCCTGCTGTCTGGTCATGGCAGGGCCTGCCAAGGGGTCCGCCGTACCGCGCACCACGTTGCGCTGGGAGACATTCGGGAAGGCACAAGGTGAGGCCACACCCGCATCGATGATGCGGTGCTGGATGCGATTGGCCTTGCAGAACACGTTGATGGCGGCGCCCCCGAAGGCCATATTGGCCACCATCTGGGCGGTCACCTCCTGGGGAAAGGCGGAGACGCCGTGCTTGGCGATGCCGTGATCCCCACCAAAGGTGAGAATGAAGGCCTCAGGGTCCGTTGGGCGGAGGTCCCCGGCGATCCAGGCGAGCTGGAGGCCCAGGGATTCCATGCGACCCAGGGCGCCCAGGGGCTTGGTGAGATCGTCGAGGTGGGCCTGGATGGCGGCTTTCCGGCCGGGATCCAGGACGGGCAGGGACGGCAGTTTCATGGCTTTAGCTCCTTCTCGCGCCCACGGCGAGGATGGTGGGGGTGCCCTGGGCCGATCTCCGGGCTCGCACGCGACAACATCGAAGGATGTTCCCTTCGCCTTCCGGAAGCGACGCTTCCGTGGCTCGGGCCAGGTCTCCCAAGGGCGGAATCCGCCGCTGAGGTGCTCACCGTTGCGGGGCAGCGCAGGAATGGGATCGGGTCGAAAGACCCTCGCCGCACCTGCTTCCCGGTTTCCGGGGCGGGGTGACCTTTCAGGGTTTCATGGGCGCTTCTCAGGGGCAACCCTGGGATTCGGCAAGTCATGGCTGAGGCTACCGATTTTCCAAAAGCCTGCCGCTCCCTGAAGCGGCAATCGGCGCGATACTGCTTCCATCATGGCCATGCGACAACCGCTCCAGCCCAGTCCCAAGCTCCTGGCCCTTCAGCGGGATTTCCAGCAGATTTCCACCATGGCGGGCTATGTCAACGCCAGCCTGGATCCACCCCAGTTGCGCCTGTTCTTCACCCTGTACGGCCGGATCACGGTGGCGGACGCTGCCGAGGGTCTCGCGATTACGCCGAGGCTCCAGGCTTGGTGCGACGAGATCTGTCTGAATCTGCGCGAGGGCAGCTCCAGCGCCATCATGCCGCCGCAGATCCAGATCTCCGCGCCCCAGCTCCTACCCAACGGGGAGAGCTGGTACCTGGTGGCCACGATCACCTTTGGCACCAAGGTGACGGAGAGCAGCTACCAGCGGGTGCGCACCGCTGTTCTGGCCGCCTATCAAGCGGCGGCGCACATGCGGGAGAAGGGGCTGCCTGCGGAAGGGACAGCCCTCCTAGCCGCGATGCCGGACCCCGAGGAGCCACCGCCTTTTCCTGAAGCCTGAAGCACTCGCCGCGAATCAGTGCGGGTCCAGCCTGGCTGCCTCAGTTCGCGGACTACTGACTCCCAGCCGCTCCAGCAAGGCTGCTGCCGCCCGTCCGCGGTGGCTGAAAGTATGCTTCACCTCGGCGGGGAGTTCACCGAACGTCTGGTGGAAGCCTTGGGGGATGAAGATGGGGTCGTAGCCAAAGCCTTCAGTCCCGCAAGGTTCCAAGGCCAAAGTGCCTTCCACGGCGCCGCTCACGGTGAACGGTTCGCCCGTCCTGGGCGCGAAAGCCAACACGCAGACGAACCGCGCCGTGCGGGCGGCGTGCGCAGGAATCATGGCCAGGAGTTTTCGGTTCTTGGGATCCCGTTCCAGGTTCTTGGCGAAGCGGGCGCTGAGAACGCCTGGGCCTCCCCAGAGGGCATCCACGCAGAGTCCCGAATCATCGGCCAGGACGCCAGCCACGGCTTCGGTGCCGCAGAGCTTCCACCAAGCCCGGGCGAAGGTGGCCTTCTGGAGGGCGTTGTCCTGGAAGAAAGCGCCGTCCTCAGGGATTTCCGGAGCCTCGGCGGGCCAGGGGATCAATTTCATGCCCGGCATGAGTTCATTGATCTCGCGCAGCTTGTGGGCGTTGCGGGAGGCCAGCAAGAGGGTCAGCACCCTACGACCTCTGTGTACCAGCTTCGCGCCCGTTCCGGCGTGATGGGACCATGGATGAGCGCGCGGCCATCCTGGAAGAGGATCACTTGCAGGGCCCCTTCGTGACCTGCAAGGGTCATGGAACTGCATTTCCAGAGGCTGTGGGTGCGCTGTTCGAGGCGCTTCTGGAGCATCTCCAGATCCAGCTTTCCGGGCGGATTCACGCGGATCTGCACACCTTCCAGGCCGCAGAGGGGAGAAGCTTTGAGGGACCAGCGGGCGTCCAGGAATTCTGTGCGCCCCTGGCTGCAGTAGAGGCAGCGGGTCTTCGGGGGCTGGATGAACTGGCGCTCATTGTGCCAGAAATCGAAGCGCACCAATTCTCGCTGGGGCTCGCCGCTTCCGGTGAGGATCTTGAGGGCCTCCATGGCGGCCCAGCTGGCGACGATGCCCACGCCTGGCCCCAGCACCCCAGCGCTATCACAGGTGTCCACATCGCCACTGGCGGGGGGCTGTTCCATGAGGCAGCGCAGGCAGGGGGTCGTCGGCGGGGCGATCGGCCAGACGATGCCTTCGGCGCCGATGGCACCGGTGTAGATCCAAGGCGTTCCCGTGAGGATGGAGACATCGTTGATGAGGAAGCGAGCTTCGAAATTGTCAGTGCCGTCCAAAATCAGATCGCAATGCGCCAGCAGTTCCCGCGCGTTCCCGGAGGTGAGATCCGTTACCAGGGGATTCAGATGGAGATTCGAATTCACTGCCTCCAGGTGCTTCGCAGCGGCTTGGGCCTTGGGCGTTCCCAGGTCCTGCTCCGTGTAGAGTATCTGGCGGTGGAGGTTTGAGAGTTCCACGATATCCCGGTCGATGAGGGTCAGCTGGCCGACCCCGGCCCGGGCCAACCAGGTGGCCAGTACGGACCCTGTGGCCCCCAGGCCGACGATCGCCACCCGCTGGCTTCTCAGCCTGGCATCGGCGTCCTGGCCAAGGAAAATGCGCTGCTTCTGGTAACGATCCACCATGGGAAAAGGCTATCCGTGTTTGGCTGCGGGAAGAAAAGACAACGTGAGTCCACAAAAAGGAAGGGACGGGTTCTGCCCGTCCCTTCCTTGGATGCTAAAACCGCTCAGTTGGGCGCGCCAGTCTGCTCGGCCAGGTTCTTTTCGTATTCGGTCTTGAGGCGCTCGGCATCGGAAATGGCGAACTTGTAGACGTATTCGAAGCGGTCGGCGCCTTTGGTGAGGCCCACGATCACTTCATAGAGACCCTCGGCATTCACTTCGAAGGGGGAGGCGATGACGTTGAAGGTGCCCTCTTTGGCGCCGTCAGGAATCTGCACATCAGAATCCCGGATGATGTCCTTGCGCTCACCGCCAGGGGCCACGATGGAGAAGCTGAACTTGAACATGCCGTCCATGCGGGAGAAGCGGGTGTAGAAGCACACCTTGGGAAGGACGAAGGGGACCTGAGGAACCACGATGTGATGGTCGTACAGGCCCATGAGAGAGGTCTTGCCGCCCATTTCCTGGCGGATATCGTCGCAAAGAAGGGTGAACTCGTGCTTCGGGGCTTTGATCTGAACTTCTTGCATGAACGCTCCTGGGGTCGAGGAGCCAGTTTACTCTCGCGGGCCTTCTGGTCCAAGCAAAGACCGTGAAAGGTGTTCGGAACCCCCCTGGGTTATCGTAGTGGAAGCACCTGGAGGTCCTGGTGATCCGTTCCGTCCTCATCCTGCTCTGCACCCTGATCCTCAATGCTCAGGAGGTGGGGCTCCAGGTTCTTGTCACTGCGGATCTGCAGGGACGCATCCTGCCCCGCGACACCTTCACCCTCCAGCCTGCCAATCAGGGCTGGGCCATGGTGGCCACCCTGGTCCGGAACCTCAAGGCCGCGAACCCGAACACCCTGCTGCTGGATTGTGGCAACGTCCTTGCTGGGGACCCCGCGAACTACTTTCGCAACCGCCTGAAGCCGAAACTGCCAGACCCCTCCGTGGCCATCATGAACGCCCTCGGATATCACGCCCTGGCGGTCGGCGAGCGAGAGTACGACTTTGGCTTCAAGCTGCTGCGAAGCGTGGAGGAAATGGCCCAGTTTCCTTTTCTCTCCGCCAATACCGTGTTCGCCTCCACTGGAAAGGGCGTCTTCACCCCCTACGTGAAAGTGGCAGTGGGAGGGCTCCAGGTGGCCATCCTGGGGCTCACGGCGGCTGCCGTGGCCCAGGGAACGGACCCAGCCAATCTGGCGGACATCACCTTCCTGGATCCTGTGGAGATAGCCAAAACGCTGGTTCCCAAATTGCGGGATAAGGAAAAGGCGGATCTCGTCATCGTGGTCATCCACGGTGCCCTCGGAAAGGACCCTTGCACCACCATGGGATCGAATCCCGTGAGGTGCCTGGCTGAGAAAGTGCCTGGCATCGATCTGATCCTCGCGGGGAATGGCGCGCAGTCGCAGACGACTCAGGTGGCTGGTGTGCCTGTCCTCCAGGTCGGCCAGGCTGTCGGCGTAGCCGATCTGAAGATTCGCAAGGAGCGGTTCCACTGGAAGGTGGAGAGCGCCGAACTCCGCCTGGAGCAGCCCAAGGCCGAGACGGTCCTGGACCCCCAAGTCCTGGAGCTCACCGCCTTCCTGCGGGCAGAGACGGAGGCCTACCTGAACACCTATGCCACCAATCTGGCCACCGACCTGGATGGGCGCTGGTCCTGCATGGAGGACTCCGCCTTGGTCCAGTTGCTGCACACGGTGATGCGCAAGGCGACGGGGGCTCAACTGTCGGCGGTTGCCAATCCTGGGAGCCGGATTTACATCCCCAAAGGAGCCACTTCCGTCCGCCAGTTCTATGCCTTGGCCCCGGCGGAGGATCGCTTGGCCCGGATCCGCATCAGCGGGATCCAGCTGCGGAAATACCTGGAGCATTCGGCTCGCTTCTACAATCTCAGCTATGAGCCCGATCTTTTCAATCGGGAGGTGGCGCCCCGCGATCACGACCTGATTTCCGGGGTGAACTACTCTCTGGATCTCTCCAAGCCACTGGGCCAGCGGGTCGTCGTGCTGACCTACCGAAATGAGCCAGTGACGGACGCGCAGCAGTTCACTCTGGCCCTCGCCACCTCCCGGCTGGCAGGCAGAGGCGGGTATCTGGCAGCCATGGGGTTCCAAGGAGGGGCAGAGATGACCACCCCATACTCCCTGCGCAACCTGCTGCTCGAATACGTTCTAAGCCGGCCCACCGTGACCATTCCCCTGGTCGGTAACTGGCGCACCATCCCCTATCTGGACCGGGAGCGTGTGCTGGCGCAGCAACCCTAGCAGCCGCTAACAAATAACCACTGTTTTCACGCGTTCCTGTCCGGGGGTGACCGCAGCCCTGGTGGGCATGAGCCGGGTGGAGCATGTCCGGGAAAACCTGACCGTGCTCGGGCTGCCGAAGCTGGACGAAGCCACGCTGAAAGCCTTGTAATCGTAGGCATCCAGGGCATGGGCAGGGTCCGGGGCTGCTACAGTGTTGACTGGGCTGAGTGAAGCGCAGGGCGGGTGTACCCGGATTCTGTGTGTGGGCCGTGAACGCTGGAACCGAGGGCTGCCATGGGGCTGCGAGCGCTGATTTTCGACATGGATGGGCTGCTGTTCGACACGGAGCGACTGGCGGCCTCCACCTGGACAGAAGCGGCACGCTCCCTCGACCTCGACCTGGGCGATGAAACTGTCAGGGGCACCATCGGCTTGGATCACGTGTTGGCGAGATCCTATTACGACAAGCTTTTTGCGGGACGGTTCCCCTACGATCGGGTCGAGGAGCGCCATCGTGAATTGTTCCGGTCCCACATCGTGACGCACGGGGTGCCCATGAAACCAGGCGTGGAGCGGGTCCTGGTGGAAGCGAGGAGACTTGGCCTTCGGCTGGCCCTGGGGACTTCCAGCCGATCCGTCTATGCCCATGCCGTGTTGTGGTTATCGGGGATCGTGGATCATTTTCACGTCCTGGTCACCCGGGACCTGGTTCAGGCCGGGAAACCCGCCCCGGACATCTACTTGAAGGCTGCAAGTCTTTTAGCCTGCGAGCCGGACGATTGCCTGGTGTTCGAGGATTCTCCCAGTGGCATCGGCGCTGCTTTGGCCGCGGGGATGCGGGTGATCATGGTGCCTGATCTCATCGAGCCGACGGCCGAACTCCGATCCCAGTGCCTGGCAGTGTTTCCCTCCCTGACCGAGGCCGCCGCTGCGCTGGAAGGCCTCATTGGAGCTTACTGAGACCTCCGGAGCTGGGCGAAAAAGAGTATCCTCCTCCCCATGTTCCACGACCTGAGAGAGCGTATCAGCCGGACTCGGCGAGCCATCGCCTGGGGCATTCTCCTCCTGCTGCTGATTGTCGCGGCCTTTGTCCTGCCGCGCTTTGGCGCAGTCCCTTCGCTGCAGACCCTGGCGGACGTGGTGTTCTGGTCGCTGGTGGCCTTCGTCTGCGTCCGGGTCTTCGCCTTCGTGTTGCTGGATCCGCTGCTCCGGCACCGGAAGACCGCCACGCCAGGGTTCGCCCGGGACCTCATCGTCGTCGCGCTCTATTTCACGGCGGCAGCGCTGATCCTGCGAAAAATCGTGGGCATGGATCCGACGGCTCTCTTCAGTTCCGGGGCCATCGCCGCCGCAGTCATCGGGTTTTCGCTCCAGGAGACCCTTGGCAATCTCTTCGCAGGCATCTCCATGCACCTCGACCCGGCCTTCCAGGTGGAGGACTGGTTGGAGATCACGGGCAATCTGCGCGGGGGTCCCGGCCGGGAGACCCTCATTGGCGAAGTGGAAGCCATGACCTGGCGCACGGTGCAGCTGCGCACGGAAAACGGGGACATGGACATCCTGCCCAACCGAGTCCTGGCCCAGGCGGTGGTGACGAACCTCTACGTGCCCTCAGGTCTGCATCGCCGAACGGCCAAGGTGATCGTGGAGCCCCACCAGGATCTGCACATCGCCCTGGCCAAGCTCACCCGCGCCCTGGGTGGCATACCTCACTTCGCGCACCATAAGCCAGAAGTGGTGGTGCACAGCTTCGACATGGGGGGGGCGGTCTTCGAGATGCGTTGGTGGGCCTTGGGCTACCGGCACGGCCGTTTGGGCAACTTCCTGGCGATGCGGCTGGCCTGCACGGTGCTGCCCCGGGAAGGTTTCCCCCTGCTGGGCCCCCATGGGGCCACGACGCTCCGGCCCAAGCACCGGGAGATGAGCGAAGCCTTCCTCAAGCAGCTCCTGGTCCAACTCAACCTGCCCCAGTCATGGCTCCAGGAGCTCAAGGGCAAGATCATCTTGCGCCACGCAGCGCCGGAGGAAGGCATCATCCGCGAGGGCGATCCAGGCAATTCCCTCTTCGTCGTGCTGGAAGGCCGTCTGAAGGTTGTGCGGCCCGTGGAGCGCACGGAGCCCCACACGGGGATCTACTGGGAGAGCTTGGCCGAGCTCAAGGCGGGTGACTGGTTTGGGGAGGCTTCGCTCCTGACTGGCGCCCCGCGCAATGCAAATGTGGTTGCAGACACCCCCTGCGAGCTGCTGGAGATCCCCAAGGCCGCCTTCGAACAGAGCCTCCAGCGCGAACCCGAGGTCCTCGACCGCCTCGTGGATCTCATGGAAGCCCGCGCCCGGGGCCTGGGAGCCCAGGCGGCCGACAAGACCGGACTGCGGCGCGAACAATGGCTGGCTCAGATCAAGGACTGGTTCGGGATTTGACTGGGACCTGCTGGAAATCCGGAACGGGAAGGGTAGGGCAAGAAGGGCAGCAGGATGGGCAGGATGATCATGACAAGAACTATCCTGGACTGACGCCGGAGGACTCGACGATTGCGGCCAGGCGCAACGGCTCACATGTCAGCCATCTCATGGATATCCTTTTTCACCTCCTGCAAGGCGGCGA
>JANYIU010000279.1 GCA_025361955.1 Holophagaceae bacterium
CGGCCATTCGAAGCCCACCTTGGCGCAGCGCCGGCCGATCTCCAGCGCCTCGTCCATGGGCGCTAGGGTGGCTGGGATGCCCTCCAGCAATCTCGGCTCGGTGTCCGGTGTGGGCCCCTTCTCCGCGCGCTTGATGGCGGCCCAGTTGGTGAGTACTTCCTCGGCGCCCGCCACTTCCACTTCGGCAAACACGTGCGGATGGCGGCGCACCAGCTTCTCCACCACGACCCGCTCCACGTCGTGGATATCCCAGGCGCCACGATCTGCGGCCAGCTGGGCATGGAAGGCGATCTGCAACCAGAGGTCACCCAGCTCTTCGCAGAGGTGAGCCTCTGTGGCTGCGTCGCCGGGCTGATGCTCAGCCAGGGCCTCCAGCACCTCCCCCGCCTCTTCGCGTAGGTAGCGGGCCAGGGATTGATGGTCCTGCTTCAAGTCCCAGGGACAGCCCGTCTCCGGCTTGCGAAGTGCGGCCATGACAGCGCGGAGGGTCGTGGGTTCCATGCTTCGAGGTTAGCAAAAGCGGGCCACAGAAGTCTGGAACCCTGACGGAGGACTGCCCCAGGTCGGGCTCAGTGAGTGGGGCTCCCTTCCAGCATCAGGCCCAGCGCCTCCTTCACCCGACTCTGCTGCGCAGGAGTGGTGACCGTGAGGAAGAGTTCCTGGAAATGGGGGTGGGTGACCCCGCTCTCGATAAAACAGTAGCGTTTGGCCCGCAGCACGTTGCGGAGAATCTCCTCTCGCTCAGGGGGAGTAACCTCGCGGTCGAGGTACCGTTCCAGGTTGCGCACGTCATGGCCGGTCTGCTGCTGGAGCAGCCCATCCACCGCCGCCAACAGCCAGATCAGGTCCTCGATGGCCTCGTCCCGTTCCGCGTCGTCCATGTCCTTGAAGGCCCGGATCGTTTCCAGATGATCTAGCTGCGCGTGCTGGGCTTCTTCCAGCCAGTGGCTGCGGAAGATCTCCTTGGTCAGAGGATCCAGCTCATCGGAATGCCTCATCGCACTGAGGAAGTGCAACTGGGTGAACCATTCGATGGCAGAGGTCAGCAGCAGCACCGCCCCCCGGTTCTTGCTCAGGACCGCCAGCGCGACCTCGTGCTGCCCCTCCAGGAGTTCAAGGGGGAAGCCCAGCTTCTCGTCCACCCGCCGCCGGATTTCGCGGAACAGGTGCATGTGCTTGACCTCCTCGGCGGCGAAATTCGCGAGGGCATCGAAGGCCTCCCGGTGCTCCACCTCGACCTCCCGAGCCAAGTTCAGCATCTGGGGCGCGATGAACTCCTCCACGAACCCGAAGAGGTGGGCATAGGCCCCCATCTCCACATGGCTCAGCTTCCGTTTCTCCTCTGCGTTCAGACAGAAGATCCCGTCGGCCCCCGAAAGCTGGGCAGGAAGCCAGCACCGCGAAAGGTCGAAGTCCACTTCTCCCAGCACATCCTTGATTCGCCAGTTCACCTTGTAGGCCCGTTCAAGGCATTCGCCATAGGAGTAGGTCGTCATAGGACCTCCTGGTTTCTGGATTCCGTGATGGCACGCCGCCGAAACACGATGAATGTGCGTCTCAATAAAGCAGGTGTCAACACCTTGGATCTGGTTCCCAGCCGCTGATTTCGAAGCGCCATGGCTTGGATGCGAGCGTGATTCTACGGGTTTTTACCGCCGATCCTTTTGTGAACGCGGGGAAAAGCAGAAAAAAATGAAACCACAGATGAACGCAGATGGACGCGGATGAAAGACAACTGCCTTCAGCCGGGGATGCACGGGGATTCGCGGGGGATGGGGCCGTTCACGCACGCAATCGTTGTTCCTTATCCCCGCCCATCCCCGAGCATCCCCGGCGAAAAGCCCTTTTGCATTCGGTCCTGAGAATCCGCGAGTCTCACGCAGCCAGGGATCGTTCCTTGATCCCCTTCATCCCCTGCATCCTGGCTCAACAAAACCCTGTGATTTAGCCAGGATGGAGGGGATAAACAGGATGAAAGACCACTGCCTTCTGCCGGGGATGCACGGGGATGGGGCCGCTCCTCCACGCAATCCGGTTCCCTTATCCCCGTCCATCCCCGGCGAAAAATCTTTTCAGTTCTCCCTTGCCACGAAGGACCCAAGAAGAAACCCAAGCCGCCCGAGCCACCGACGCCGACCCACACCTACCGTTCAGAGGCTGATTCAGCGCCGTTGGCCCAGTTGTGATCAGAATCCGACCGGCCTGGTGGGAGCATGAGCACGGAATTCCCAACACTCAGCATTTCCTTGTCACCACCCACCATAGGCAAGCTTGGCGTTCAGTGATGAGGTTCACCGAATACAGACTTGGGCTCTACAAACTTTTCTCAATCGAGAACCCTGATGCCAATACCTGATTACCAAACCTGCATGCTTCCTCTTCTTCAATTCTTATCTGATGGAGATGAGCACTCTCTTCGTGAATCAGAAGATGCTCTGGCAAAAGTGTTTGAGCTTACCCCAGCAGAGCGAGCAGAGCGCCTCCCGAGTGGGCAACAAGGCATTTTCATCAATCGCATTGGGTGGGCCCGAACCTACCTGAAAAAAGCCGTCCTGATTGAATCGCCACGACGAGCCATCTTTCGGATAACGGAAAGAGGCAAACAATTGCTCGTGTCAAAACCAAGCCGTATTGATTCAAAGTTTCTAGAGCAATGGCCTGAGTTCTTAGAATTCAGAGATTCATCCCGACCAAGCCAAGAATCAGAACAATCAACGGACTCAGCCCCGCCTACAGCTACTCCTGAGGAATCACTTGAGTTGGCCTATTTAGGCCTCAGAGAACAGCTCTCCCAAGAATTGCTCTCTAGAATCCTTTCCTGCTCACCGACCTTTTTCGAGCAGCTCGTCGTCGAGCTTCTTGTCAAAATGGGCTATGGCGGTTCCAGGAAAGATGCTGGTGAACGTATCGGCCAAACTGGAGATGGCGGCATTGACGGAATCATCAAGGAAGACCGCCTTGGCCTAGACACCATTTTCATTCAAGCAAAAAGATGGCAAGGCTCTGTTGGTCGCCCTGAAATTCAGAAATTTGTTGGTGCTCTCCAAGGTCAACGTGCCCGAAAGGGCGTTTTCATCACGACCTCTTCCTACAGTAATGATGCCATTGCATACGTTTCAAACATTGATACCAAGGTTGTTCTAATTAATGGCAAGCAACTGTCTGATCTTATGATTGACTTCGAAATTGGCGTCTCTGTTGCCGCGTCTTATACAATTAAAAAAATCGATTCAGACTACTTTGAAGAATTGTGACGCGCCGAACCCTCCGCTCAACTTGTATGTTGTAGGAGTTCCCCAAGCAGGCCATTTTGGGAAGCGTTTGGAAGGCCGTGGAGATGGAGTTGTAGCTCAACTGGCGCCTGAAGCTCGCGTCCGAGGTTTCGCCCATCTCCTTGTCGGTGTCCAGAAGGCTGGATGACCATCATGGGCATAAAGCCTGGATCTGCAAGTGAGGTGTTCATCGGTGTCTCGCTTTTCCCCCTCACGCCACCTCAAACACATCCAGCCCATCCTGCACGGTGGTCTTGCCGCTGATGGTTACGACATCCCCCACGCGGAAGGGTCGCTGTCGGCGGCGGATCGCGTCGGGGAAGGCGACGGCTTCGGCGAGACCGGTTTCGTCTTCGAAGGTGATGAACTGCATGCGCTCCCCTTTTTCGGTGGCCACTTCCTTGTCGGCCACGACGAGTGCCCAGAAGCGCAGGCGGCGGCCGGGCTTGCCCTGCAGGGCGTCGGCGGCGCGGTCGGGGCCGCCGCCCTTGCGCACGCGGGCCAGGGCGGCGGGGTGGAGTTCCAGGGTGAGGCCCAGGGTGGCCATCTCCAGATCGGCGCGGTCGAAGGGGTCCGTGGGGCGGGGGCGCACGCCCGGGGGCACGCCGCCTAAGCGCGCCCACATGAGGCGCGTGCGGTCGCCGTCCGGGGCCCAGCGGTCGAAGGCCCCGGCGGCGCAGAGGGCCTCGGCCGTGGTGACGGAGGGCTTCACGCGGCCCAGCAGTTCGTCCAGGCTTTCGAAGGGGCCGCTGCGTTCGCGCTCCTCCAGCAGGGCGCGCACCTCTTTCTCCAGGGCGCCCTGCACCTGCATGAGGCCCACGCGCAGGCCCTGCTCGCCCTCGGCGCTAAAGGGCCAGGCGGAGGCGTTGGCATCGGGCCCCCGCACCACCAGGCGGTGGCGCCGCGCGTCGCCCAGGTAGGCGATGGCGGGGTAGAAACCGCCCTGGTTGGTGATGACCGACGCGAAGAACACGGCCGGGTGGTGGGTTTTGATCCAGGCGCTTTCGAAGCTCACCTGGGCGTAGCTGGCCGAATGGGGCTTGCAGAAGGAGTAGCCCGTGAAGGTGCGGATCATGTCCCAGGCTTCGTCCACGATGGCCGGACGCACGCCGCGCCCTTCGCAGCCCCGCCGGAACCGCGCCTCGAAGAAGGGCAGCTTGGCCTCGCAGTCGGGCTTGCCCAGCAGCTTGCGCAGCTGATCGGCCTCGAAGTGGCTCCAGCCCGCCAGCTCGACGCAGACCTTGATGACGTCCTCCTGGTAGACCAGCACGCCGAAGCTTTCCGACAGCAGGTGGGTGAAGACGGGATCGCTGGGCACCCAGACCTCCTCGCCCCGGCTGCGCTTCACGTAGCGGTCCACCCAGCGGTAGGCGGCGGGGCGGATGAGGCTGCTGTGGATCACCAGGGTCTCGAAATCACCCTTCTGCACCCGCTGCTGAAGCTGGCGCGTGGCGGGGCTTTCCACGTAGAAGACGCCGATGCTGTCGCCCCGGGCCAGCAGGGCCTGGGTGGCGAGATCCTTCCGCGCGTGGGTGCCGGGATCCTTGGGCACCCGCTCGCCCAGCACCGCGTAGGCATCGCGGATGACGGCGAGGCTGCGGTTGCCCAGCAGGTCGATCTTCACCAGGCCGTAGTTCTCCACGCCATCCTTGTCCCAGGTGGTGGTGGACACGCCCTCCTTGGCGGGCGCGGGCTGGAAGGCGGCGTGCTCCCACAGGGGCCCGGGCGTGACGATGGTGCCGCCGGGATGCACGGAGAACTGGTGGAAGTGGCCCCTCAGGGCGTGGGCCTGACGCAGGATGGCGTCCCAGGCGGGGTTCTCCGCGGCGCGCTCCAGGCCGCCCTCCCAGCCGCGCACCAGGCGGGCCAGCTGTTTCAGTTCGCTGTCGGGCCGCCCGTGGGCCTGGGCCACGGCCCGCAGGGCGCCCTTGGCCTTGAAGTAGGCGTGGTTGGACACCATGGCCACGCGCTCGCGGCCGTAGCGTTCGAACACGGCCTGGATGACCTGGTCGCGCTCGTCCCAGGCGAAGTCGATGTCCATGTCGGGGGGATCCTGGCGCTCCCTGGTGAGGAAGCGCTCGAACATGAGGTTGGTGTCCACGGGATCCACGTTGCTGAGGTGGAGGGCGTAGCTCACCAGGGAGGCCGCGCCGCTGCCGCGCCCGCAGATGCGCGTGGGCAGGCCCTGGTGCTTGAGCGCCTGCACGATGTCCTGCACCAGGAGGAAGTAGCGGGCGAAGCCCTTGAAGGCGATGAGCTCCAGCTCCTGCTCCATGCGGGCGAGGATGTCGCCGCGCAGTTCCGGAAACCGTTCCTGCGTGCCGGCCCACACGCGCTGGCGCAGGAGGGCATTGAGGTGGCTGTCGTCATCGCCCGCTTCGTGCCCGAAGGGGCGGGCCACTTCCCACTGGCCCCAGTGGATGTTCCAGCCCGCGACGCGCTCCAGTGCCGCGGCGGTGGCTCTTGCCACGGCGGGCTCGCAGAAGGGGAAGCGGGCCTCCCAGTCCGGGCGCGGCACGGCGGCCTCGCTGGCCTCCCACAGGGCCTCCGTGCGGAGGAGCGTGGCCTGCTGGGCGATGGCCCGCTTGAGGCGGTGCATCTCCAGGCCCTCGGCGGTGCGGAAGCGCAGCACCTGGGGGGCGATCACCTCCAGGCCCGCGGCCAGCGCCTTCCGGGCCTCCTGCGCGCGGCGGGGATGGGCCAGCAGCGCGGCATAGAAGCCCTCGCGCAGCAGAGCGTCCAGGCCTGCGAGGTCGTCGGCCAGCAGGAGGCAATCGCGCGGCGGTTCGGCCTCCCCGAGGCCCGGGAGGGCGATGGGCGGATCATGCTCGGCGTGGGCCTGGGCCGTGAGCAGGCGGTTGAGCGCCGCGTAACCCGCATCGCTGAAGGGCAGCGCGCCGTAGTCGTGGCCCCGCCAGGGGAAGCGGCAGCCCAGGTGCAGGCGGAAGCCGGTACACTGGGGATCCGGCGGCAGGCCTTCGAGTTCGCGGGACTTGTGGATCCACTCCAGGGTGTCGCGCAGCTTCGGATAGCCCGCCATGCCCCGGTCCCAGCAGACCAGGTCGCGGTAGCCGAAGCGGCGCGCCAGCGACAGGAGCTGCCGCGCCGGGTAGACGCCTTCACCCACGCTGAAATCGGAAATGCCTAGGGCGAACATGGGAATCAATCCAAGGGAGAAAAACGCGCCACGAAGAACACGAGGACGGGCATGAAGGACACCAAGGCCTTTTCGTGTCCTCGTCTTTCCCTTCGTGTGCTTAGTGGCGATCTTTTTATGGAGATGGAATCAGGGCTGCCAGTCGGCGGGCAGGCCGCAGGCTTCGAGGACGGTGCGCAGGTAGGGGGTGCCAATGCGCAGGGCGCCCCGCTCGGCGAGACTCACGAGAGCCTGGGAGCGCCCCATCCGCCCGGCGAGTTGCGCCTGGGTGAGCCCGGCCTGGCGGCGGGCTGCGCGCAGACGCGGAGCCAGGGCCTTCGCCCGGGCATCCGCTTCCGGAGCACGGCGGCCTTCCAGCAGTCCCTGGATGGAGAGGTCCTCGTCGAGCCCCGACCAATGGATGCCTGTGCCACGACCCGTGAAGCGCCAGTCCGCCAATTCCCCCACAGGAGCCGCCGCCAGCCTCGGAAAGAAGGCTAGCGGACACGCCAATTCCCGACCGTCCTGAAGTTGAACGACCAGACGCCCCCGCTCGAACCAGAGATGCGTGGCGCGGGGTTGGGGAAGATCAGGATGGGTCGAAGTGCTCATGCCAAGCCTCTATGAAACGATCCCGGTGGGCCGAGACGATGGCCACGATCCGCTGGAGATCTTGGGCCGGGAAGCCCCCGGAGTCCGCGATGGCACTGTCGTGAAGCCACAGCTTGGCGATGGCATCGTCGCGCTCGACATGGACATGGGGTGGCTCACGGGGTTCATGGCTGTAGAAGAAGAATCGGAAGGGCCCTTCCCGGTGGAGGGTGGGAGTCATCGGGCCTCCCTGAATATTAGGCTATTATTGGCTTGTTTCAAGACCTGCCCCATCCACCCCGGCAACACGGCCTGGTCCGGGAAGCGGCGGCGGAGGCGGGCGAGGGCGGGTTCGAGGCGCTCCAGGCGGGCCTGGATGGGATCCTCGAAGAGGCCCCGCTCCCGGCCCAGGCCCCAGGCCAGGCGCAACTCCACTTCGCGCACCAGGAGGCGGCGGGTGGCGCCCGCCAGAAAGGCCTGCTGGAGGCGGCGGGCCAGCACCAGGGGCGGGGCCGTGAGGTCCTCGGGTGGGGCGCGCCAGGTGTGGGGCTCGCCGTCCACGTCCCACCAGCGCAGCACCAGATGGCGCGGGTGGCGGGGATCGGACCAGAGCCAGTCCAGGCAGCGGGTGGCCAGGGCCACCTCCTCGGGCAGGCAGGGGGGCTGCAGGCGCCAGCCGTGGCGGGCGTGGCCGGGGCGTTCCGTGAGCAGGGGCAGCCGGGGCCGGTCCTCGCCCCTGACCTTGGCCCGCAGGTCCGGGGCGGCCTTGGCGTTGGTCAGCTCCGCCAGCACGGTCAGGGGCACGGGCTGGAGGTCCCCGAAGAAGCGCAGACCCAGGCGGTGGAAGCGGTCGCGCAGGCGCGGGGCCAGGTCCGGCAGGCGGCGCAGGGGCTGGGGGGCCAGAAAGGCGGCCTCGGCACCATCCGCCACCAGCTCCAGGTGCTGTTCCCCGCGGGCGGCGAGCTGGGCGGCGGTGGCGCTGAGGGAGAGGCCCCCGTGACTGGCCCAGCCGTGCTGAGCGGCCAGGTCGCGGTGCATGCGGGCGGCGGTGTCCGCCAGGGGCCCGAAGAGCGCTTGCGTGCCCTGGAGCTCCACCAGGGCCTCGCCCAGGCGCCCCAGCTGCCCCTGGGGCGTCCAGTGCTGGAGGAAGTCACCCAGGCTGCCCTGGGCCTCCCACCAGATCTGCGGCGCCGGCTCCAGCACCCGCAGGCCCGGCACGGCTCGCAAGGCTTGATCCAGGGACATGCCCGCGGCCAGCCCCTCGGCGCGGCCCAGGCGGTTCACGAACCAGAGGCTGGGCGAGCGGGGGCTTTCGGGATTCAGGAAGGCCAGGGGCCGGTCCCGCAGCACCCCGTCCCGTCCGCAGGCCAGCTGGAACGGCAGTTCAGGAACCCACATCGCCAACACTGAATCCTCCGGGAGGGATCCAAGTATGGCGAAATTTTAGCGAAAAACAAGTTCGGATTCCCGGCCCCTGCGCGCGAGCTGCGCTCGCGCGTTAACGCAAATCGCGCAGCGATTTGCGCCCTGAAGACTGAAGACTGGGGACTGCAGACCGCCCTACATCTGGAACCGGTGCGTACATTCCACCCAGCTCTCGGAGCCATCCTTGTAGCGCTCCCGCTTCCAGTTGGGCTCGCGCTGCTTGATCTCGTCCATGAGCCAGGCGGCGG
>JANYIU010000288.1 GCA_025361955.1 Holophagaceae bacterium
CCTCAAGATCAAACGCCCAACATTGCAGCAGATAGGCAAGATTTCAGCCTAACTTCTGCTCAAGAAAAGATGAGGTTGAAAATTCGCAGTACAAAAAGCCGGGAACCTCAAGGGCCGGCTGTTCGGATGCGGAAGGGAAAAGCTCAACGCTGAGGCACGGAGAAAAGAGCGAGGATCCCGGAGACAAAAATCTTCCTCCGAGACCTTCCGCCGCCCCTTGACAGGGAACTGACAACCTCCGCGTTGAGCTTTTCGCCTCAAGATTCAAAAGCTATGGGCCCCGCCAGGTTCCCCATGAAAATCGCGCACCACGGATCAGAGGATGATTATTAAGTGGGCTCTTGCAAGCTGATGGTCGCCCATAATCAGGTTCACTTTTTAAATGCGAGGATGATGTGATCGATTCAGCCACGACCTTCCACAAGATCGTTGACTCCCGTCGCAGTATCCGGAAATTCCTCCCGGATAGTGTCCCCCAGGAGGTGCTGGATCGCTGCCTGGATTCGGCCCTGAAGGCCCCAAGTTCCAGCAATCTCCAGCACTGGGAGTTCGTGATCATCCGGAGTCCAGAGGTTCGGGCACAGGCAGAACGGGTCTGCCTCGATCAGAAGGTATTGCAGAGTGCGCCGCTGCTCATCGCCGTGGTCACCCACACGAAGACTTGGAAGAGGAACAGCCGTTTCATCCTGGAAACCCTTGGGACCCGCGGCATCCTCCGCAAGAGCCAGACCCAATACTGGGGGAGATTGATCCCATTGGTGTACCTGCAGGATCCCTTCGGCTTTCTGGGAATGCTGAAGCATTTGATCGCGCGCGTCGTTTCCCTCTTCCGCCCCACCCCCAGCCTTTGCTCGAAATCGGATCTGCGTGTCATGGCCAACAAGACCACGGCCCTGGCAGCGAACACGTTCATGCTGGCCTTGCGGTCGGAAGGATACGATTCCTGCCCCATGGAGGGATTCGATCCATGGCGTGCCAGAAAAGTTCTCCAGCTCCACCGAGGCGAGGAGGTTTGCATGTTCCTCGCAGTCGGCAAGCGGGCCGATAAGGCCATCTGGTGGGACCGTATCCTTGTGCCCAGGGGCTGGGTGGTCCGCGAGATGTGAGGTCCGCGTAACAGATTCTATTTGTCTCAAGCCTTCTGGATGACCTTCATGAAGGCCTCTCCGTACTGCTGGAGTTTCTTGACCCCCACGCCTGAGATGGCGAGGAAGTGTTCCTGGGTGGTGGGCCGGAAGCGCGCCATGTGCTGCAGGGTGGCATCCGTGAAGACCACGTAGGCGGGCACGCCGCGGGCATCTGCGAGCTTCCGGCGCAGGGCTTTCAAGTCCAGATAGAGGGCTTCTTCGTCACTCTCAGGAATCGGCCTGGGCGCCTGCCGCGGCGCGGCTGCCTTGAGCTTCTCGTGCCTGGCCCGCTTGGGTGCCTCGGCCAGGACATCCCGGCCCGTGCAGATATCGCAGCTGGTGCGACAGGGCTCCAGCTGGTCCCCGAAGTGCCGAGCCAACATCTGATGGCGGCAGCGCACCGCCTCGCCGTACCAGAACATCTCCCGGATCTGCCTGCGCTGGAGCTCGGCCTGTTCGCCGTCCAATTCCTCCGTGAAGCGATCCAGACTCATGACGTCGGCCCAGGAATAGAACAGGATGCAATCGGCAGCAGCCCCGTCACGCCCTGCTCGGCCGATCTCCTGGTAGTAGCCCTCCAGGCTTTTGGGCAGGTCCCGGTGGATCACGAATCGGACGTTGCTTTTGTCGATGCCCATGCCGAAGGCGATGGTAGCCACGATCACGTCGACGTCATCGCGCCGGAAGGCTTCCTGGGCCGACTCCCGCTCCTCCGGGCGCAGGCCTGCATGATAGGCCTTGGCACGGATACCTTTGGACTGCAGGAACTCCGCGGTGCCTTCGACACTCTTGCGAGAGAGGCAATAGACGATCCCGGTCTGCCCCGGCCGGGCTTCCACCAACCGGAGGATGGCCTCCCGCACCGGCGGGCCATCCCCACCCTTCTTGAAGGTGTGGATATGCAGATTGGGCCGGAAGAAGGAGCCCCGGTGGGCGACTGGGTTCCTCATGCCAAGCTGTTCGATGATGTCTAGCCCCACAGCCTCCGTGGCCGTGGCCGTCAAGGCCAGCACGGGCAAGTTCCTGAAGCGTTCCTTCAATCCGGCCAGATTGCGGTACGCGGGCCGGAAATCGTGGCCCCAATGGCTGATGCAGTGGGCTTCGTCCACGGCGATCAGTTTGAGCTCCAGGCGCTCCAGCAGGGGCCCCACACTCTGTTCGATGCCTTCGGGCGCAGCGTAGACCAGTTCGTATTCACCTCGATGCAGCCCCTGGATGCGCGCCCGGCGACTGGCAGCGGTCAGACTGGAATTCAAGAAAGTCGCCCGCAAGCCCCCTTCCACCAGGGCATCCACCTGGTCCTTCATGAGGGCGATCAGCGGGGAGATCACCAAAGTCGTCCCCCCCAGGATCCGGGCGGGCAACTGGTAGAGCAGGCTCTTGCCCGCGCCGGTGGGCATCACCGCCAGGCAATCCCGACCTGACAACACGGTCTGGATTACTTCCTCCTGCCCGGGCCGGAAGGTGGAATAGCCAAAGGTCTCCTTCAGTTGCCGCCGCAGTTTCAAACATTCGGAAAGGGATTTCAAGGCTTCGATATGCGCAGGGCGGAATGAGGCGGGATCCGTCCGGTAGCGCTCGCGGAGCCGCTCCAGCAGGTGCCCGGATTCGGCCAGATCGCCTGTCGCAAGGTCCTCGCGCAGGGCGCTGCATGCCTCTTCCAAAGACGGTGTAGATCCCAATGCCATATCTCGATTCTGGGGGATTTCTCACTCGCCGCCTACCGGAATGCTGCCATGCAGTGCCTGGGCGGCACCAAAGTCGTTCCTGGGACGGGAAAGGCCCCGTTTGATCGGCTTGTAGAGAATGCAGGATTACATCCGCCAGAATCCGGGCAAACTAAAAGGCTATGGATACCCGCGACCGGGCCTCGTTGAATGACCTGCTGCGCTTGCTGGATACCCTCCCTACGGAGGCTTCGCGGCTGCGCTGGACCGCACCGACCGGCTTGGCGCTGATCCTGGCGAGATGGGCCACCGAGGGAGCACGGGTCCGCTCTCTGTGGGTGGACGCCCCCACGGAACCGGAGGCACAGACGCTGGCGCATGAACTGGCGGTGCTCCTCCCAGAGGTTCAGGTCGCCTATTTCCCTGGCTTCGCACCCTTTGCGGGCGGCGAGTCCAGCCCGCCGGGGGTCGTGCTGCAGGATCGGCTCTCCACCCTCATCGGGCTATTGGAACACCGCGTCCAGATTTTGGTCACCGGTCCATTGGTGGCCCAGGAGAAGCTGCCCCATCCCAGCTGGTTCGAAAAGCAGAAACTCGAACTCCGCAGGGGCACTCAAGTCCCCCGGGAACTTCTGCTGGAGACCCTGGTGGCTTTGGGCTACCGCCGGACGGATCTGGCGGGTAGCCCCGGTGAGTTCAGTGCCCGCGGACTGGTGGTGGATATTTGGCCCGATCATCTCGTGGATCCCCTGCGCCTGGAGTTCTTCGGCGATGAACTGGAGAAGCTTCGCTGCTTCGATTCGGATACCCAGCGCCGCACTGGCTCGGAACTGGAATTGCTCACCCTCTACCCCCGCTACGAGGGTCAGCGCGGAGATGGGAAACCCCTAATGAAGGCCGTGGAAGCGCGTGCGGACCTCACCACGGAACCCGAGGACGACCTGGCCTTCCGCAGGTTGCGTCTAGCCAGCCAGGGTCACTTCCCCGGCGAGGAACTGTTCTATCCCCTGCTGGAACAGCCTGCGGGACAACTCGCCCACTGGGTCCCTCCGTGTCTGCGCGTGAAACTGGAGCCCGCCTGGGCAGAGGCCCTCCGCGAGCGGGAGAAGACCCGCATTCAACAGGGCCTGGAAGTCCTGCGACGGGGCGGCGTGGTCTGTCCCAGCTTCGAGGATCGTTTCCTCGATAAGGATCCGAGCCGTCCTACGATGCTCCTGACCGAATTCCAGTCTGAAGCCAATCTGCCCCTCCAAATCCAAGCGGCCCGGGAATTCCAAGGACGTCTGGGCGAACTGAATTCCTACCTTCAGGAACTGCTTGCCACGGATCACCGCGTGTTCCTCGCTGGCTCCACTACGGGCATGCGGGACCGCCTGGGCGAGATTCTTCACGAATATGAGCTGCCGATCTCCTATGGCACCGAAGCGGGCTGCCGCTGCATCCATCTGCCCCTGAGTGCCGGTGTCTATCTCAAGGATTCACGCCTCTTGGTACTCACCGAGCGGGAGGTCTTTGGCCGGAGGGCCCTGCCCGCCCCGCCCAAGAAGAGCCGCGTCTCCGCCTTCCTCAGCGACCTGCGCGACCTGAAACCGGGTGACCGTGTCGTTCATATGGACCACGGCATCGGGGAGTTTCTCGGCTTCGGGATCGTCACAGTGGGCGGCGAGGAACACGAGGTCATCCAGCTGCGCTACTCGGATAATGGCCGCGTGAACGTCAACCTGGAGCGCGCCGACCTCATCCAGCGCTACATCTCCCCCGATGGCACCCAGCCGCCTCTGGACAAGCTCGGCGGCGCGACCTGGATCAAATTGAAGCGCCGTGCCAAGAAGGCCATCCGTGATATGGCCGAGGAACTCCTCAAACTCTACGCCCAGCGCAAGGCCGAAAAGGGATTCGCGTACAGCGTGGACGGACCGGAGATGGCGGAGTTCGATGCCAGCTTCCCCTACGACCTTACGCCGGACCAGACCGAAGCCATCGAAGCGGTGAAGGCCGATCTCGAATCCGATCGCCCCATGGATCGCCTCCTCTGCGGCGACGTGGGCTACGGCAAGACCGAAGTGGCCATGCGGGCAGCCGCCAAGGTGGCCCTGGATGGCAAGCAGGTGGCCATCCTCTGCCCGACCACCGTGCTCTGCTTCCAGCACTTTCGCACCCTCAAGGAGCGCTTCAGGGGCTTTCCCCTCCGCATTGAGATGCTGAACCGCTTCATCGATCCCAAGTCGGCCAAGGTCATCGGCACCGATATCGCCGACGGCAAGGTGGAGATCGTGGTGGGCACCCATCAGCTCCTGGGCAGTCGCCTCAAATTCGCCGATCTCGGCTTGGTGGTCATCGATGAGGAGCAGCGCTTCGGGGTCTCTCACAAGGAAAAACTGAAAAAGTTGCGAGCTAACGTGGACGTCCTCGCCATGAGTGCCACGCCCATTCCACGCACCCTGCACATGAGCCTCACCGGTCTGCGGGAAATTTCGCTCATCGAGACGCCGCCCAAGAACCGCTTGGCCATCGAGACCGTGGTGGCCCCTTGGTCGGATGAGCTCATCGCCACGGCCATCCAGTTTGAGTTGCGGCGCAACGGCCAAGTCTATTTTGTCCACAACCGCGTGGAGAGCATCGTGAGCATGGCGGAGCGCATCCGCACCCTGGTGCCCGATGCCCGCGTAGGGGTGGGCCACGCCCAGCTCTCGGACGAAGCCCTGGAGCAGGTCATGCTGGCCTTCATGGAGGGCCGCATCGATGTGCTGGTGTCCACGACGATCGTGGAAAACGGCTTGGATGTACCCAATGCCAATACCCTGATCGTGCATCACGCTGAGGCGTTCGGACTCAGTCAGCTCTATCAGCTCCGGGGCCGGGTGGGCCGCAGCGATGTCCCGGCCTACGCCTACCTGCTGATCCCGGGCAAGGGAGAGATCAGCGAGGACGCCCGGAAGCGGCTGCAGGCACTTGAAGACTTCTCCGAACTGGGCTCGGGCTTCCGCGTGGCCGCCATGGATTTGGAAATCCGCGGCGCCGGGAACCTGCTGGGCGGCGAGCAGTCAGGCCACATTCACGACATCGGCTTCGAACTCTATATCAAGCTCCTGGAGGAGACCCTGCAGGAGATACAAGGACAGCCCAGCGGCACCTTCGAGGTGAAGATCGAGCTGGGCCCCGCACAGCTTTCAAGGCGCTGGATCGACCAGGCCGCCGAGCGGCTGGTGGCCTACAAGCGGGCCTCCCGTCTGCGCAATCTGCGCGACCTGGAACTCTACCGGCTCGAACTGGAGGACCGCTTTGGCCAGATACCGAGCGACGACGACGAGAGCGCCCGTTTCTTCGAACTGCTGCGCGTGAAGCTCCTAGCCCAAGCCGTCGCTGTGAGCGAGGTCGCTCTCGACAAGGGCCGGCTGAAGTTGCGTGTCAGTCCCCAGACGCCCCTGGATCCCCTGAAACTAATGGCCTGGGTGCGCGGCCAGAAGGACGCTCAACTCGCGCCCGATGGCTCAGTGCTGGTGCCGGTCCAAGGAACAGAGGTGGGACCCATCTTCCAGGCCCAGCGGATCCTGGAGACCTGGGCGAAATGGGAGAACTGACGAAAAGCGTTTGGCATGCCAAAAATTTGCAATCTTTATGGCAGCTTCGGCGGCTGGATAGAGCGGGCCTTCTAACTGAAGGTGAACCTACTTGGCTGAGCGCGAAACAGATTTATGACCCAGGTTGAGAACAGAA
>JANYIU010000019.1 GCA_025361955.1 Holophagaceae bacterium
AACATGGCTGATTCGCAAAACAGCATTTGAAACCGCGAATGACGCGAATCGTTGCTATGCGCTTGCGCGAATGGAACAACTCCTGCTTGTTCTCTTCCATTCGCGTCAATTCGCGACATTCGCGGTTCCAGCTTTTACTTGGCGGTCTTGGCGAATTCTGCGATGGCCTTGGGATTGGTGCGGCTCAGGGTGAGGCCGGGCACGATGACCATCTTCTCCACAGGCTGGCCCTTCAGGGTATCGATGGCGAACTGGACGCTCATGGCGCCGATCTTGAAGGGATCCTGGGCGGTGGAAGCTTGCAGGATGTTGTCCTTGGACTGGAGGAAGCTCACCATCTGCTTGTCCAAGTCGATGCCGAAGACACCGATCTTCTTGCCGGAATTCTTCACCGCCAGGACAGCGCCCTTGGTGCCACCGTCATTGCAGCCGAAGAAAATGTCCAGATCGGGGTTGGCGGTGATGATGTCGCCAGCCTTCTTGACGGCCTGGTCCACCACGGGAGAGGAAGCCTCGCCCACCAGGGTGACGCCGGGGATGTCCTTGATCTCATTCCAGAAGCCATCCTGGCGGGCGTTGCTCTCAGGAGGCAACTGGGCCTTGTAGTTGATGATGGCGACCTTGATGGTCTTCTTGCCCTTCAGCACGGTCTTGATGTATTCCGCCGCGGCCTTGCCGGAACCGGCGCCCAGGCTGCTGTTGTTGGACTGGATGGTGGTGACGGGGAAGTCGGCGGCCAGGGTGTTGTTGAAGCTGATGATCTTGATGCCCTTATCGTTGGCGGCTTTCACGGCTGGGATGGAGGCAGCGGCGGGATCCAGGTAGGTGATGCAGATCGCATCAACCTTGCGGGCGGTATAGGTGTTGACGACTTCCACTTCTTTGGAGATCTGGTTGGAGGTGTTGGCGGTCAGCAACTCGACGCCATTCTTGTCGGCGACGCTCTTCATGCCCATGAGGACCGTCTTCATGAACTGGTCTTCCTGGAAGACGATGCCTGCGATGGTGAACTTCTTGGCCTGGGCCTGGGCCTGCGAGGCGCCGAGACACACCAGGGACGCGGCCAGCGCGCCAGTGACGATGCGGTTCAATTTCATGGGGGCTCCTTGTTGGGTTGTGGTGCGGTTGAATTAGAGGGGCAGGAGGGTGCGGATCAGGGCGAGGCTCGGGTCATGGCGACCTCCCTTGGGTAGCTCAGTGGTGGCTGTGACATCCGTCAGGTCCTGAGACGGCTGAAAATTTCCGCAGGGTTCTTGATGGCCAGTTGCACCGGCACTTCCAGCACCTGGGGAATGCCCTGAAAACGGTCCCGGCCCTGGACCGGTATCTCCGAGGCGATGATCAAGGCCTGGGCGCCCTCAATGTCGGCGGGCGTGAGTTCGTTCTCGATGCCCATGGCACCTTGGGTCTCCACCTTGATCTCATGGCCGAGTTTCTTCCCGGTCCGCTCCAGGTTCTCAGCGGCCATATAAGTGTGGGCGATGCCGGTGGGGCAGGCGGTGATGGCGAGGATCTTCATGGTGTCTCCGGGAGGGATCCCCTCGTTCCGCGGCGGGTCAGCAGGTTGATCGTGAGCGCCACGGCCAGCGTTCCCACTCCGATGGCCAGCAGATACCACAGGACGTGATCCACCACCGGCAGCACCACCAGTCCACCGTGGGGCGCATGGTCACCCACGCCCCCCAGCATGGCGATGGCGCCCCCGAGGGCCCCTCCAACGACGATGGTGGGGATCACTCGCAGGGGATCCGCCGCAGCGAAGGGAATGGCGCCCTCCGTAATGCCGATGACCCCCATGGCCAGGGCCGCCAGGCCGGATTCCCGCTCCCGGTCGTTCCATAGTTTCGGCGCCAGGAGGGTGGCCAGTCCCAGACCCAAGGGCGGAATGCAGATCGCGGCCGCGCAGGCCCCCATCACCGTTGGGTTGCCTTCGCGGATCATGGCGACCCCGAAAAAGAACGCAGTCTTGTTGACCGGACCGCCCATGTCGAAGGCGATCATGGCGCCCAGCAGGACGCCCAGCAGGATCTGGTTGCCGCTACCCAGGGTACGGAGGGCCTGAGCCAGGAAGGTCAGGAGTTCCTTGATGGGGTTCCCCAGCAGAAAGTACATGACGCTGCCCACCGCCAGGGACGAGAGCACCGGGATGATCAAAATGGGCAGGATGGGCCGGAGGATGCGATGGATGGGCAGCCTCTTCACCAGCATCACCGACCAGCCCGCAACCAGCCCCGCCACGATGCCCCCCAGAAAACCCGCACCCAGAGAATTGGCCACGAAACCGCCCACGAACCCCGGCACCAGTCCGGGGCGATCCACCATGCCAAAGGCGATGTAGCCCGCCAGCACCGGCACCACCAGCGCAAAGGCTGCCGTACCAATGTCCATCAGTAACTTCAGGGCGGGGGAGTTGGAGAAGTCCGGACCCGTGCCCGCCTTCATCGGGGCAAGGGCGATGGCCGTCGCGATGAGAATGCCTCCGCAGGCCACGAAGGGAATCACGTACGAAACACCGCAGAGCAGATATTGCTTCAGGTGTTTCAGCGATTCACGCATGCCGGATCCAATGGGAGATGTGCCAGCGTAGGCCTCCCCAGGGGCGGGTGAAAGCTTGACTTTTGTCATCCGATTTGCACTTTTTGACACTATCCTGAAAAGCAACCTCGAGGCTCCACCCGTGCCCCAAACCCCATCCCACCTGTGGAAGATCCTTCCGACCCCCCAGGACGAAGCGTGGGGATTGTACGTGACCGCCATAGGCTCCGGGGAGGACCCTCCCATCCTGTCCGGGAATGGTTGGCGGCTCCATTTTCTGGTGCGGGGCACGGTGGGGCTGGTGATGCAAGGGCGCCGGCGGCTCCGGCTGGAGGCGGGTGAGGTGGTGTTGCTGGATGCCCGCGGGGAAGCCCTGCTGGTTCCGGAGCCCCGAACCACCTGCCGAATCCACTTCGTGGATTTCGCCGGACACTGGATGGAACATTGGATGGGCCTGGGATTCTTTGGAGCCTTGCCGAGGGTGATCCGGACCGGTTTCGACGAGCACTTACTGGGGCTCATCGTGCGGTTGGTGGAGCTGGCCCGGAATCAGCCCCCTGATGCGGGGCGGATGATGGGAGGAGCCCTTGCCCACCTCTTGGCTCGTCTGGAATCCGCCACCCGCCAGGGCAGTGGCACCGGGAAACAACGCGAGCTGGTCCAGGGCGCGAAGCGGCTCCTCAGCGATTCGGAATGGGATCGGACAGGTCTGGAAGGCATGGCCTCGGAGTTGGGGGTCAGCTACTCCTGGTTCCGGCGTTCTTTCCATACCCAGACAGGCTTCACACCCCAGCGTTTCCGGGGGCTCCAGCGCCTGGATCGCGCCTGCCAACTCCTGGCGGATTCCAGTATGCCGGTGGGCGAGATCGCCCGGCTACTGGGTTTCAGCTCCCAAGCCTATTTCGCCCGCATGTTCCGGAAGGAGACCGGTCTGGCACCCTCCATATGGCGCGCGAACCAGCTGCGACGGGGATGACCAGGGCGAAAGTTGGAACCCAAAAAGGGCCTGGCGCCCCGGAGAAAAAAAGCTTCCTCCGCGAGCCTCCGCCGCCCTCCGTCCCTCCCTCCGCGTCGAGCTTTTCGCCTCAAGACCCGACTCGTCACACTTCAGCAGACGAACACGTTTCAGCGTAATGTCTTCGCAGGAAAAGACGAAGTTGATGATTTGGACTGCGGAGGCACACGAAGAAGGTCAGGAAACCAAGCGCAGTCTGCGTTCATGACTCGTGACAGAACCTCAAGGGCAGGCGGTTCGAATGCGGCAGCGCAAAGCTCGACGCGGAGGCGCGGAGAAAAGAACGAGGGCCGCGGAGACAATAATCTTCCTCAGCGATCCTCTGCTTTGCTCCGCCCCTCCGTGTTGGTTTTTCCCCAGGCCTATGCGGAATGCGCGCAACCATGAGATAAGTCATCATGGAGTCTTGACTCTTTTTGGCGCAGGATCGCCGACAATCAGGAAATGTTATTTGACTGCTGATCCCCCGCCAATTGCTTTTCCGCCATTCGAGCCGAACGGCATGGGTGCTCCGGTTTTGCTACACTCAAGGTTGTATCGCACGCAGACCGCCAGGGGTTTAACCGGGCATCTTCGCAAGGTTTTCATGCGCGCATTTGGCGCGCCATCGCGCTGGTAATAGCTGCCAACCGCGAATCGTCCGTGAGGGTTCCATGCAGTTCGTGCGGGATACGATCAAGTCGGATGGTCTGCTGATGCTGGTGGCGATCATCTGGGGTTTTGCCTTCGTGGCGCAGCGCAGCGGCATGGAGGTGATCGGACCCTTCGCCTTCAATGGCGCGAGGTTCGCGTTGGGAACGCTTTCGCTGGTGCCGTTCCTGCTCCTCCAAAAACGCCGCAAGGCCCGGCAAAGCCGCGTCGACGACCCTGGCCGGCTGAGCCCCCGGAGCCGCATGCTGTGGGCGGTCGCGGCCGGGACCGTGCTGTTTCTCGCCGTGTCGCTGCAGCAGATCGGGCTCGTAAGCACCACGGCGGGCAACGCAGGCTTCATCACCTGCCTCTATGTCGTCCTGGTACCTATGGTGGGATACTTCCTGGGGAGAACCACGGGAATCCGGATCTGGATCGGCGCCTTGCTGGCCCTGATCGGACTCTACATCCTAAGTATTGGCACCGGTTTCACCCTCGCGCGCGGCGATCTGCTGGAGCTGATCGGCGCCTTCTTCTGGGCGGGGCACATCCTCGTCATCGGCCAGATCGGAACCCGGATGGAGGCCCTTGAACTCTCCGTGGGGCAGTTCGCCACCTGTTCAATCTTGAGCCTCATCGCGGCCCTACTCCGTGAGCCCAACGCTTTTGCAGGACTGCTTCCAGCCGCGATTCCCATCCTCTATGGCGGTCTGCTCTCAACCGGTGTCGCCTACACCCTGCAGATCGTGGCCCAACGGACCGCCCATCCTGCCCATGCCTCCATCATCTTCTCCATGGAAGCCCTCTTCGCGGCCATCGGCGGCGTGCTGATCCTTCACGAACCCGTGACCACCCGCTTGGTGGTGGGAGGTGTGCTCATGTTCCTGGGCATGCTCTGTTCCCAGCTCGAGCCTAAGGCGGCATTGGAGTAGCAGGCAGAGCTCACTGCTCCGTTCTCGATCCCTTTGTCCTGATGTGCCCTTCAATAGGACTGGTGCGAGGTTGGTGGTGGATTCAGAAAAATCCCACCATCAGTGCCCTTCTTCCTCCGCGAGCCTCCGCTTTCCTCCGTCCCTGTGGATAGGAAGAAAGTGCTCGCCCCCATGGGCGATCTTGCCAACCTCCAGGGCCGCGTGGCGGGTGAGAATGCCGCCTCCGCGAACTGCGTGACCTTTCCGGGGACGATCCAGACGGGAATGTGCAAGGTCTTCGACTACGCGGCGGGCTCGACGGGCCTCTCCGAGGCGGCAGCCCGGCGGCTGGGCTATGACGATATCGTCGCAGTCGTCAGCGCCAGCCCCGACAAGCCCGGTTTCATGGAGGGAAAGCTCCTGGTGACCAAGCTCGTCGCCGATAGGAAAACCGGCGCGATCCTCGGCGCCCAGTGCATCGGTCCCGGGAACGTGGCCAGGCAGATCGCCCAGTGGGCCATGGCCATCCAGGGCCGGCTCACCGTCGAGGATGTCGTCAATTCCGACCTTCCCTACGCCCCGCCTTTTTCGCTCGCCATCGACCATGGCATCGCTGCGGCGCACATCCTGCAGAACAAGATGAAGGGGAGACTGAAGGGGACCTCCTGTCGGGAAGTCATGGAGAAGGTAAAAGGCGGCGAGAAGCCGTTTCTTCTCGACGTACGGTCGCCCGAAGAGTTCGAACAGATGCGCCTCGGCATCGGCGAGATGCTTGTGCCCCTCGGCGCCCTGCGCAGGCGCCTCCACGAGCTGCCACAGGACAAGGAAAGGGAGATCATCTGCTACTGCAAGATCTCGCTTCGGGGGTATGAAGCCGCCCTCGTCCTGGAGGGGAACGGCTGGAAGAACGTCCGCGTGATGGAAGGCGGCATCATGTCCTGGCCCTATCCGCGGGAAAAGTAGCGCCACCGGAAATCGTACCTCCGGCGTGCGTCATCTCGCGCGGAGAACCCTTAGCGAGGCTGCCGGGCTCGGACGCGGCAGCCGGCGCAATCGGCCGGCTGCTCAGATGTTCCCGCTCCCCTTGTTCTATCAGTGCGCCGCTTCCTCTCAGTTTCCGCTCAGGTACCGGACGGCATACTGGAGCTCCACATCGGTCCCGGCCGCATAGGCAAGCACGTTTTCGAGCGTTTTCGGCACCCGGAGGCTGGGGGCCACGCCGCCGATCCCGTTTCTGCTGTCCAGTTGAACCACCCCGTTTTTGTCGACGGAGCGGCCGAACGGGTACCCGATCGTATACCCTCCCGGCATCACGATCCCACCCCCCACCATCCCGAAGGAGCCGTTCGTGCCGTGGAACCCGATGACCCTGCCCTGCGGCAGTCTGCCGATGCCCATCGTGGGGCCTTCCCCCGAGCTGATGGTCCCGGGATTGACCAGGACGACCACCGGTCCACCGAAATTGGGGGTCTGCGGTTCAATCGCGAGGTGGTCGACGAAGGTCTCGGGGCTCTTCTCGTCAACGGTATACCGAAGGAACCGGCCGTCGCGCTTATCGTAGTATTCCTGATACTCGTAGAAGGAAGAGGCGGTGGAGAAGAAGCCGCACATGTCGGCGGCGAGTCGGTCCGAGCCGCCGTAATTGCCGCGCAGATCCACGATCACCCCGGGCACTCCGGCCGTTACAAAAGCGGTGATCGCCTCCTTGAATCGCTGATAGACCCCGTAGGGGTAGCCGCCGGGAGGCGCCAGATCGAGCTCCATCCTGACCAGGACATATCCGTACCCTTCGGGCAGGATCCGGTAGTCGACTTGATCCGAAACCGCCGGCCGCTTGGCGAAGTTCGCGAGCGAAAAGCCCTGCCCGGCGTCGTCTATTGCCGTGAGTGTGACCGTCTGCGTTGCCCCCGCGCCCGGGTTCTTGAAGACGACCTGAACGGCCGTGCCGATCTTGGCGCGCGTCAGGAGTCTCACCTGCTCCAACCGGTAATGCTCGCTCGTGGCCCGGGGCGATTCGCCCCCGACAGCGCCTGTCAATGCCTTGAGCGGAACAGTGCTCACGTCGATCCGTCCGATCGCCGTCTCGACCGGCTCACCTTTCCAGGTGATTATCTCGGCGCCTGCCACGATTCCTACCAGATCGGCCGGCCCATTCGGGACAACCGCCGCCGCGATCACCCGCCAGTCATCCAGTTCCGCCGCCGCCATTCCGAACCCACCACCTGCAAGCTCCTTCCCCAGGGCCGTGGGCACCGCGGGGTCCTCGGCTTTCAGGCTGATGTGGCCGTCGGGGATCGACAAGACATACTCGTGCAGGGCGCGGTAGTAGGCATCTTTGTCGCCCGCGGCCTGGGCTGCCGCGATCCGCGGCAGAAACTTGGCTAAGAGGGCGGGCCAGTCTATACCCTTCCATTCGCTGAAGGCGTATTCTCTCGAGAACTTCGCGTGGCCCGCGTGGAAGGCCTCGGTCCAGGAAAGAGCGCTGTAATCGGCCGGATCGGGGTACTGGAAACCCATCCGGGGATCATCGGTCGTGCCCGCTCCGCAACCGAACAGAAGGAGCAGGATAAGGAACGAAAATGCAATAAGCGAATAGCTGAAACGAGTCTTCACGAAATTACCTCCACAGTCATGATCAATTATTAATCACTTTGGGCAAATTCCCCGCCCCTTGGGGCGTAACGGGTGGATAGTAAAAATAAAGGGCCAAAACGCTGAATGACGAAAAGACAAAGAGCCGTCTCGAGGGACTTGATCAGGGTGTTGGGAACCCTGAAACGGGTCAGATTGGCAAAGATCTTGTGGATTCAACAAGGATCGCACCCCTCTCTGGCACGTCAAGCGGTCCTTGACCATGGCGGTGCCCGTCAACTTGGCGAGTTGGCAGGGCTCAGGGAGCTTGAAATCGTCCTCCCATGGGGTTGGGCATCCCTACGGGGGCTCGTCCCGTTTGGCGATGGCATCGAGAAACCTGCGGATTACCCTTGGTTGGGTAAGGAAGGCGATTCGCTGCATCCGGCAGGAGCACTTGGGGCACTCCAGAACGTCGATGCCAAACACCATCTGGAGCAATTGAGCCCAGGGGGTCCGGCGGCTGTAGCGGCATTTTTCGGTATCGTCACTCAGGATGCAGCATGCGGGTGAGGGTTTGGGTTTCAAGGGTTTCGGCACCACCAGGGGCCTCAGTTTTGAATGGGGCGCAAAGATGCCGAAGTAGCGTACCGCGTGTTGCCTCGGCGGCGGGACGAGCGCCGCGAGTCGCCCGATCAGCTCGACCCCACTGAAAATAAGAACGGAGGTTCCATCCGGCCACGGGTGCTTCATCTGGAAGGCGTAGCGCCCATCGGGGCGTTCCCCTAATCGCCCCTGCGCCAAGGGCGGGCGAAGGAGGTAGCGGCAAAGCCTCTCGCGATGAAGGCGGTCATCGGCGGCAACCCGCACGGCTGCGTCCAGATTGAAACCCGAGGCATGCCCGGCCCTGCCTTTGGAAACCCTCGCGTCCTGCGGGTTTCCTAGCGTCACCACGCGAGATCCGGCGGGGCCAAAGGCCAGCGTCCCCGTCATGGAAGCCCGCGCCAACTGCCCCATGAGGGGATCCACGGGATCCTCGTTGTCACTGCTGTCATCGGAATCCGACCAGAACCCACGACGGCGAAGGAGTTCCATGACCTCATCGCAAAGCTGAGCCGCAAGGTGGTCGAGGTCCTCCCGGCTTGGCTCGGGTAACACCCAAAAAATGGGCCGATCTTGGTCATCCAGCACATAGACTCCATCGGTCATGAGGGCGTGCAAATGCACGTTGAGGTTCAGTCCCGAGCCGAACCGCTGGATGACCACCAGCGCGCCGGGGTTGGCAAATTGCACGGATTTCAATTTGAGAAACTTCTTGGCCAGACGCTTCAGATACCGCAATACCACGCGGGAGAGGATTCTTGTAATATCGCGGCAGATGGCGGCGTTGTAGGCCATGAGATAGCGCAGGGGCTTGGGGAAGCTCAGCACCCACTGGCGGTAGGGAATCAACGGCGGCAAGACTTCGTTGCAAAGGTGTGCGGCGCCATCTTCCATCCGGCGAGCCCCACAACTTGGACAGAACGCTCGCCCCTTGCAGGAAAACGCCACGAGTCGGTCGAAACTGCACGCGGGGCAATGGACACGAGCAAATCCATAGTCCAGGATGCCGCAGTGCAGGAACGCCTCAAATTCACGCTGGACGAACCCTGGAACATACTTGTCCAGATCCTCGCAGCGCGCCAGGAAGCCCGGCAGGTGCTCGGCCACGAGCGAATAGAGCACCCCGTGCTCAGGTCGGCGACGTTGATAGGTGGCAAGACAGGACACGCAAGCATATTCGTCATTATTTCGCTTTTGACAAGATGTTCCAGGATTCTCTTCAAGGCCAACCTCTCAGGAGCCAGACCTCTGGCCACCCTCGGCTTCCAGGTGAATGTCCACATACGGTCTATCCCGCCATCCCAAGCCCGGCCAGGGTGTCCGCGTAGTTCCAGGGCATCCATTCCTCGGGGTTCTCTTCCACCAAGGCGTGGTACCGCTGGAGGGAGACGAGGTAATCGAAGGGGTTGACCTGGTTGAGTTCGGCGCTGTGAATGAGGCTCATGAAGACGTCCCCCACATGTGCGCCGTTCAGGGTCTTGTAGAACATGCTGTTCTTGCGGTGGAGGATCGCTCGCTTCAAGGAAGCCTCCACCTTGTTCGTATCGAGGGGAGCCGAGGGTTCCCAGAGGAAGAGGGTCAGCCGCTCCCAATGCTTGAGCATGTAGGTGATGGCGGAACCCAGGCCGGAATTCGGTTCCACCCGCTTCTGGTCGAGCTGGTCCTGGAGCCAAACCTGGAGTCGCTCCATCACCGGCCCGCTGTGCTCCTGATGGAACCGCAGGCGCTCCGGCGGAGACATGCCCTTGGTTTCGGCATCGTTCCGGTAGACCTCCCGCAGGCTTTCCAGCAAGTGAAGGCATTCCTCCGGGAAATCCTCCGCCACATCCACGAACCTTCGCCGCGCATGCGCCAGTCAGTGGGCGACGATGGTGTCCAGGTCTCCCGAGGTGTTGGCCGAGGCGGCATCACACATCTGGATGGGTCTGCCCAGTTCCGTCTTCCGCCGAAGGAGAACCTCGGCTAGGTTTTCCCCGGCGTGGTTCATACCTGTAAGGAACAGGGCCACCCAGTGCTCCCCGGCTTTCGAGATGAGCCCGGAGGTATAGACGCCCTTGCGCTGCTTCGTGCCCCTCATCACCAGATCCGGCCGGGAGAGCACCTTCATGGTGGTGTCGTCCTGATAGATCACGTCCCCTTGGGCGGCCCAAGTGATCAGTTCCTGGAAAGCCGGTTCCAGAATGCCTGCGGCTTCCATCGCCAGCTTCCACTGCGTTGCCGAGGGGAGGGGAATTCCCAAGCTAGCCTGCCGTTTCGCCAGTCGGTAGAAAGGCGTGCCGGCGCCGTACCGGAGCATGGAGATCATGCTTGTGGCCGTCTCATCGTACTTTTCCTCGCCCATTCCCACCGGCGCCGGAGCCTTGAAAACTTCGCCGCAGCCATTGCAGCGCAGGCGGTCCAGCGCCACCACCTTGGCGGAGAGGGGCGACATGCCCACCACCCGCACCAGCACGGCGGGCTCGGCCATGGGATAGACCTTCCCCTTCGGACACTCCGGGCAAGGATCTCCCGACGAGAGGTCCGGGTGCGGTACCTGGACCTGTTCCGCGCCGTGGTAGCAGGAGGCCGGGTTGCGGCCATGGCCCTTGGCCTTCGGTTTCGCGTCGGCCTTTACATCGGCTGATTTCGGGTCAACGGAGGCTTCTTCTGGTACCGATGGCTCAGGCGCCGCAGCGGGAAACACATTTTCCGTCTTCTCTGAACTGGATCCGAACAGCATGGCCTGCAGGCGCCGAAGGGTGGCTCCCTTACGCTTCAGTTCCTCCAGAAGGAAGGCCAGGGTCTCCAAAGAGACATGCAGGGACTTGGCTTCTTCGGCATTCAGGAGTTCCTGCTGGGCCTTCGCGACGTAGCCGAAAAGGGTGGCCAGTTCTATCTCCTGAACTTCGACAGGAAGGCCACCCGGCAACACCGTGGAATGTTGCAGGTTCCGCTGCCTCTTACGTCCCATGTCCTCAACTTTGCCTACCGCAGGGCAGCAACACAACATAATTATATAAACAATGAGCGATTGTATCATTTGGAGACTCTCCAAGCGGCTGGAACGCCGGTCGTTGCGGGGTTTCCACCGCAGATCAGCACTTGGAGTTCATGGGCAAGAAGCTCCGCCGATTCCCCGTTCCCTTCCGGCCAGTGCCGGAACCGGCCTTGGGAAAGGCGTTTCTGACACAGCCAAAATCCTTGGCGATCGTGGACCAAGAGGCGCAAGGAATGACCGGTCCGGCTGCGAAAGACGAATACCCAGCCAGAGAAGGGATCGCTCTGGAGACGCGTCCGGCAGAGTGCTGCCAACCCGTCGATTCCATTCCGGAAGTCCACCGGCTCCACCGCCACAAGGACACGCATTTGAGGGGTGACCTGGATCAATGGCCTCTCCCGGCGAAGGCGGCCACGATCCCGACGGTGTCCATGTCGATGCCGGGCTTCAGGCTGATCCGCATCCGGGCACCATCTGGCCGGGAGATGTCGATCACTAGGCCGGGTTCCGGAGTGGGATCCGGCCGGAACTCCGGAACGGACTTCTCCGCCCGTACCATCCCTGTGGTAGGCACCTCCACGAAGGTGATCGACCGTGCGGGACTGGGGCTGCTCAGCACCTCGGCAACCCTCTTCCGCAGGCCGCCATAATCCAGTCCCACGGTACGGGCGATCCTGCATACCCCGAACTTCGCGCCGAGCGGGACCGCCGCCTCCCAAAGCTCACTGGGTGTGATCGAGAATTGACCCTTCTTTGACTGCCGCCATTTTTCAACCCGTTGATGCAAACGATTCACTGCTGGCGGCAGAGGTTCCTGTTCCGGTCGTGCCATAGGTCCTCCCTGGACCCATGAAAGCTACCGGCCATCAACTGGCCATTCACGCACGCTTGCTGTCGGGACACTTGCATAGCGAACTCTGGGGTAGAAATTCAATAACGCAATGGCGGTACTTTCACGCGTTGCAATACCTTTCCAGCTGCATCCCCCGACTCTAGGCGTCCCTGAATCCCAGGCCTTTTTCTCTGAATCCTCCCTGGACCCGGTCCGCCTTGGGGAATCTTTGCCGCTTACTAATGAATAAAATATGTAGATCCAGGGGTTCCAACCGGGCCCGCTATTTCCTGAAGGGCCAATAGGGATCGAAGGCGATTCGGGGATCCGGTCCGGAGGATGGATTGGGGCAAAGTGGCCCAGGTCCTGGCTAAGCGTTATATGGATCGCATGTATTTCTGGCTGTCATTGAACCATATGGCCCTTCACAGCATCTTAGGGACGAAGGATTGGGGGCATTGTGAGTTTCCCTACAGTCACAGCTAGCAGCCCAGTGCGCAATCCAGTGGCGCTTCTACCCGCCAAGGGTACTGCATCCCAAGGCCCGGAATTGACTAATGCGGGGTCAGCGGCGACCACAAACAACGCGGTTTCTTCCCTACTCATGCAGTCCTTGGACGCATTTGGAACTCTCGCTAGCGTGGGCGAAGCCCCCTTCACCTCCTCCCTCCAGTCGGCACTTCAAGGCAAAATAGCCTCGTCCCGTCTAACGACACCTGGCCTGTCCCCTATATCCCAAACGGCCATCGCGCTGGACCCGACCTCCTTAACCCCTCTGCTTCTTCAAACATTGAATTCCGAGGATTCATCTAATTTTTCGGGCGAAATCCCCTTTATCACCCCCTACCAACTGGGTCTGCAAGCCATAAATGCGCTCACTCCCCAAGTTCAGACCCCAAGTCAAGCCAACCTGGCTCAGAATGTGGCCCTCCCGGACGCGGCTCAAAATCCAGACTCGACCGCTCCCGTCTCCACTGATCTTTCCCAAGCCTTTAACCCCTTGAATACCCTCGGGGGTGCAGCTGATGCCCCGACCTTGGGGGTTGCGGATCCCACTTCCTCTGCACTGTTCCAGTCCTATTCTGGTGCCTTGGGGGCCAATTCTTTCCTGGCGTCAGCATCTTTAAATTCCGGGCTCATGGAGACGCCAACCACCCTGAGGGTCATGGCCACCAACGCTGGCGCGGCGACCGGTGCCTTCTCGGAAGGCCAGCCCTTGAACCCCAACAGCTATGTCTTGAACAGTGCGGCCAGTGAAGGGCTATCACCCAATCCTTCGCCCAGTGCCATGTCCGTCGAGGGCGTTCCGGCCATTTACAGCCCTCAGGGCATCCCCATGGCGTATCGGACCCGGATCGGAGCGCTCCTCGATTTACGCGGGTGATCGAGCCACGCCTGCCGTATTCCTAGACCGGGAATTTAGCCTGGTTTTTTGCTGAATCATTCCGGTGATGATTTGGATCTTGTCAATGGCAGGGCCAGGATCGATCGGCAGGCAGAGGCGAATTCTTCGCGGGTCTCTTGCCAGGTTCTGTTCGGCCCCGAGGGCTGAGCCTGGGCCATACGTTCTCTCAACTCAGGGTCCTGCAGCAGCCGTCGCAGAAAATCCTGAAAACGGGGCCAATCTCCAAAGTCCACCACGTACCCCTGGACACCATTCCGGACCAAACGTTCCGCCTCTCCCACCCGTGTCGTAATCGCAGGCAGGCCGGTGGCGACCGCTTCGGCCAGCGCCATTCCGTAGGATTCGAGGCTGCTGGCGGACAGGAACAGGTCCATGTCCCCCATGAGCGTGGCGAGTTCGCCCTGAGACAGAGGGCCCGTGTAGCGGATGCGCTTGCCCAGGCCCGAGCGTGCCACCTCTTCCAGCCAAGCCTGTGTGGAGGTAGGGTCGGCATCTGGATCTCCCACGAGATGCCAGCACCAATCGAGATCCTTTAGATTCTTCAGGATGGTGAGGATCCGGGCGTGACCCTTCGCGGTCCCCAGGTTCGCGACGGTCAGCAGATTCAGGGACTTGGACGGGTGGGGACTGAAACGTCGCGCCCGCACAGCCGTGAACGCGGGATCGATCCCCGGTTCGCAAACAAAAACGGGCGTGCCCGGATAGCGCAACCGCAGTTCGCGCCCGAGGCCCCACCCCGTTGTGATGAATGCCTCCAAGGATCGCGCGGCTGAGTCCTCGCGTAATCGGAGGGTGGCTCGCGCGGCGGAGGCGAGCAACGGTTCCCTTGAGGGCAGGTAGTGGACGAGCAGCGCGCACCGCCTCGATTTGCTCAGGGTGGCGACTTCGGCTATGCGGTCCATCAGGAGGCTGTCCCAAAGGATCCAGCCGTCGCTCCCGCCGGGTATGCGTTCCACCAGCGCACAGAGCGTAAGGCCAGGCTCTGGGTAGAGAGGTTCGAGCGGAACCAGGCCAGGCTCGAGCAGCTTGCGGTTGTAGACATGTCCACCAGAAGGTGTCGCCGGGTGGGGGAGGATGAAAAGCATGATCCCCGTAGTTTAAGGGGCCGTTGCCAAATAGCCTCTGCCGTTCTGGTTTTTTGTTGCGTGAGCAGTTAGACATCATGTATTGACCTGCCCACCTCAAGCGACGCAGATTAAGTTTGGGGCGCTGAAAACCACCGGCTCAGAGCCGTGATTCTGTTAAGCGCAGTATCCTGCGAGTCATGAGTCCAGCCTCGAACGTCACGCAAGTCCGACTGATCCGCTGGAGCGAATTCCAAGCTGGGATCATGCTCGCCTTGATCGGCTTGGCCCTGCTGGGAATGCCTCTCCCAGTGATCGTGATCGCGCTTGCGGCCACCTTTGGGCTCCTGATCACATCGCACCGGGCCGAATGGACCCCCGGAGCAGCCTTCGGCGCGGCCAATGCCGCTACCCTGATGCGTCTCCTGGTCATCCTGGGCCTGCTCGCCTGGCCCAGGATGGAGACCCTGCCAAAATTCACCCTCGCCCTCTTCGCTCTGGTCCTCGATGGCGTTGACGGCCGGTTGGCGCACCACCTGGGCCTGTGTTCCGAGTTCGGGGAAACCTTCGACAAGGAGGTGGATGCGGTCTTCACGTTGGTGCTTGGCTTGCTGCTGTTCAGGGGAGGCCTGCTCGGTCCCTGGATCCTGGTCCCTGGCGGATTGCGCTACGCTTTCATCTTGTTCGTCAAGTTCGCCCGGCCGCCCAAAAGCCAGGAGACCCGCACCATCCTTGGCAAGGTCATTTGTGTCGTGGTGCTATCGGCACTGATACTCTGCCTGTTGCCCATTCCGCGCCTGCGCGCTCCCTTGGCGATCGTAGCGACCGTAGTCCTGTGCGGATCCTTCGCGCTCTCTAGCCGCGAGCTGTATCAGCGGTAGCTACAAGGTCACTTGCGGCCCGCCAGGATGTCCAGCTGGTGTACGATCAGCCCCAGGTGACCGCAGCGGATCCGTTCCAGCCGGTCTAGGAACCAGTGGTTCAGCTCCGAGTCTGAGAAACCTCCGGCGGCGGCGCCTTCCTTTCGAATGCATTCCAGGATGGCTTGCAGGCAGATCGCGTCCTGATCCCGGTATAGGCCGCGCTCCGGGGTCATATTCCAGTCGGAGGACCCGTATCCCAATAGCTCAAAGCCACCGTCCAGCAGGGCCGCAAGCAGGCGGGCGCCTGAGTGGCTGCCTCCGGTGGGCTTTCCGTCCACCCGGCGCCGTTCCATGGATTGATCGTAGTTCGCCAGCAACCGCGCCTCGAACGCTACCTCCCGAAAGGACGGAAACAACTGAGTCGCACCGTCGTAGTTGAGGGTCGCGTAGAATAGCCCGCCGGGCTTCAGCCAGCCCTGCACCTGCCGAAGGGTATCTTCCAGCGGCACGATGTCCATGAAGGCCTGGGCGGTGATGAGGTCGAAGTTAGGCTGATAGGGATGGTAATCAACGAGCTCCGAGGTATGCAGATTCAGCACCACGATCTGTCCGGCGCGTTCGGCTTGCCAGGGTGGTTGTTCGCGCGGCACGACGAAGCCCCGGTCCCTCAGCAAGCCTTCGATGATCGTGCCCACCTTATCCAGCAGCTCCGGCTGGAGATCAAGACCTGTCAGCACCAGGTTGTCAGTCAACCCCCACTCAATGAGTCGGCGCAGCATGGCGCCGGTACCAGTGCCCAAATCCAAGCCGCGGATCTCCGGACGCCCCTGAAGGCTGCGCACCAGAAGTGCGCGCACCTGCGGATTCAGGCTACGTTCGTCCAAGGGGAATTTCGCCTGGAGATACTCGGCGAAATCTATGTCTATGGAGGGGTCACTCGTACCCGTAAGTAGCGTAGTCTGTCTCATTTTCCCAGAGCTTGATGGTCAGCATTTTGCCTGACATGGACATCGTTTCATTCAACAACTTCCAAAATAGATGAGCAAATCGTTCCAGGCTAGGGTTCAGTTCGAGAAATGCCTCCAGCTCATTGAGGGTGCGATCGCGGAACATTGCGATGACTTCGTTTAAGACTCGCTCCACCTCGACAATATCCACCAGGTACCCGTGTTCGTCCAGTTCGGCGCCGCGGATCAGGACTTCCACACGATAGTGGTGGCTGTGGAGCTGATTCTCTGCGCCCCAGTCGCCGCCGATCAGGAAGTGTTGAGCGCTGAAATTTCGGGTAATGCCTAGTCGGTACATGGCTCACCTCAATCAGTGGAATAGCGGAAAACAGTTTGCAGAACGGAATCCTCGCGGTGGCTGCAAAGCTCAAAGGCTTGCTGGCATTCGTCCGGCCGGAACTCGTGGGTGATCAAGGTCTCAGGGGACAGCCGCCGGAGCCAGTCCCAGACCAGGGTCATGCGCCGGACTTTGTCCCAACGGCCGGTGAGCCCTGGGCTCAGGGTGCTCACCTGACTCGAAATCAGGCTGATGCGACGGCGGTGGAAGGGTCCGCCCAGATTCACCGGCCGATCCGCAGCCCCGTACCAGGAGCCGAGGAGGATGCGACCCGCGAAGCCGGTCATCGCGATGGCCTGATTCAGGGCTTCCAGGCTGCCTGAGAGCTCAAAGCACAGATCCGCCCCACGGCCATCCCCGCTGAACAACTCTCGGTATAGGGCTTCCCAAGCCCCGGCATCCGCCGGATCGACTACTTCCATCGCCCCCCAGTCGAGGGAGCGCTCGCGCCTGGGCGCGAGCATATCAGCGCCCGTTAACCGACCAAGGGGAAACCGGGCAAGCACGGCGGTGGTCAGCAGGCCGACCACTCCCTGGCCAAAGACGAGTACCCTTTCGCCCACCAGGGGCGCGGCATCCATGACGAAACTGAGGGCGGATTCCATGTTGGGCGCGAACAAGGCGGCCCGGTACGGAATATCCTCCGGAATCATCAGGCATTGCCCGAGCGGCGCCACCACCTGGTCTTGATGGGGATGAAACAGGAATACCCGCCGTCCCAGGCAATCATCGGAAACGCCCCCGCCGTGTTCGACGATTCGACCCACCAGCGCGTAGCCATAAGAAAAGGGATACTCGAACGTTCCAGGCAGGTTGTCCAGCGTGGCGTCCAGTGTCATGTCCCTGGGAACCCGGCCCTGGAAGACTAACGATTCCGTGCCGGGGCTGATGGCCGAGTAGACCGCTTCGACTCGCACCTGACCCGCACCCAAGGGAGGAAGGGTGACCTCCCGCCAAACCACCCGGCCCGGGGCGGTGTGAAAGAGCGCAGAGGCGCTCATCAGGCCGGATCCAGAGGGCCAAAGGCGATGAGGTCGCCATCCAGCACCTGATACTGGCATTCGCGGATGGACAGGGGGGGCTGGTCAGCGGGTTGACAAAGTTCACTGACCGCCTTGAAGCCACCAATGAGCTTAGGCGCGATCGTGATCACACAATAGTCCACCAGCCGCTCCCTCAGAAAATGGTTGATGACGCAGCCGCCACCCTCCACCATGATCGATCGCAGCCCCTCCTCCTGGAGCAAGGGCAGGGTTGAGGCTAGATCCACCATCCCCTCGGCGTCGAGCGGGGCAACCAGGACCTGGGCGCCGCTCTCCATGAGCCGTTGCCGGTGTTGCACCGGTGCCGCGTCCGAGGTGATGATGATGGGTTTCCGCAACGGCTGGCGCAGCAGTCGGGAATCGCAGGGCATGCGCAGGAATTTGTCCAGCACCACCGGCCGCGGACTGGGCCCTGGCCAATGGCGAACCGTCAGTTGCGGATCGTCGGCCAGGATGGTGTTGATCCCAACGAGCAGGGCATCATGACGGGAACGCAGGAAATGCGTCAGCTGCAGGGAACGCCAGGAACTCAGGCAGCAGGTATGGGAGGGATCCACGGCGATGCTCCCGTCCAAGCTCTGGGCATAGCTGAGCGTCACGAAGGGCCGCCCGTTCCGGGCTCGCGAAGACTCTTGCAGGCGCTTCAGCAGGGGCTCAATGAAGCCAAACTCCGTGGGGTCGATCACGGCCGTGCCCCGCATTTATTCGCATGGAAGAGCCTCCAGCCGCCGTCATGCCCGCCGCCGAGAACCCGCAATGTTCCAAAACGGGCAGGGAGCGAATTCCCTCTCAGTGGCTTCATGCCGAGTACTATACCGGCAAGCCCATTCCTCTTCCGCTCTATTCGCTGCGGACTTCCGCTCTCCGCTCGCGGCTTCGGATCGGTTCAACCCACCAGGACCAGCAAGGCCCCCGAAAAGGCCAGCACGGTGCCGATCAAGCGCCTCCGGGTGAACGTCTCCTTGAGCACCCATGCGGCCAATATCACTACGAAGATGGTGCTGGTCTGATTGAGAATCGCCGCAGAGCTGACCGATGTGTATTTGAAGGCGGCCACCCAGATCGTCATGGCCAGCACGTTACCCAAAAAGGAACCCGGAAGCGCATGGCGCCAAGCGCCACGTCCCAGCAGAGAGGCGAACAGATCCCTGCGATCGCGCCGCAACAGCATCATCGGCGTCAGCACGGCCAGGGCCGCCAGCACCCGCAGTTCCGTTACCACCCAAAGAGAAGAGCGACTGAGGATCGGTTGCATGAACGCGACAGAGATGCCCATGAAGGCCATGGCGCTGGTGCCGGCCAGGAATCCAACCAGCAACTTCCGGCGGTCGGTCACGAGCTGGGCATGGCCTTTGTCAAATGCCACCACCAGCAGCGCCGCGATCACGAAGAGTCCTCCGCCGAACTGGGTCAGACGTGGTTCCTGGCTCAGCATGATCCACGCTGTGATCATGACGAAGGGGGCGTAGAAGCAGTCGACTATTGCCGCCAGGGATACCCCCAGGCGATCCAGCGCGATGAAGAACAAGGTGTCCGAGACGGCGATGCCAAGGACTCCCGAGGCCAACACCGCCCAGAGATCTGCCCGGGAAAGCCCTCCAAGCCCTTGGACAAATAAAAATGGGAGCAGGAGAATCGCGGTGAGAGCGGTCTTGTACCAATTGAGCGACAAGGGCCGGATTGATTCTCCCGCGCGCTTGAAGAGGATCACTGCGATCGCCCACAACAGGGCACAGGCGAGAGCGAGGATCTTCCCCAGCAAGTCCACGAGGAATCTCCTTGTCACAGAGCCCGGAAACTTCAATGATAGCGCGGCCTGCACCAAAACTCATGGCCAATTCCAGCCCAGGATCGATCACTTGGCATGGCTCCATGCTGTGACCTGTCGGCTCCGGACATACCCCGGTTGCCTCCCAGGGTTTTCACACAGCTGTGGTTTGATGAAGGCAAGCTTGGGAGTGAGCCCATCATGAAGACAAGGGAAGCAATCCAACCATGACGCACAGGCAAACCTCATCGACGCCCGCTCCGGATCTCAGCTCCCATCCCGAGGTCGCGTTCGTTTTATCGCTGGGCCGGGCGCTCCAGACCTACGGCGTGAGTGCGCCCACGCTGGAACAGGCCCTGGGCCGCGTGGCCGACCGGCTGGGCCTGGAAGGGGCTCTTTACGCCACTCCGACGGGATTTCTGGCCTCCCTGCGCAAACAGGGACACCACAGTAAGACCTACTTGCAGCGCATCGAGGCGGGAAAGTCCGATCTGGATAAACTCTCCAAGGTCGAAGAGCTGGTGGACCTTGTGGTGGAGGGCCGCCTGGACGTGCATGAAGCGCGGAACCATCTGGCTGGCATTCTGGTCAGCCCCCCGCGGTACGGGCCTTGGCGGGTGGTGGGTGCCTACGGTCTTGCCTCCTTTGGAATGGCTCGGGTGTTGGGGGGTGGCTGGCGCGAGATGCTCCTGGGAACCTGCGTGGGGCTGCTGGTGGGTGCCATGATCCTGGCCATTCAGAAGCGCCGTTCCCTGGGGCGGCTGGCGCCCCTGGCGGGGGGCCTGATCAGCGCGGTTGGAAGCGCCTTGCTCGCCACCCTCGTCCCCGGGAGTTCCCAGACTGTGCTAGCCCTCACCGGCATCATCGTGCTGATCCCTGCCCTCAGCCTCCTGGTGTCGATGCAGGAACTGGGCACGGGTCATCTGGTTTCAGGCACCGCACGCATGGCCGGGGCGGTCCTGGTCTTCCTGCTGCTCGGTTTCGGCGTTGGGCTGGGGCAGCGGCTGGCGGGTGGCCTGGCCGTGCCGATCGACCCGGTTCCCCTGCCCCTCTGGACCCTGCTGCCAGCCCTGGGGGTAGTGGTGCTGAGCTTCATGGTGATCTTCCAGTCAAGGCTGGCGAATTTTGGCTGGACCTTGGTTGCCAGTGCACTGGGCTGGTGCGCCGCCCTGCTGGGAACCCGCATTCTGGGGCCCGAAGGCGGGGCGGGTCTGGGCGCCGTGGTTCTCGGAGCGGTCTGCAACATCTACGGACGTCGGGCCCGCCGCCCGGCGGTGGTACTGCTGCTGCCCGCGCTCATGCTCCTGCTGCCCGGCAGCATCGGCTTCCGGAGCCTGACCTTGCTGCTCCACCAGCAGACCCTGCCGGGACTGGAGGCGGGATTCCACGCGTTGTTCGTGAGCGTCTCGCTCATGCTGGGTCTGCTCGTGGCCAACGCCACCGTGCCGCGGCGCAGTTTCTAATAGCCCCGGCTGCCAGTATCCGGCAGTCGCTTGATGTGCGCCCCGAGGGCCGTGAGTCGCTCGGTGAGATGCTCGTAGCCGCGCTCGATCTGATAGACATTATGGATGGTGCTGGTGCCATGGGCGCACATGGCAGCGATGACCATGGCCATGCCGGCGCGCACATCGGGCGAGACCAGGATCGAGCCGTTGAGTTTCGAGGGACCGGAGACCACGGCGCGATGGGGATCGCAAAGGATGATCCGGGCACCCATGCCGATCAGCTTGTCCACGAAGAACATGCGGGATTCGAACAGCTTCTCGTGCACGAGCACCGTGCCCTCCACCTGAGTGGCGATCACCGTGATGATAGAGGTCAGGTCGGGCGGGAAGCCGGGCCAGGGAGCGTCGTCGATCTTGGGAATCTGTCCGCCGAAATCCGGGTTGACGGCCATGGTCTGACCCGCCGCCACATGGAGTGTGGTCCCATGGATCTGCCACTGGATGCCCAGCTTCGCGAAAGCGATGCGCATCATGCGCAGATCGTTCGGCTCGACGTCCTCGATGGTGAGTTCCCCGCGCGTCACCGCCGCAAGCCCGATGAAAGACCCGATCTCCATGAAGTCGGGACCGATGGCGAAATCCGCTCCGTGCAGTTGCTGGGTGCCTTCGATGGTCAAGATGTTCGAACCGATGCCGGACACCTGCCCGCCCATGGCATTGATCAGGCGGCAGAGATCCTGGACATGGGGCTCGCTGGCGGCGTTCCGGAGGATCGTGGTGCCCTCCGCCAGGGCGGCCGACATGATGGCATTCTCCGTGGCGGTCACGGAGGCCTCGTCCAGAAAGATGTCGGCCCCGATGAGCCTGGAAGCCGTGAAGGTGTACTGTCCGTCGATCTTCACCACTGCGCCCAATTCTTCTAGGGCCAGGAAGTGGGTGTCCAGGCGGCGGCGGCCGATGACATCCCCACCCGGAGGCGCCAGAATCACCTTGCCCGTGCGGGCCAGAAGGGGGCCTACGAACAGAATGGCCGCCCGGATCCGCGTGGCCTGCTCGGGCGGCACTTCGGACTTCAATCCATCAGGGGCCCTGACCTGCCACTCGTTCGGGCCTCTGCGCTCCACTGCGGCGCCCAGGAAGCGGAGGATATCGAACATGACCTGCACATCTTCGATATCGGGAATATTGCGCAGCACGACGGGCTCGCTCGTGAGCAGCGTCGCAGCGATGCAGGGGAGGGCCGCGTTCTTGTTGCCGGAAGCGCGCACCGTCCCCTTGATGGGGAAACCGCCTTCAATCTCGTATTTGTACATGAGGCCTTTACCGGAATGAAATCAAGGTGGGGGGGTGTTCTTGTTTCCACCCTTGAGTATCATCGGCTTGCGGAGCTCCGGGAAGCCTTGGGAAAAGAACTGGAACCCGGCGAGTGACGGGCTCAAGTCGGGCTAAGATCGGGGCATGCCTGCCCGTTCGCCATCCATCACCGAAGCCATCGCTGCCACGCAGGCTCGAGTGGACCGGATCGCTCGTCCGGGATGGCGCTGGATGGCTGGTTACGCGCGGGCAAAGGTCGCGAAGGACGGGATCTACACCCAACTTTACGAACGGCTCCCGCCTGGTAAAAAGGTACTGGATCTGGGCGCTGGCATAGGGCTGCTTGCCCTCATGCTCCAGGCGCGGAACCAGGGCAACTCGGTGCATGGCATCGAGTGGGACGAGCGGAAGGTCGCCTTGGCCCAGCAGCTGAATCCTGGCGATGGGTCTTGCCAGGTTCATCAGGGGGATATCACTCGGGACCCCTGGCCCCCCGCCGATGTGGTGGTTCTGATCGACGTGCTGCATTACTTCCCGGAGCGAGTCCAGAAGGAACTGCTGCAGCGGATTGCCCGGCACCTGGAACCCGGAGGCATGCTGTTCCTGAGGGTCATGAATCGGGATGCAAAAGGGTGGGCAAGACTGACCCGCGTTTTGGAATGGGCCGCGGTGACGCTGAGGTGGAACCGGGCACCGGGTGTGTACTGGCGGCGCCTTCCCGATATCCTGGACGATCTATCCGCAAGCGGATTGGAACCCGCCAGCTGTTCCTTGAAATCCCGTCTGCTCAACGGCAACTGCCTCATCGTTGCCTCAAGGTCGCTGAAACAGGGGCTTCCCAAAGCCCCGTAGTCCTGGAAACGTAAGGTAGGGATGGGACACCACGCACCCTCCAGGAGTCGCCCTTGGCCAAGGTTTATTTCCGTTATGCCGCCATGAACGCTGGGAAGAGCACCCAGCTGCTCCAGGTCCGGCACAACTACCATGAACGGCAGCAGCGCACACTGCTGCTCAAACCCCATTTGGACAATCGCGAGGGTGAGGACGTCATCGCTCCCCGCATCGGCAACATCTTCGCCAAGGTGGATGCCCTGGTATATCCAGCGACCAACCTGCGCGCACTGGTGGAACAGAACACGCTTGCCAATGGCAAACTCGATTGCATCCTGGTGGACGAGGCCCAGTTCCTGAGCCCCGAGCAGGTGATGCAACTTTGCCAGGTGGCGGATTTCTTAGATATCCCGAGCATGTGCTATGGCCTTCGCGCCGATTTCCGGGCGAAGCTGTTCCCAGGATCCGGGGCCTTGATGGCCTTGGCCGACGATATCGAAGAGCTGAAGACCATCTGCTGGTGTGGCCGCAAGGCCACCATCAATGCCCGCCTGCTGGACGGGCATGTTCTGCGGGAAGGACCTCAGGTGTTCATCGGCGGCAACGAGACCTACACCGCCCTCTGCCGCAAGCACTGGCAGCTGGACCAGCCAGTACCGCCGGGACCGTAACGACTCAGACCAACAAACCGTTAGCCACAAAGACACCCGCAAGCCGCTTCGGACCTACACGGATAAGTGCAGATCCTTGCTTCGTTGGCCTTGGTGGCTGCAGCTTCACATTCCGCTAGCTGAATCAGCGTCTTTTCAGCACCGGCTCCAGCACTTTCCATACATTCTCGGCCACGATCCGATGCCCGGCCGCATTGGGATGGATGCGGTCCTCCTGGTTCAGCTCCGATTTCATGGCCACACCCTCCAGTAGGAAGGGCATGTAGACGAGCTTTTTCTCCCTGGCCACCCGCAGGAAGATCCCATCGAACTGCTTCCGGTAGTCGGCTCCATAGTTCTCCGGGATCTGGACCCCGGCCAGCACCACGACCGAACCTTTTGTCTTTGCCTTGGCCACGATCGCCCGCAGATTCGTTTCCACCTCCGTCACCGACAGGCCCCGCAGGCCATCGTTGGCTCCCAGGCACAGGAAGAGGACATCGATCCGCTGCTTGAAAAGCCGGTCCAGGCGAAGCAGGCCTGCGGCGGTGGTATCGCCGCTAACCCCCGCGTTCACCACCTTCCAATCCAGGCCCTGGCTCTTGAGGCGCGCTTCAATGAGCGAAGGGAAGGCTTCCTTGATGTCTACTCCATAGCCCGCAGTTAGGGAGTCCCCAAAAAAGGCCAAGGTGCGGGTCGCATGGGCAGGTTGAGCCACCAGGGCTAGCGCGCAGATCAGGGGCAGAATCCATCGCATGTCCGAAGCATGCCATGGATTCCGGTCATCCAACGGATCAGGCAGAGGTTACCCTTCCCTTACGGAGGCTTCATGATCCGACTCTCAGGCATCACCAAGGAATTCCCGTCCCCCTCCGGGGAACGCCTGCGGGTGCTGGTCGGTGTGGACTTGGAGTTGTCCGAGGGCGGCAGCATTGCCATCCAGGGGCCAAGCGGGAGCGGCAAGAGTACCCTGCTAGGTATCCTGGCCGGCCTGGAACAGCCCACCTTGGGCACCGTGGAAATCTCGGGGGTGAACCTCGGCGAGCTCTCCGAGCGTGACTTGGCGAAGTTTCGCGCCCGAAAACAGGGCTTCGTCTTCCAAGCGTTCCACTTGCTGCAGCATTTCTCGGCCCTGCAGAATGTGACCATCGGTGCCGAGATCGCCGGCCTCAAAGAGCCCTTGCGGTCCGCCCGGGAGGCCCTGGCCCGTGTGGATCTGGCGGATCGTCTGGAGCACCTGCCCGGTCAATTGAGCGGCGGCGAATGCCAGCGGGTGGCCATTGCGCGTGCCATCGTGGCGAGACCCGCCGTGCTCCTTTGCGACGAGCCCACGGGCAGTCTGGATCCTGCCAACGCGGCCCGGGTTTTCGATCTGCTCTTGGACCTTCACCAGGACCTGGGCACGACCCTGGTCCTCGTTACCCATGATCCGGCCCTGTCCGCCCGCATGGATCGCCGGATGCGGCTGGAACGCGGCCGGGTGGTGGAAGGATGAAGCTCGCCCTCCGCATCGCCTTGCTGGAGTTGCGCCACCAGTCACTGCGCCTGCTGCTCATCGCCCTAGCCCTGGCCATGGGCTTCGCCGCCTTCTTCGCCACCTACGGCTTTTCTGGCAGGGTCCTGCGGGGGGTGGCCTCGGAATCTCGGGCCCTCCTGGGAGGCGATCTGGTGGTCCAGGCCAACGGCTTGGTGCCTGACGAGCTGCCGGCAAAGGTAGCCTCCCTGCCTGCCATCGCTGCCACCTCGCTCATCTACGACTTCCCCACCATGGCCAGCGGCGGCACCGCGCAGGCACCCGTCACCCGCCTGGTAGAGATGCGGACAGTGGCGGGGGACTATCCCTTGGCTGGCCGCCTGGAAGCGCTCCCCGGCCTGAATCACCCCTTCAGGGGACTCTACATCTCCCGCTCCCTGGCCGACGCCTGGGGCCTTTCCAGCGCCCCTCCGAACGCGAAGGCCGACGAGTCCCTCCTGGGCAGCCACCAAGCCCTGCGCCTGGGCGACGGCATCGTGCCCATCCGGGGCATCCTGACGGTGGACGACAGCCAGCAGGCCACAGCCTTCAGCCTGGGCCCTAGGGTGATCCTGGACCTTGAGACCGCGCAGAAACTCGGTCTGGTGACCGCCAGAGCGCGGCTTTCGGCCCGGATCCTGGCCCTGCTCAAACCGGGTGAAGCCTTGGAACCCGCAGTGCAGGCGGCCAAAACGGCAGTGGGTCCGGCCTTTCGGGTGCAGGGGCATCTGGAGGCCGCCAACAACTTGTCCCGTCCGGTCCAGAATCTCACCCACTTTGTCCAGCTCTTGGGGCTCTTCACCCTGATCCTGGCGGCCATGGGGGCCTGGGCCATCCTCACGAGCTTCCTGGAGAACCGGACCCGGGAAGCTGCGATCCTGCGCTGCCTGGGTTCAGCCCCCAGCACCCCGGTCCTGGCCTATGGCATGCTCGCGAGCCTGTTGCTGCTCGCGGCCCTCTTGGGGGGGCTGATCCTGGGCACTGCCGCTGCTGCCGCCCTGCCCGCCGTGCTAGGGGACCTGGTGCCGGCCGCTCTGCGCAGCGGCGCAACGCCTCGGCCTCCGCTGATCGAGACCGGTCTCGCAATCCTGGCCTTAGGTCTGCTCCTCTTGCCGGCCTTCCTGCGGCTGGCCACGGTTCGCCCCCTGGCCATGCTGCGGGAAGGGCCTGAACCCAAGGGCACAAACCGCATCGCCGCTCTCCTGGGCCAATTGGGGGCCGCGGCCCTGGCCGCCGTGCTGGTGCTCCGTAACGCGCCGACCCTGAGGGCAGGACTTGGCACAGTGCTCGCCCTTGCGGTGCTCCTGGGCGGGCTGTTCGGTCTGGCTAGGCTCTTGGTGGCCATCTACCGCCGCTTGCTGGATCGGTTGCCCTTGGCGCCCAGGCTGGGTCTGGGGCAGTTGGGGGCGCGCCCAGGTCTGTCCGCGCTGCTCATGTCCGTCATAGGCTTGGCCGTTTTCCTGATCCTGGCCTCGCAGTTCGTCAAGGATGATCTTATCGCGCCCCTGGCTTCCCAGCGGGGCGCGGGGCGGCGACCCAATCTGTTCCTGGTGGACGTGCCCCCGGCGGCCCTACCGGAGCTCAAAACCCAATTGGAGCGGGCCAGCGGTCACCCGGTGATGGAAGGACCCATCGTGCGCGGTCGTCTCCTCACCGTGGGCGGGAAGGCCGCCCAGCAGCATCACGACAACGAACCGGAAAGCCATCCCCCGCGCGAACAGAACCTGAGCTGGCGCACGCACTTGGCGGAATCGGAACAGGTGGT
>JANYIU010000038.1 GCA_025361955.1 Holophagaceae bacterium
GGTAAGAATTGGAACAAAGGTCGGTGCAACTGCCGGCCCGAAACGGAGAAGGCACCCAGTGCCCTCGCCAAAGCCCTTTCCGGGTTGAAATTGAACCTGGAACCTTGAAACCCTGATTCGACCCGAGGAGTCCCCATGCCGAATCCCAAGCGTCGCCATTCCCGCGCCCGTCGCGATCGCCGCCGTACCCACGATTCCCTGGACGTGATGAGCGCCAGCACTTGTCCGAACTGCGGCACCTCCAAGCTGCCCCATCGCGTTTGCCCCTCCTGCGGGTTCTACCGTGGCAAACTGACTGTCCGCACGCAGCAGACCGTCTGAGGCAGCGGGTGGACACTCTGTCCATGTGCCGAATCGCTTTGGATGTCATGGGGGGCGATTACGCACCCCACTCCACCCTTGAAGGGGCTGGCCTTGCCTTGGCGGCCCACGATGATCTCTACTTGCTCCTCGTGGGTGATGAAACCCGCCTGAAATCCCTCGTGGCCCATTTCGGGATCCGCGGGGACTTGGCGGCCAGGACCGAGATCGTCCATGCCCCCAGTGTGGTGACCATGGAAGACAAGGCCACTTCGATCCTCAAGGACAAAAAGGACAGCTCCATCCGCATCGCCGCCCAGCTGGTGCGGGATGGTCGCGCGGACGGCGTCGTTAGCATGGGTCACACCGGAGCCGCCATGGTGGCTTCCAAGATGATCCTGGGCACCCTGCCCGGGGTGGACCGGCCCTGCCTCGCCAGTGTCATGCCCAACATGATAGGAGGTCCCACGGTCCTTCTGGATGTGGGTGCCAATTTGGACAGCAAGCCGGAGCACATCGCCCAGTTCGCCCTGATGGGCGCCTTGTATGCCGAAGAGGTCTTGGGGATTAAACGGCCTAAGGTCGGCATCCTCAGCGTGGGCGAAGAGGACGGCAAGGGTACCGATACCACCAAGAGTGCCGCCCAGGTCATCAAGCAACTGGACCTGAACTTTGGTGGCAATGCCGAAGGCCGGGACATCTGGAATGGCAACTTCGATGTCATCGCCTGCGATGGTTTCGTGGGCAATGTGGTGCTGAAATCCTCGGAAGCCCTTGCGGAGGGCATCCTGCTCGGCCTCCGGGACAGCATCATGCAGGGTTGGCTCAGCCAACTGGGGGGCATGCTGGCCAAGCCGGCCATGCGCCGCTTCATGAAGAAGTTGGACTACGTCGAATACGGCGGCGCCCCACTCCTGGGCGTGAAAGGGGTCTCCATCATCGGTCATGGCCGCAGCAACGGCCGAGCCGTCTCCAGCGCCATCCGGGCAGCCCTCCTTGGGTGTGAGCATCATGTCGTGGAGCGCATCCAGGATTCTCTGGCGGTCCTCCTGTCTCAGGCCACGCCCACCTGATAGCGTCCTTCCCTGAATCACCCGGCTCTCGCAGCCGGGTTTTTTGTAGAAACCCTTTCGCCGTAGGGAGTCCCCATGAAGTACCAGCGCATCCTCCTCAAGCTCTCCGGAGAGGCCCTCATGGGGGAACAGAACGGCGGCATTGATCCCGCCGTGGTCAACCTGATCGCGGATCAGGTGAAGGAAATACGCGAGATGGGCATCGAGATCTCCCTGGTCATTGGTGGGGGCAACATCTTCCGGGGCGTCGCGGGCGCCACCAAGGGCATGGACCGCGTCACCGGTGATCACATGGGCATGTTGGCCACCATGATCAATGCCCTGGCCCTCCAGGACGGCCTCGAGAAGAAGGGCGTCCAGACCCGTGTGATGTCCGGTATGGAGATGCCTCGCCTGGCTGAGAGCTATGTGCGCCGCCGCGCCATGCGGCACCTGGAAAAGGGCCGTGTCGTCATCTTCGGCGCGGGCACCGGCAACCCCTACTTTTCCACGGACACCGCCGCCGCCCTGCGGGCCAACGAGATCAATGCCCAGGTGGTCATGAAGGCCACCAACGTAGACGGCGTCTACTCAGCCGATCCCAAGAAGGATCCGACTGCCACCAAGTACGAGCACATCACCTTCCAGGAAGTGCTGGAAAAGAATCTGAAGGTGATGGATGCTGCCGCCATCGCCCTCTGCAGGGAAAACCATCTCCCCATCCTGGTCTTCAACATGATGAAGCCCGGAGGCCTCGTGGCCGCTGTGAACGGGGACCACGAGGGAACACTGGTGGATTGAAACCCGTTCCCTGGCGCAAACTGGTTCCATGGACGCCCTGAAACACCTCTCTGATGCCACGATCCTGCTCCTGCCGGAGCAGGTGGATCCGTTTCGGCACGACGAATCTCATTTGGTGGGTCCCCTGCCCCTTGCGGTCGTGAAACCGCGTAGCGCCCGCGCCCTGCGCGAACTGGTGCAGCTGGCCAAGGCCGAGGGCTTCGGCCTTGTGGCTCGGGGCGCGGGTACCGGCAAGGCAGGAGGGTGCATCCCTATGGAGCGCAGTGTCATCGTGGACATGGGCGAATTCCCAGGCACCATCGGCATCTCCCACGCAGACATGACCCTCTCGGCCCCGGCCAGCGCCATGTTGAAGGACGTGAAGATGGCGGCCCTGGCGGCGGGTCTCTTCTATCCCCCGGATCCCAATTCCTGGGATCTGTGCGCGTTCGGTGGGAGCCTTGCCACCAATGCCGGTGGACCCTGCGCCTGCAAGTACGGCATGACCCGGCACTGGGTGCTTGCCGTGGACGCCCTCATGGATGACGGGGAGGTCCATACCTTCGGCATCGCCACTGTGAAGAACAATGCCGGGCCCAACCTTGCGCAGCTGCTGGTGGGTAGCGAAGGCATCTTCGGGATTCTCACCGGCGCCACGGTAAGGCTCATCCCCCAGCCGAAACAACTGCTCACGCTGCTACTGCCCGTGAGCGACTGGCACACCCTGCTGGATCTTCCAGCTGCTTTGGTGGGCGCCGGCTACCTCCCCTCCGCCTTCGAGTTCTGGGATCCCGCGGTGCTTCGCGAGCTGCGCGCCCACGGGCCGGAAGAAGCCAAGCGTATGCCCGGCGAGGCCTTGGCACTGCTGGAGTTTGACGACCCAGGTTGCAATGAAGAGGACTTTCTGGAAGGCCTCCTGGAGGTGCTTGGACCCGAGGCCGAGCACCTCCAGACGGCCACGGACGCCCGCCAGCGTGAGGCCTTGTGGGCCGTGCGGCGGATGACCTCCGTGGTGCTCAAGGAGCAGTATCCAAAGAAAGTGAGCGAAGACATCGTCGTGCCCCGTTCCCAGGTGCGCGCCTTCTTCGAGGGCGCTGCCAAGCTTCCGCTGGTGACTTATGGACACCTGGGTGACGGCAATCTCCACGTGAATTTCTTGGCCGCTGGCGAGACGGACCCCTCCGAACTGGAGCGAAATCTTTCGGAACTCTTCAAGCTTTGTCTAAGCCTGGGCGGCTCGCTCACCGGCGAGCACGGCATTGGCCTCGCCAAGCGCGACGCCTTCCTCACCCTGATGGATCCCTACCAGGTGGAAGCGGTCCGTCGAATGAAGCGGGCACTGGACCCCAGCGGCATCTTCAATCCCGGCAAAGTGATCTGAACCAAGCTCGCAGCCTTGATCGCGACGGTGCCTTCGACACGCACGGGTCGTCAGCCTCTCCTGCATCAGATCCGCTTTGAACCCAGCGCGATGAGCAGCATGCGCCGCACGGGTTCGGCGGCGCCCCAGAGAAGCTGGTCACCCACGGTGAAGACCGTGAGAAACTCGGGGCCGAAGTTCAACTTGCGAATGCGCCCCACGGGTACTGTCAGCTTGCCGGACACGGCGGCGGGGGAGAGTTCGCGCAAGGTGGCTTCCTTGGTGTTCGCCACGATCTTCACCCAGGGGTTATGCGCCTTCAGGGCGGCTATGATCTCATCCAAAGGCACGTCTTTCGTGAGCTTCACGGTGATCGCCTGACTGTGGCAACGCATGGCGCCGATGCGCACACAGACGCCGTCCACAGGGATCGGCTGGTTCGTGCCGAGGATCTTGTTGGTCTCGGCGTTGCCTTTCCACTCCTCCCGGGTCTGGCCGTTCTCCCAGGCCTGGTCGATCCAGGGAATGAGACTCCCGGCCAAGGGGGCCCCGAAGTTCTCCACAGGGAAGGAGGCATCCGCCAGGAGGCCATTCACGGCGCGGTCGAGGGCGAGGATATCCGCCGTATCGTCCAGGATCGCGGGATCCACGCCGCCGATGGCCTTCATCTGTCGCACCAGTTCCCTCATGTTCTTGGCACCGGCGCCAGAAGCGGCCTGGTAGGTCATGGTGCTCATCCACTCCACCCAGCCCTGCGCAAAGAGGCCACCCAGGCCCATGAGCATGAGGCTGACAGTGCAGTTGCCGCCGATGAAGTCCTTGATGCCCTTAGCCATTCCTGCGTCGATGACCTTCCGGTTCACGGGGTCCAGCGCGATGATGGCGTCGTCTTGCATGCGCAGGACCGAGGCTGCATCAAGCCAGTAGCCCTTCCAGCCTGCAGCCCGGAGCTTTGGCTGCAGCTCGCGGGTATAGTCGCCCCCCTGGCAGGTGACAACGATATCCAGAGCCGAAAGGGCCGCGATGTCGAAGGCATCGAGCAGGGTTGCACCGGCGGGGCCCTTCCCGCCGATCTGGGAGGTGGAGAAATAGACCGCCTCGAAGCTGCCGTCGAAATCCTTCTCTGCTTCCATGCGCTGCATGAGCACTGAACCGACCATGCCGCGCCAACCGATGAAACCTACTTTCTTCATGGCCATTCCTTATCAAGTGGAGGCAGTCTGCAGTTAGTTATTCAATTCTGTTTTCAGGGTCTCGAAATCCGCGGGCAGGGACTTGGACTGCATTGGCCTGCCCTGGAGTTCGGCCAGGGTGGCGGGCATTGCAAGGGTGATATTCATGCGGTTCTGGAGCAGTTCGGCGCATTTCGCGGGGTGGGCCGTGGCCAGGAGGATGCCCACCTCGGTCAAACCCAGCCGCCCCTGCAGAACGCCATGGGCGACGGCGCTGTGGGGATCTGGCGGATACCCTGAGGCGTTCATCTCCCACATGGACTTGCGTGTTTCCGCATCCGAGCAGCTGCCCCAGCGGAGGGTTGCCCGCATGGCTTCCAGGTTGCCATTGAAGAGCGACTGGATGCGTTCCCAGTTGGACGGCGTCCCGACGTCCATGGCCCCGGACAGGGTGGTCACGGAGGGTCGCGGGCGGTAGTCCCCTGTATCCAGAAAGTGCGGTACGGTGGCGTTCTCGTTGGTGGCGATCACGCAGGCCTTCACGGGCAGGCCCAGGCGCTGCGCCAGGAGCCCAGCGTAGAGATTTCCGAAGTTGCCACAAGGCACCGCGATGACGGGGGCATCCCGGAGAGAAAGGGCCCTGAGTTGGGCCACCGCCTCAAAGCAGAGGACCACTTGGGCAACGCTCCGGCCAATGTTGAGGCTGTTGGTGGAGGTGAGGTTCAGCTGGGCCGACAACTCAAGATCCGCGAAGCAACGGCGTACGAGGGCCTGGCAATCGTCGTACGAGCCTTCGACGGCGTAGCTCAGCACATTCGCCCCAAGGCTGGCGATCTGCCGCTCCTGGAGCTCGGGAATCTGCCCCTTTGAATGGAGCACTATGACCCGAAATCCTCTCCGCTTCCAGAAGGCATGGGCCGTCGCCGCCCCGGTGTTGCCCGTGGTGGCGGTCAGGATGGTGCGCAGCTTCAGTCCTTCCCTGGCCGAGATGAGCGCCAGCATGCCTGCCAGGAAGCGGGCGCCAAAATCCTGGAAGGCCAAGGTGGGGCCATGCCAGAGCTCCAGGGCGAAAAACCTGTCCCGCAGCTGCTGCAGGGGGACAGGGAAATCAAAGGCCTGGCGCACCACTTCGCCCAGTTCCTCCTGGGAGAATTCCTCACCCAGCAGGCGCCAGAGGATTTCCGTGGACCGGCTCAGGAAGTCCATCTCCAATAGTTGGGATACATCCCTGAAGCAGGGCAGGGGATCAGGCACATAAAGGCCGCCGTCACTGGGCACACACCCCTGGACGGCCGCTGCGAAGGAGGCGCGATGTTTGGGATTTCGCGTGCTGACCAGCCTCATGGAACCGCCTTCAGAAAAGCCATTGCGGCGAAATAACCTAGTCATTGAGTTGGTGGACCCGCATACGGGACGGTAGATCAATAACCAGAGCTGCCGTGGTTATTTCGCAACAGACCCTAAGGATAACGCCACCTGCCTTCAGAGGCGGCAGATCGAGGCAAGGCGCAAAACATCCGAGAGCACGCCCGCCGCAGTCACCTCCGCTCCCGCGCCATAGCCCCTGATCACCATGGGATGCGGCTGATAGCGCTCGGTCAGGAAGGACAGGGCATTCTCGCCCCCCTTGATGCCATGCAGGGGATGCTCGCAGCCCACCGCCTGCAGGCCCACATGGCAGCCCTCAGCGGTGATGCTGCCGATATAGCGCAGCACTTGGCCCTGGGTCTTCAATTTGTCCACCCGCTCCTTGAATTCCAGATTCAGCTGCGGCAGCCGGGCCAGGAAACGCTCGATATCGCCGGTGGCATCGAAGCTGGCCGGAAGCAGACCCGCCACCACCACGTCCGCAAGTTCCAGTTGCAGGCCCGTTTCCCGGGCCAGGATCAGGAGTTTGCGGGCCACATCCATGCCGCTGAGATCATCCCTGGGGTCGGGTTCCGTGAAGCCCCGATCTTTGGCGGCGCGCACGGCATCGGACAGGTCCGTGCCGTCGCCCAGCAGGCCGAGGATGTATGACATGGACCCTGAGAGGACGCCCTCGAAGCGAAGCAGATGATCCCCCGTCTTGACCAGGTTTTTCACCGTGTCGATGACGGGGAGACCAGCGCCCACGTTGGTTTCATAGAGGAACCGCCGGGCGTGTTTCAGGGCACGCTTCCGCAGCTCCTGGTAGAAGGCCAGGCTGGCGCTATTGGCTTTCTTGTTGGCCGCGACCACATGCAGACCCGCGTCGAAGAGTTCTGGATAGTGGGTTGTCAGGTCGGCGCTGGTGGTGCAATCCACGAAGACGGGAAGCGTGGGTCGGCGATCCAAAACAAAAGCCATGACCCGATCCAGGTTCGTGGCTTCGCCCTGAGCCATCAGCTCCTCACGCCAGCGGGAGAGCTCGATGCCTCGCGAATCCAGCCGCATCCGCTTGTCATCAGCCAGACCGACGACCCGGACAGCAAGACCGTTGTCCAGGAAACGCGGCTGTTGACGCAGAATTTGGCCCAACAGGGCGCCCCCCACGTTCCCAACTCCGAAGAGGATCACTTCCAGGATCTCGTGGGTATCGAAGAAACGTCGATGGAGGTGGACCATGGCGCGATCCCCTTCCGTCGCCTTTACCACCGCGGAGATGATGCGCTCACTGGAACCCTGGGCGATGGCTACCACATTGCAATCCACCTCGGCAAGGGCGTCGAAGAAGGTGCCCGCCACCCCCACCTTCAGGTGCATTCCATCCCCCACGATGCTCAGGATGGCAAGTCCATCCGTCAGTTCGATGGTGTCCACCAGCCCCGCGGCCAGCTCCGCCAGGAAGGCTTGTTCGAGGGCCTCCACCGAACGAGGACCATCGGGCGCCTGCACGCAAAAGCAGATCGACATCTCGGAAGAGCTTTGCGTGATGAGCATCACGGAGATCTCTCGCCGGGCCAAGGCGCTGAACACCCGGGCCGCGATGCCAGGCATTCCCGGCATGCCGGAACCGGTGACGTTCACCAGGACCACGTTCTTCAGGAAGGAGATGCCCCGCGCACCCATGGGCGGTGCGGGCACATCCTGCTTCACCATCGTGCCGGGGTGCTCGGGCTTGAAGCTACTGCAGACCCGGATCGGGATCCGCTGCTCGCGCACCGGGGCGATGGTCTTGGGATGCAGCACCTTGGCGCCGAAATAGGCCAGTTCCATGGCTTCATCGAAGCTGACCTCGGGGATGGAGAAGGCCTCCGGAACCACCCGAGGGTCGGCGCTGAAGATCCCTTCCACGTCCGTCCAGATCTCCAATAGATGGGCGTCCAGGGCCCCGGCGGCAAGGGCAGCGCTGTAGTCCGATCCGCCCCGGCCCAGGGAGACTATCTTGCCCTGGGGGTCGCCGCCGAAGAATCCCGGGAGCAGCCAGAGCCGCTGGCCATCCGAGCGCAGGGGCTGAAACCTGGCCTGAATCTCGTCCAAATGGGGCCGGGCCTGACAGGGATCCCCGTTGGCGATGATGAATTCCCTTGGATCGAGATACTGGGGATCCAGACCCCGGGCCTTGAGGAGAGCCAAGAGAATCGCGCAGGAGGCCCGTTCACCCAGACTGGAGACTTGGGCCAGGATCGAGGGCGAGCACTCGTCCAGGAGCGCCACCCCCTGCAACAGACGATCGCATTCAGTGACCAGCTCCGCCAGTTCCGCCCGAAGCGGGGGCGCCTGATCTCCCAGTTCAGCCTGGAGCTCCGATACTGCGGTTTCATGCACCTCGCGGAAGCGCTCCAGGAGGGCCGGGATTTCCCTGCGGGAGGCGGGGTCCACGGCCTTCACGAGGAGATCGGTGACCCCCGCCATGGCAGAGGCCACCAGACAGACCCGATCCGAAGCCAGGGCTGCCACCACCAGCTCCACGACCCCTCGAATTCGCACCGCGTCGCCAACGCTGGTGCCACCGAACTTCATCACGCGGATGGGCTGCTGGTTCATGGGGGCCTCGCTTGGAATGGGGTGGCGTGAATGCAAAAAGCCCCGCGAGTGGGTCGCGGGGCGGAAACGGAAAGGATCGAATCAGATCAAGCCGCCCACGCCCTCAAATGGGAACCGGTAGCAGTGCCCATAGTGCAGGTAATGGTGGACGTGGTAACCAGGGCGCGGGTTCCCCGCTCAGCGCCGATGCCGAAGGCAGAAGAAATCTCGTCAGCCGCGTAACCCATGATGAATAAACTCTCCTAAGGCTTGGACAGCGTCAATACCCTAATTGCTTATGGGGGCATAAGGGGCCGTTGCAAAATAACCTGTACTGTTCTGGATATTTGGGGCAACGGCGCAGCGAGGATTCCCTGCGACAATGAATGCCCCCCGGGGGTGCTTTATGCCTTTATTGCTAGGCCATCGCGGCCTTTCCGCGAATCATCTGGAGAACTCCATGGAAGCCTTCCGCGCCGCCCTGGCCGCGGGCATGGACGGTTTTGAACTGGATGTGCAGCCGACCATGGATGGCGTTTGCATGGTGTTGCATGACGATGATCTGGCGCGAACGGCCAAGGCTGGCGGTATATTGCGCCGGATGAAGTCTCCTGAGTTGCCTAAATTGAAGAATGGCGAAGAGGTGCCGCGTCTCTCCGATGCCCTGGAGCTTCCAGCTCAGCTCATCAATGTCGAACTCAAGGGGGAGCCAGGGTGGCAGCAGGCCTTGGCGGCCGTGGAGGCTTCGGAGGTCCTCGACCGTGTCCTCTTCTCCAGCTTCGAGCACAGCGAGGTCCTGCAACTCTGGGCCGCCTGCCCCAACGCTCGCTGCGGCTTCTTGTGGGAAACCGGAGAAGCAGAGGATCTCACCGCCGAAGAGCTGGAAGCTCTGCCGCTTCAGTTGATGTTGCACGTGCCCCGCCAAGCTGTGGCCAGCCGCCCAGGATTCTGGCGCCCCTTCGCCTCCCGCATCGCCCTTTGGGGTATCAAGACCCCGAGGGATGCCGACGGCCTGGGGTTCGTTCCGGCCATATTGATCGCGGACGGGATCTGAAAATCCCGATAGTATCTCAGTTTGAAATTGGATCCAGTGGCAGACCCGGATCCTAGACGCGACATTGGATCATGGCCACGCATCCGCAATGCCCCAGAGACCCAATCTAGCTCGCAAAGTTAATTGTGGATATCGCCACGGGTGAAGTCGAGGAACCGCCGTTCGTTCCCCAAGAGAACTCACGGAAAATCAAAGGACGCGCCTGGAAGAGATGGCGCGGAGCCGGACGCTGGCCGCCCGCAAGGTTCTGCGAGCGAAGCTCGTCCTCTGTCGTGCGGATGGAGAATCCTTTCGCAACATCGGAATGGCTTTGAGTTGCGATCACAGGACCGCCTGGAAATGGATCCATAGATGGGAGGCGGCGGGCTTTGAGGGAATCGAGAAAGAGCAAGCGGGCCGAGGTCGGAAATCGTGGGTGATCGCCGTGAAAGGGCAGGAGATCGTAGAAAAGACGACTCAAGAAAA
>JANYIU010000043.1 GCA_025361955.1 Holophagaceae bacterium
GCCTGCCGAAGCGCGCCGCGAAGCTGGTGTTCATGATGCGGCTTTCGTGGGCCAGATCGAGCGCAGCGATGCGATTGCCCTTTTCTGCGGAAGGAAGGTCCATGGCAGTCAAGGCGGCTCGGTTGGATTGATGCTCTGCGGTCCAGGCCCGGTTGGTGATCCCGGGATAGTGGGAGAGGAACCAGACCAGGGTGGCTCCCGCCAGGATCACTGTCCCCGCGCGACTAAGAAAGACTGAACCCTTCTCCCACATATGGATGAGGGTCGCTTTGAGCACCGGCATGCGGTAGGGCGGCAGCTCCATGACAAACGGATTGTTGGCCCCACGAAACAGTGTCAGCCGAAGTACCTTGCCCATGATCATGGCCAGGGCGAAACCCAGAAAGTGCATGCCGAGGATGGCAAAGGCCGCGGCCAGGGGTTTGAAGAAGGTGCCAGCGATGAGGATGTAGACCTGCAAGCGGGCGGAACAACTCACGAGAGGCGACACAAGAATGGTGATGAAACGGTCTTCCCTTGACTCGATGGTCCGTGTGGCCAGCACGCCGGGTACGTTGCAACCCGTGCCCATGATCAAAGGGATGAAACTCTTGCCGTGCAAGCCCATGAGGTGCATCAGGCGGTCCATGATGAAGGCCGCTCGCGCCATGTAGCCCGTGTCCTCCAGGAAGGCGATGCAGCCCATGAGCAGCATGATGATCGGGACGAACACCACCACCGCGCCGACGCCCGGAATGATCCCGTCCACCAAGAGGCTGGTCAGCTCTCCGGGTGGCAGGAAAGCCCCGGCTTGACGCTGGAGCCAGCCGAACCCAGCCCCGATCCAGTCCTGGGGGTACTTCCCAATGATGAAGGTGATGCTGTAGACGGCGATCATGATGGCCAGGAAGATGGGGATTCCTAGCCAACGGTGGGTCAACAGGGCATCGAGCCTGTCCGTGAGGCTTCTTTTGACCGCTGCGCTTCGCTTCAGGACCTCAGTCACGAGGCCGTGCGCGAAGCCGTAGCGGTGTTCGGCCAGGAGCGTACCCCCGTCCGTCCCAAGGTGAGTTTCAAGGAAATCAAGGGTGGACTTGACCTGGTTGCCGATGGCGGACTTGGCGTGGCTTTCGAGAATCTGCGCCTCCGCCTCAGTGGATCGGTCGATCAACTGCAGCGCCAGCCAGCGCGGGATCACGGAGTTTGACAGTTTCTCGTCACGGTGGATTTCCCGCACGAGTTTGATCAGCTCGCTCTCGATATCGTCGCCGTAGTTGACGGGAATCGCTCGAATCCGAGGATCCAGTCCCCTGGACACCTCCAGCAGGGATTTCTCGAGGTGTTTGAGGCCCTCCTGGCGGTTACCCACGGTCGGGATCACGGGGCCGCCCAGTAGCGACTGGAGTGCCTCCAGATCGATGCTCACACCCTGCCGTTCCGCATCGTCCATCATGTTCAGCACGAAGATGATGGGCCGGTGAAGCTCCAGCAACTGGGTGGTCAAGTAAAGATTACGCTCCAGATTGGACGCATCGAGCACATTGATGATCAGATCGACTTCGGAGCCCGAAAGAAACCGTGCGGCGATGCGTTCGTCCTCACTCTGGGCCGAAAGAGAGTAGGTGCCCGGGAGATCCACCACTTCAAGGGTGTCGCCCTCAAGTTCGATGAAGCCGCTGCGACGCTCCACGGTGACGCCTGCCCAGTTGCCCACATGCTGTCTCGCACCGGTGAGGCCATTGAATAGCGTGGTCTTCCCTGAATTGGGATTTCCGGCGAGGGCGACCCTGATCATCAAACCCCCGTGGGTTCGAGTCTGGCAACGAGAATGCAGGAGCCTTCTTCGCGTCGCAGACTCAAGTGATAGCCCTTGATGACCAGTTCCATGGGATCCCCGAGGGGAGCCAGTTTTTCCACCTTGAGATGGGCGCCTCGGATGAAGCCCATTTCCAGCAGTCTCCGGCGAATGGGACCTTGAGCCTTCACCTGCAGAACCGTGGCTTCTTGCCCGGGTTCGAGATCGCTGAGGTGGGTTTGTTGATTGTGAGACATATTCTCAACTCCGTATTCAGTCTACGATCCGCAGATCCTCAGGCAAGGCATTCAGATCGGACTTAGATCACAAGATCTGTCGCCTGTTGCTTTATGATGGAACGATTGCCTAGCCTCCTCTTGGACTCACGCCTAGCCGCCATGTATCTGACTCTTCCTAACATTCTCACCCTGCTCAGGATCCTCGCGGTTCCTGTGTTCGCTATCGCTGTCTGGTACGGACGCAATGTCGAAGCCTGCGTGATCTTCGCCCTGGCGGGTCTCACTGATCTGCTGGATGGCTACATCGCCCGGCGGTTCAACCAGAAATCCGCCGTAGGCGCGGTGCTGGACCCTGCGGCTGACAAACTCCTGATGACGACGGCCTTCGTGCTTCTGGCCATGCCCATCGAACACTTGGTGATCCGCATCCCCGCCTGGGTGGCCATCCTGGCGATATCCAGGGACGTGGCCATCTCCCTGGTCGCCCTCATGTCCGCAGGCCATTTCGATCCAGACAAGTTCAGGCCCACCTTCCTGGGCAAGCTCACCACCGGTTTCCAGCTGGTGATCATCTCGCTGACCCTCCTTTTCAACGCCCTTGGACCGCGGCCGTGGTACTCCTTCCTGGTCCCTTGGATGCACTACCTGATCGCGGTGCTGGTCCTCGCTTCAGGCACCCACTACTTCTTCCGCGCCACGGTGCAGCGCACGGAGTCATCTTGATAGCTGATTCCAGCAGCCGCTTTCGGGTTCCCATCCTGCCGATTTTGGTCGGTCTGGGCTTGATTGCGGCTTTCTGGTTGCTGAGGAAGGCTTTGGCTCCCTTCTTCCTGGCCATGGTCATCGCCTACCTGCTCGCACCCGCGGTGAATCTGTTTTCCCGGCGCATGAAGCGGGGCTGGGCCACGGTCCTGGTGGGTACTGGGGTCCTGAGTTCGCTCGGCCTCTTGATCCGGTTGGGGATTCCACGTTTGACGGATCAGGTGGATCGTCTAATTTTGTCCATCCCCGCCTGGAAGAGTGCCCTGGAAGTCCGCTGGAAACCCTGGTTCGATGTGCATCCCTGGGCCCAGAGCAGGTTGCAACAAGGTCTGGAAGGACTGGATCCCATGACTCTGCTTAAGGGGGCCTGGGGAGCCGGCTTGGATCTGCTTGGCTGGTTCCTTCAGGTTATGACCCTGCTGCTGGTGCCGGTCATCGTCTACTATCTCCTGGTGGAAGGGGCGGAGTTCATGGAAGCTGCAGCTGACCTGGTCCCTCCGCGATACCGTGGGCGCATCCTGGGCATGGTGGGCAACATCCATCAGCGTTTGGGGGGGTACATCCGCGGACAGTTGGGGGTGGCCGCAGTGATGGCCCTGCTGCAGAGTGTCGCCTTTCAAAGTGTCGGGGTACCCTACGCATGGTTGCTGGGACCGGTTGCTGGGGTGTCTAATATCGTCCCGTATTCGCCCTATCTAACAGCCCTTCTCCCTGCCCTGATCGTGGCCGGGCTGGGCGGAGCGCACGGTGGACACCTGCTGGTGATCGCCCTTGTCTTCACGATCGTGCAGAAGTCGGAGGCCCTGTATTTCACTCCGGTCTGGGTGGGGCGGGCCAGTCGGTTGCATCCTCTGGAAGTGCTCCTCGGCATTCTCTGCTTCGGTTTCGCCTTCGGGTTGATTGGGCTCATTTTCGCCGTCCCGCTGATGATCGTCGTGAAGGTGGTCCTGGAGAATCTCATCGCCGATTACAAGCAGCATCCTTGGTTCATGGATCGGTCCCGTGAGCCGCCAGAAGGATTGGAATTGTGAAGGCGGCGGTATTCATCGACCGGGACGGAACCCTCAACGAGGAGGTCGGTTATCTGCACGAACCCCGGGAAGTTTCGCTGTTCCAGGGAGCCGCTCGCGCCATCGCTAAATTGAATGCCTTGGGTATCCCGGTCATCGTCGTGACCAATCAGGCGGGGATCGGTCGCGGCAAGTATGGCTGGGAGGATTTCCAGGAGGTGATGGACCACATCGCCCGCCTGCTGAAGGAAGAACACGCCCATTTGGATGGTGTCTACGCCGCGCCCCATCACAAGCTAGGCATCGGTGAGTACGCCCATCCCGACCACCCCGACCGGAAACCGAATCCCGGGATGCTGCTGCGGGCCGCAGCGGAACACGGCCTGGACCTGACCAGATCGTGGATGATCGGCGATAAGGAGATCGATCTGGAAGCAGGACGCAGGGCCGGTTGCCGCGTGGCGCTGGTACTCACAGGCTATGGCAAGAATGGCGATCCGGCTCTGGCGGATCTGGTGGCCAACGACCTGCCCGAGGCGGTGGCCCGGATTCTGGAAGCCTGGGATCGGTGATTCACATGGGGCGGTTGAAGAACCCATCGCAGCATCAGGAGGCTCTCGAAAATGAGGATTTATGGGACCTGCAAGTGAGCTTCACGTAAATTAGGAATTTGGTCTCGACTTGCGGATGCGGGACAGACCCAGGGTTCGTTGGAGGCCAATGGGGTGACCACCGCTGACGCCCTCCGCGGACTTCTGGTCGACATATGGACTCCTGCGGCGAATCTGCCACGCAACACCCTACGGTTTTCATGCTGCTGTACCACAATGGAGGAACGGCAGCTTCCCCTTCAGATCACCCTTGTCAGGATTTCCGATGTTCCACCACGCATTCAACACCGTCTGGGGCCATGCCAACGCCCTGTTCTACCCCTTCCGCCGCCGCCGCATCGTGGACATCTTCGTGGTGCTCATGGGCTGCACCCTGCTCTATGGGCTCGTCCAGCTGGGTCATGAGTGGACAGGCGTCCATCGTCCGGTGGTGGAGATCAGTCTTTCGCCCTGGGCCCTACCCAAGTACACCTTCTTTTCCATGATGCGGGGCCTGGCCGCCTATGGGATCTCCCTGATATTCACCTTCGTCTACGCCTTCTGGGCAGCCAAGGACCGCCGGGCCGAGAAGCTGCTGATTCCGCTCCTGGACATTCTCCAGAGCATTCCCGTGCTGGGATTCATGCCGGGTTTGGTGCTGGCCCTCGTGGCGGTCTTCCCCCGCAGCAACCTGGGGCTGGAATTGGCTGCTGTGATCATGATCTTCACGGGCCAGGCCTGGAACATGACCTTCAGCCTGTACCACTCCCTGAAGTCCGTGCCTGATGAACTACAAGAGGCAGCCACTGTTTATGGCTTCAATTGGTGGGAGCGTTTCAAGTGGGTGGAGCTGCCCTTCGGCACCACGGGGCTGGTTTGGAACAGCATGATGAGCATGGCGGGAGGGTGGTTCTTCCTGATGATCACCGAGGCCTTCAAGCTCGGTGACAAGGACTTTCGCCTGCCTGGTCTGGGCTCCTACATGAGCGTAGCCGTGGAGAATGGGGACAAGCTGGCCATGATCTACGCCATCGTGGCCATGATCGCGATGATCATGTTCCTGGATCAGGTGCTCTGGCGCCCCGTGGTGGTCTGGGCCCAGCGCTTCCGGATCGAGGAGACGGCCCAGGCGGATACGCCTCACAGTTGGCTGTTGCGGCTCCTGCGCCGCTCCAGGCTGATCCGCTGGGTGGAGCATCGCCGGGCGATGCGCAAGCGAAACATCACTAAGGCCGAGCCACCGGCCGCCAAGCCGAAGATCGTCCTGCCACAGATGAAGGCCGCCTTCCCTTGGCTCGGCAACGGCGCCTTGGCTCTGCTGATACTGATGGTGCTGTGGGGAACCATCAGGCTGGTCCAGTTCCTGGCGCACGTGCCGGGAACCGAATGGGGGTACCTGGCCTTGGCGGGTGGCCTCACCCTCACCCGGGTAGTCGTATCCACGGCGCTCGGCACCCTTTGGGCTCTGCCTGCGGGCTTGGCCATCGGCCTCTCGCCCAGGCTTTCAAAGGCCCTGCAGCCGGTGGTTCAGGTGGCGGCTTCGTTCCCGGCTCCCATGCTCTTTCCCGTTGTGATCGCGCTGCTGGCGCACCTTGGCATTGGTCTCAACTATGGCTGCGTCGCCCTGATGCTTCTGGGTACCCAGTGGTACATCCTCTTCAACGTCATCGCAGGCGCCATGGCCATCCCAGGCGATCTTCGCGAAACCGCGGCCAGTTTCAAGCTCACCCGATGGCAGCGATTCACGGACCTCTACGTGCCCGCGACCTTCCCTTTCCTTGTCACTGGTTGGGTGACGGCTGCCGGGGGAGCCTGGAACGCCAGCATCGTCGCCGAATACTACGACTTGAAGGGCGTCACCCTCAGCACCTTTGGCCTGGGCTCCACCGTGAGCTCCGCAGCCTATCACAATAACCTGACCCTGCTCGCGGCCAGCGTGTTGCTTATGTCCGCCATCGTCGTGCTCTTCAACCGCCTGGTGTGGAAGCCCTGCTATCGCCTGGCCCAGACCCGCTATTCCATGACCAAGTGAGAGGTGACCCATGAACGAAAATGCCACCATGGAGGCGCCGATCCTTGAGCTGCGCGGCGTGCAGAAGACCTTCGACCGGGAAGGGAGCAAGTCCCTACGCGTGCTGGAAGACATCAATCTGGACATCCGCCCCAACGAGGTCGTCGCCCTCATCGGCCCCTCGGGCTGCGGCAAGTCCACCATCCTTCGGATTTTCGCGGGACTCATCCAGCCCACGAACGGACAGGTGCGTTACCGGGGGGAGAATCAGGAGGGCCTGAATACCCATGTCGCGATCGTCTTCCAGGGCTTCGCGCTCTATCCTTGGAAGACCGTGGAAGGGAACGTGGAGATGGTCCTCCACGCCAAGGGGCTTAACATGGCCGAGATTAAGGACAAGACCAACCGCGCCATCCGCATGGTGGGCCTGGAAGGCTTCGAGGAGGCTTATCCCCGCGAACTCTCGGGCGGGATGAAGCAGCGCGTGGGCATGGCCCGGGCGCTCTCCGTCAATCCTGAGATCCTGTTCATGGATGAGCCCTTCAGTCAAGTGGACGCCCTTACGGCAGAGGGTCTCCGGGCCGAGGTCCTGGATATTTGGGATGATCCCGATAGCAACCCTTCCTCGATCCTCATGGTCAGCCACGACATCAAGGAAGTGGCCTACATGGCCAACCGGATCGTGGTGCTCTCCGCCAATCCTGGCCGCATCCGAACCATCGTGGAGAATACCCTGCCGCGCCCCAGGGACATGCGATCGCCAGAATTCCTGCACCTGGTTGACCAACTCCACGACATCATCACCTCCGCCGAGTTGCCGGACATCGCCATCACCATCGTGGAACCCGCGGGCGCAAGCGAACTCATCGAACCCCTCCCTTACATCCAGAACGCTGACATGTTAGGGCTCCTGGAATTCCTTGAGACGCAAGGTGGCGCCTGCGACCTCTTCCAGGTGGTAACCAGCACGCACGTGCCCTTCGGAAAAGTGCTGACCATCGTGAAGGGCCTGGAGATGCTGGAACTCGTGGATACACCTAAGCGCAAGGTCCTGCTCACGCCTTTGGGCCTGCGCTTCGTCCAAGGGACCATGGACGAGCGC
>JANYIU010000059.1 GCA_025361955.1 Holophagaceae bacterium
CTATCCCCATGGACTCCGCGCACACTGGCGTCAGGCGCGCTGGACTCGACTGGAAAAGGATGAATACGGGCAACTCCTGCAATCCCTTCGCATTGCCCACCCAGCCCCATTGCCTTGGTGGAGCATCGAAGAACACTGGACTGTTGTGCAGGATTGAATCAAGTGCAGCTTACCCACTCATCTAGCCTGAACGCTGCCCCCATTGATGTCTTGCTCTTCTATTCGTTCGGGTTCTTCGACCCTTTCCGGCGAGTTTCCATGGACACCTTCGGTTCCATCCATTAGGAGCTCAAATGGATATTCACCCAGCGATTGCAAAGATACTTGAACCCGCCTACGCTCCCTGTTCTGAGCTCAAAGCATCATGCACGACCATGCGGTGGGATCCTAAAGCTGGCCATGTGCCGCGTGGATTCGCAGGCGCAACGGGAGAACTCAACGAAGTAGAATTGGTACTCGTATTCGCCGAACCAGGCGATCCGAAACCAGACGAAACGCACGAAGGGCTGCCCAGTGCTTATTCGTATGCATATAGGGGCTATGACTCTGGCGAGGATCCATTCTATGTCAATGTCCGCAAAATTTTGGAATTGTGCTGGCCAACTCTGTCCTTCGAGGACAAAATGCGCAAGGTTTGGCTAACAGAATCAGTGCTCTGTTCAGCCACAAGGGAATGTGGATCAATTCCAATATCCTGTACTCGAGCCTGTGGGAACCATTTTCTGTCGGCCCAGCTCAAACTGTTCCCTGGTGCGCTTGTTGTTGCTGTTGGCTATAAAGCAAAAACTCGTCTTCACTCAATAGACATCAGAGATTACCTGTACGTTTACGCTGCAGCCCCACCTGGCTGTTATCGAAATGCAGCCTATGAGTCATGGCAAAAAATACCTGCGAAACTCGATTGCCGACGCTCCCAGCGCGCCTGACGGGTTGCTCACTCCTGTTCAAGCAATAGCGTCGTTGACGCCCGTATCCAGAATGCCCGGTCGGCAGCAGGGCTGCGGCAAACCGCTGACTCATCACACGGCTCCCCACCCCTGGTTCCAGCAACGGGCACCCCACCTTCGCGGCAAGTCTGTAAACCACGTCCCGATGGATCTGGACTGAGCCCATCCATCAGACATCCGGCGTTCCCCTCCAACGATAAGATCGTCTGGCAGTTTCGCCATTCGTGGAACCCGGCTGAGGATGAGGTCGCCTCCGATCCGGATACCGCTTCCCCAACTCTCCAGGGAAGGGAGATCAACGAGGGCAAGGTTGCCTCCACAGCGCAGCGAGGCAGGTAGGCATCGAAGCCCGAGGCCCTGGAGTTCCATGCTTTCCTGAATCTGCAATCCTTCCGGAAGATACCGGAGATCAGGACAGGAAGCGAGACGGAGTCGCTGAAGGTGCAGTCCATGGGGTAGGGCCCGCAGTTCAGCGCAGGCCACATGGCCGATGCCAATCAGGGGCAACGGCACCCTGCCCTGACCCTGCCAATGTTCTTGAAGGAGTTCCAGGGCCAAGTCCGGTTCCCATCCTTCCCAGTTCAGCATCGATAGCGGGTGAATGCCGCTCCGCCCCAGAATCCCGCCCAGCATCTGGAACAATTCCGGCCGACCTTGGGCAAAAGTGGCTCCACAGCGAGCCTTGGCCAAACCCAGCGTCAGTGCTCCCTGGGGAGGGCGGGCAAGGGCAGCCTCAAGAACCTCTTGGGTGGGGACGCCGTTCGATTCCATCTCTGCCAGGCAAGCCGATGGGCCCAGTCCCATGAGAGACAGGCATTGAAAGGCCTGGTAAAGGTGGTTGCTCATGCCGACCACGATCGTTTCCCGACCTCGACATATCCTGTCGCGTGACAGGAGTGATCCTGGTTTCGTGACCAATCCATCAATTTCCCATGTCCGCGCTGACCTCCCCTTCTGGGCGACGCCCCTCTGGCCCGTCCTGCAGACGCTGGATCTTGCGGGCCTCGCCCCGGAGGAACAGATCAGCTCTCTGCGTGGGTTCGGCCTTTCTGCGGAGCGGGCCTTGCGTCTGGCCTTGGCCGTCCCGCCCCTCACTCCTCAGGGCCACCGGGAACGGGTGCGCCGGGCTGCCCAGTTCCTGAACGCCGATCCGTGCCGTTTTTGGCCAGTGGTGGAGTCCCTGCAGGTCTATTGGGGGATCCATCCCTGGTCGATTCTTGGCGAGCCCCTGAGGCCAAGCCTCGAACGCGCCTGGGCCTCCGACCTGGGAGGACCCCAGCGGTCCAGCAAAGGCCTGCGCTTCTGTGGCATCTTCGGCAGCTGGGCGCACCTTCCCGCAGCCATTTGCGCCAGCAGGATCGAACTGGATCACCACTCCCTCCCCCGCCTGCCCAATGGTTGGGTGGTGGACGAACTATCCCTGAAGACGTGCCCAGAACTTCGAGGGAGCTTGGCGGACCTCACGGTGCTCAAGGGGATCACCGTCACGGATTGCCCCCGCTTCGATGCCACCGTTCTATTGCAAAGAACACAATCCACAGGTTGAGACTCCCAGGTAGAAACCTGTCGATGACCGCCGTAGCGGTTCATCGCTCGCGATCGTTTATCCCAAAACCAAGACAGAACCGCTTGTGTTTCCGCATTCAACTCGAATGGGGCTACCTATTGAGCTCAGGCCACCGCATGCATCGGAACCGCATGCCACGCCGGCAGATCCCAGCCAGAAGAGGTGAACACCGGAATATCGTTGGTTTCGGCCACCTGCCGCTCATGGGCCATGCCGGGAGAGATGGCATCCCCACATAGGACCAGGGCATCACAGCGGGTCACCAATTGGCTGCAGGCCTCGAGGATGCGTTCCCGGACGCCCAATCCCTTTGACCCTGACTCGTCCAGGAAGGCGAAGTTGCCATGAGGTACCACCAGGGCCGCGTGGGGGAGCACGCCCTGGACCCACTGGGCCATGGCGAACATGCGCTCCTGGTTGTACTGGATCGTCCGGGGATGGCCATCGCCCCGGACGGGTCCGGCCAGATAGACCACTCTCCCCCGCCCTGCCAAGTTGTTCTGGATCTCCCGCCAAGCTTCCAGGAAACGATGCAACCGCAAAGTGACTGCAGCATCCTCCTGAGCCCGGTGGAGAGGTCCTGTCCGCCAACCGAAACGCGCCGCCAGATTCCCGAGGCTCTTCGAGACGGCAGCATCTGGACAGAGCGTCCTGGCCTCCACCATGGTGCAGACCCACTCAATCTCAGGGAGGTCCAGCCCGGCCTGCTCCGCCCAGGTTTCCAGGAACCCGCGCTCAAAGGCTGCGCTATGAGCCACGATCCGGACTGCCCCCTCCCCCAGGGACGCCAGCAACTCCGTTAGCACAACGGCCCCCCGCTTCCCCGCGAGACGGGCTTTTTCAGGGGAGATCCCGTGGACCCTGAAATCCCGGGCCTTTTGTAGCTAGGCCGACGTGGGCGGCTCGATTTTGAGGAGCGCGAGGATCTCGCGCTGCGGCTTGGTGA
>JANYIU010000076.1 GCA_025361955.1 Holophagaceae bacterium
CGGAAGGCGCTTGGTCGTTCATAAAGGGAACAGCGATATGGTGAACCCTGAGGGTCATGAACTCCTCTGGATCGGTTTCGAGGGCAAGGACGGCACTCAGGTGAATCCGGGCTTCACGCCTGGCGGGCTGGTGTTCTTCGCCCGCAATCTGGATCCGGATCCGCTTATCGGTCCTGATCGCTGCCACGCCCTGATCAGGGACCTCCAGCATCGGTGGGGTCGCGGACGTCTTTTGCCCATCGCCCTGGATCAGGAGGGTGGGACAGTGTCCCGACTCAAAGGCTGGGTGGGGGAGACCCCTAGTTTCCATGCCATTTGGACGCAGGGGGGCGCCGCGGGATGCGAGCGTTGGGGGCGGCTGTGGGGACGCGGTTTGAAACTACTCGGTTTCAGCGTGGACTTCGCACCCGTAGCTGATCTCCACGACGGGTTCACGGGCACGGGTATCGGTGATCGCACCGCCAGCGAGCGGCCCGCGGACACCGCCCTGGCTGCAGGAGCCTTCCTTGCAGGGCTGGAAGCCACGGGCGTCCGGGGCTGTCTCAAACACTTCCCGGGACTGGGGGGCACGCGTGTGGACAGCCACAAGACCCTTCCTGAACTGCGGGACATGGAGCAAATCGCGAAAAATCTGCTCCCCTTTCGAGCCCTGGCTCATCGGGACCGGCTCGTGATGGTCGCCCACCTGCGACTGCCCGGCACCAATGGCCGTCCGGCCAGCATGCACCGGGGTACCGTGGCCTCGAATCCCTGGGGCATCCAGGGGCGATGGATCCCGGACGACCTCGAGATGGGCGGGTGTTCGGACTGGAGCTGGGAGGATCGCGTGCGCCTTTGTCTGGAGGCAGGACATCAAGCTTTGCTGGTCTGCCAGACCCCCCAGGGTGTGCAGGCCTGTGCCGAGGCCGTCGCCCGGATGCCCGATACCCTGGTGGCCCAAGCGGCGCGCAGCTTCGGCGAGTTGCGTGCCAGTTTGAGGCCAGCGAAGCAGATCCGGTTCGACCGCAAGGCCTGGGATTTGTGGCTGGAGATGCTGCACCGAGAAGCGAGGAGTGGGTGATTCCCGCTATCCTGGATACCGACTGAGGAGTCCCATGCTTGAACGTGCCTACTATCCTCCCATCGTCATCGAGGAAACCCCCCGCGGCGAGCGCAGCTATGACATCTATTCCCGCCTCTTGAAGGACAACATCATCTTCATGGGCACCGCCATTGACGACAGCGTCGCCAATGCCATCGTGGCCCAGATGCTGTTCCTGGAAAGCGAGGACCCTGATAAGGACATCCAGATCTACATCAACAGCCCTGGCGGAAGCATCACCGCTGGTCTTGCCATCTACGACACCATGCAGTTCGTGAAGAACGATATCGTCACCTACTGCATCGGCCAAGCGGCCAGCATGGGCGCCCATCTGCTCGCCGCGGGCACCAAGGGCAAGCGGTTCGCCCTGCCCAGCGCGCGCATCATGATCCATCAGCCCTCTGGAGGCGCCCAGGGTCAAGCTTCCGATATCGAGATCACCTTCAAGGAAATCCAGCGGCTGAAGGACAACCTCGCTGCCGCCCTGGCCAAGCACACCGGCCAGCCCCTCAAGAAGATCGTGAAAGATATGGATCGAGACTTTTTCATGAGTGCCGAGGAGGCGATGGAATACGGGATCATCGACAAGGTCCTCAACGAGCGACCCTGATGGGTCCAGGTCGGGCTACCATGGCTTGAGCATTTGCCGGAGCGAACATGGATTCCTGCGTCATTCAGAACCTGTTCCTGCGGGCCCACATAAAGGCTCAAGGGGCCGAGCTCAGCAGGCTCCAGACCCTCAGTGGCATCGACCTGCTCTGGGACGGGGATCCCGCTGTTTGGCCGCGGCACTCGCCCCATCTCTTCCCCATCGTCGGGCGCTTGCAAGGCGATATCTTGCGCCACCAGGGGCAAGACTATCCCATGTCTCCCCACGGGTTCGCCCGGGGACTCCCTTTCACGATGGTCCGACTCACCCGGGAAGACTGCACCCTGGTGCTCAAGGACGATGAGACAACCCGGGCGATGTATCCGTTTCCTTTCGAGCTGCGGATCAACCTCGCGGTGGCAGGTCCGACCCTCCGGGTGGTCTACGAACTCATCAATCCCGGCAAGGAACCCCTGCCTGCCAGCCTGGGTGCTCATCCAGCCTTCCGTTGGCCCCTGCTCCCAGGTGCTCCGAGAGAAGGCCACCGGATCCAGTTCGAGGTGCCTGAAGTCGCGCCGATTCGCCGACAGGTGGATGGTTTACTGGAACCCGACCGCTATCCCACGCCGGTGGAGGACCGCACCCTGAGGCTTCGGGACGAACTGTTCAAGGACGATGTGCTGATCTTCGACCAGCTCAGGAGTAAGAAGCTCCGCTTCGATGCTCCCGGCACCCCAGTGCTGGAATTCCATTGGGAAGGGTTCGAACAACTCGGCATCTGGACCAAGCCTGGGGCGGAGTTCATCTGCATAGAACCCTGGCGGGGCCTGCCCAGCCCGAAGAATTTCGATGGAGAATTTTCTGCGAAGCCGGGGGTCCTGATCATTCCGCCAGGCGGGCGGCGTTGCTTCCGCTATACCGTCTCGGTAATCACCGAGCCCTGACCCGTCCTTGACCTTCCGTGTGCCTCTGGGACACTGGAACATTGGTTCGGAGGATGCAATGGCGGTCAAGTGTGGCCTTGTGGGCTTACCCGGTGTTGGTAAGTCGGTGCTCTTCAATGCGATGACCAAGGGGGAGGCCGCTTCGGGCAACTTCCTCTTCTGTACCACGAGCGCCACAACCGGTGTGGTGGATGTGCCGGACGCCAGGCTGGGCAAGCTGGCGGAGATCGTGAACCCTGCCCGGATCATGCACGCCACCCAGGAGTTCATGGACATTCCTGGCCTGGTGCGCGGATCCAGCAAGGGCGAAGGACTGGGGAACTCTTTCCTCCAGGACATCCGGGAAATGGATGCGCTCGTGCAGGTGGTCCGTTGTTTCGAGAACCCGGACATGCCCCATGTCGAAGGGGATCTGAACGCACGCCGCGATGTGGAGATCGTGGACATGGAGTTGATCATCAAGGACCTGGAGATCGTTGAGAAGTCCCTGGACAAGCACCAGAAAACGGCCAAGGGCGGCAATAAGGAATCCCAGTATCTTGTGACCGTTTTGGGGAAGGTGAACGCTGCTCTGAACGAGGGTTGCTGGGCAGCCACGGCGGGCCTCAACCCCGAGGAATTGCATGCCATCAAGAGTTACTGCCTGTTGACGCTCATGCCGGTTTTGCTGGTGGGCAATATCGACGAGAAGGATATCCCCAATCCTTCCGCCAACGCTCACTATGCGGCTCTGGAGAAGCTGGCCAAGGAGCGCGGTTGGGGTGTCATCCCCATCTGCGCGAAGCTGGAGGCCGATATCGTCCAGCTGGCTACGGAAGATCAGTCCATGTTCCTGGAAGAAGCCGGCCTCTCGGAACCCGGGCTCAACCGCTTCATCCCAGCCGCCTTCAAGCTGCTCAACCTGCAGACTTACTTCACCGCCGGTCCCAAGGAGGTCCGGGCCTGGACCATTCCCATCGGAGCGACGGCTCCCCAAGCAGCGGGGGTCATCCATTCCGATTTCGAACGAGGCTTCATCCGGGCCCAGGTGATCCCTTTCGAAGACTACGTCGCCTGCCACGGCGAGCACAAGGCGAAGGAGACCGGCAAGATGCGGATGGAAGGGAAGAACTACGTCATGAAGGACAGCGATGTGGTGATCTTCCTGTTCAACGTCTGAACCAGGTTGCGGTTCCGCAGCTTCCTTTTAGCGTCTGGCTCTCAGGATCTTGAACTTACCTATTCGGGTGAGAATGCTTAACCGGTGACTCCCCAGCTGGACGTAATCCGAATTGCGGCGGGTCGGGTAGGGCCTCAAGCTACCTCGCTTCGATGGCCATGCTGTTCAGACGTTCGATGCGCTTGGCGATGGGGGGATGCGTGCTGAAGAGGCTGAAGATGCCCCCTCCCCGGAGTGGGTTGATGATCATCAGGTGCGCGGTGGAGGGTTCAGCGTTCCGCATGGGGACTTCCTTGTTGTAGCCGGAGATGCGAGTCAGGGCGGAGGCCAGCATGTCGGGACGCCCGGTCAAATGGGCGGAGTAATCGTCGGCCATGTATTCCCGGGAGCGGCTGATGGACATCTGGAGGAGCATGGCCGCGATGGGTCCGAGGATGTAGACGGCGATGCCAGCAAGGGGATTGGATCTGCCTTCCGAATCCCTGGGGGTCACCCAGAGGGCCAGATGGGAGATGAACATGATGGCCTGGGCCAGAACGGCGGCCAGACTGCTGATGAGAATGTCCCGGTTCTTGACGTGCCCCAATTCGTGGGCGATCACGCCTTCCAATTCCTGGCGGGAAAGGGTGCGCATGATCCCTGCGGTCACCGCCACCACGGCATGTTCAGGATCCCTGCCGGTGGCGAAGGCATTGGGGGTCTCGTCGGGGATGATGGCCACGCGCGGCATGGGCAGCCCCGCGCGCTGGGCGAGGTTGGCGACGATGGCATAGAGTTCCGGGGCATCGGCGGCGGTGATGATCTGGGCGCGATAGCTGGCCAGGACGATGGAATCCGAGAAGAAGTAGCTGACACCGTTCAGCACCAGGGCGATGGCCAGGGCGATCACGACGCCTGTGTTGCCATACAAGTAGCTCCCCAGAATGACGAGCACCCCGGTCATGGCCACGATGAGAATGAAGGATTTGACGCCGTTCATGGAAGAAGCCTCCGTACATAGGATACTTCGGACTGATGGGCCGTGACCTCCTCCATCCGCTTGATTACCACCAGGGTGACATCGTCCTTGAAGCCTCCGCCTTCCATATGCTGCAGGGTTCTCACCAAGAGCTTCTCGAAAATCTCCTCGGCGGAGGACGATCTCCCGCAGGCGCGGACCGTTTCGATCAGGGGTTGCTCCCCGAGTTCCTTACCTTGGATATCTTCCGCATCAATGACACCGTCCGTATAGAGGATCAGGACATCGCCGGGCATCAGCCGCGCCCGGCCTTCCTGGAAGGTGGCCCCGGGAAGCAGGCCTACCATGGGACCCGTGGGCTCCAAGCGGATAACAGGACTGCCATCGGCCGGAACCAAAAGCGGAGGATTGTGCCCTGCATTTGCATAGCGCATGCAGCCATCCTCAGGGTTGATGCTGCCCATGAAGAGGGTGGCATAGCGGTTCCGATCCCTCACTTCGTTCATGCGAGCATTGAGCCGATGCGACAACTTGCCCCAGTCATCCACTCTGCGATCCGCCATGGCGCGCAGGAAAGCCGAGAGCTGGGTCATCATCAGCGAGGCTGGCAGTCCCTTGCCGGAGATATCTGCCACGGCCAGGTGCAGCCGTGAAACGCCCTCAGTGTCCGCAGCCATCCAGAGATCGTAAAGATCCCCGCCGACCATTTCATAAGGCAAATTGGCCGCCGTGCATTGCCATCCCGCTGGCTCGGGGAGGCGCTTCGGGAGGATCCTGCGCTGGATGTTCCGGGCCAGTTCCAGGTCCTTCTCGGTTCTCTGAGATTGCGCTTTGGCCTCGCGGAGTTCGATGCCTGAGATCCTGGCGGCGGTCATATTCATGAGGGTCCGGACGAACAAATCGTCGTCTTCACTCAGGCTTCCGACGGCCGGTTCACAGGCGTAGACGAAGCCGTGACCATGGTCCTGATCCCGCAATTCCAGAGCATGGAGCAAGCCATGAGCCGTGGCGATGTCATGCAGAGCCTCGCCTTCCAGGATGGCGGGCAGAGTACCCAGCCCGTGGCTGAACATCACCTCACCGTGGGTATCCACCACCAGGAGCCGGTGGATGAGGAATTCAGCCATGATCTTTCGGCAAGCCAGGGCGACGATGGCTTCCTTGCGCTCGGTTTCACCCAGATTCCGGGTCAATTCGAAGAGGGTGTTCAGGCGGGACAATTGCAAGGCCAACGCCCGGTTCTGGTCGCTCCGCACAGCCTCCAGACGCCGCCAGGCCAGCAGTGGCCCCGAGATTGCGAGCAGTAGGGACAGGGCGACAGGTGTTTCCAAGGTGCGGATTACCAAGTACCCATAGGTCTGGTCTCCGTACTTCCAGGGCAGGTTGATCCAGCCAGATCCGGGATGGGTGGGGAAGGGTGCGGCGTTGCCGCGCAGGAAGAGCCACCGGGAGCCGTCCCAGAGACCGCCCTGGGAGGCCTTGGCGATGCCCAGGGCCGTGACGCCCACCAAGTGGATCAGGGATTCTTCAGTTACCTGCGTGGGGAAAGTCTCCAGGAAGTCGACGATGGGCAGCAGTTCCTGGGCGCCCTCGGGAATCCTCAGCGAGAGTTCCCGCAAGCGATCGAAGGGTGCAACGGGAATGGGCTCAGGCATGGGATCCAGCGGTCGTTCAACGCACGTGCTTGATCATGCAGCACTCGCTACGGCCGTTGGCTTCGGCGAAATGCACCTCGTCCATGAAGCGGCTCATCAGCAGGAGCCCCAGGCCACCCTTGCGGGGATGCTTGACGTATTCGCTCGGGTCAGGCAGCACGATCTCGTTTTCGGCGAGGCCATCGACGGTATGCCAGATGTGGATCTCAAGCGCCTTGGTCACGAAGCATAGTTCGATCTCCACCCAGTGTTCCGAGTCGCCATGGTAGGCGTGCAGGATCACGTTGGTGACAGCTTCGTCCACGGCGATGGAGACTTTGGAGGCGGTGGCATCATCCATCCCGGCCACCACCGAGGCCCGCTTGGCCAAGCCCGTGACCAGGTTCAAGTAACGGGTCTGGCTCGGGATGGTCAGCTGGAAGGTCTCGGGTGCGACGGGAGCCTTCACTTAGGCCTTCCCCGCCAGGGCCTGGAGGGCTTCCTCGCGGCTGCCGAAGACCCGGTAAAGCTGAGTGAATCCAAGGGTATCGAAAATCGAGTAGACATTGCGCTGCAAGTTGCAGAGCAGGATATCGCCCCCATTCTCCCGGATGGGCTCGATCAGGCCCATGATGGCGCCGAGTCCCGCTGAACTGATGTAGCTCAAGCCCTGACAGTCCATGAGGATGGTGAACCGGCCGGATTGGACGAGGTCCTCAAGGGCGCTTTCGAACTGTCGAACGGTGTGGGCGTTGATGAATCCCTCGGGCTGCATCACTGCGATGCCATCCATGTCGCGGACCTGGATCGAAAGATCGGCCATTCCCGGGGCTCCCTATATCTGTTTGCATCCTATCGCCACAGGTAAAGAAATGCCAGCTGACCGCCTTCCGGAGATCATTTTGGGGTACTCTCAAATGGCTCCCCACTTTTGGATAATCCCATGGACGAAAACCTGAGAGAACCCCTCAAGCAGATGATCCATAAATGGGTCAACGACAGGCACCAGGCCATTCTGGAACAGGTCATGTTGACCTGGGAGGAAGGCATGGGGCGCTTGACTCCCGATGCTGCGCTGCTCCAGAAAATCCAGGAACTCCTCGAGCCCCCGCGACCACCCGAGGACCCTTTTCCGGATGTCGTTTCTGATACGGAAAATGACCTCGGCGCGGCCCTGAACCTCCTTGAATCCTCCTCAAGCCAGGGCGAAGTCCTGAAGCGATTGTTGGAGGGCTTGCAACCCTTCGTGGAACGCAGCGCTCTGTTCGTGATCAAGCAAGGCATCGCCAGTCTCTACGCCACCCGGGGCTTTGAATCGGATATGCCCAAGCCGGGGGCTCCAGTGGTGCCACCGCCCGAGTTGGAGGAAGTGATCCAGTGCCGGGTCCCGTTCATCGCCATGCCAGGACCGGCCTACCTAGCCCTGCTGACCATCCTGAGCGGTTTCGAAGCAGCGGACGTGTGCATCCTCCCCTTGCGGCTGCGCCGCAAGACGGTGGCCTTGTTGCTGGTGGATAGTGGTCTCCGGCAGGTGATCGATCATCCCAATCACGTCAGGGCTCTGGCTCATACCGCCGAGGCCACGCTTTCATTCCTGGCCGGGTCGAAGGAAGACGAAAAAACGTCGGCTCCAGTCGAAGCCCACCCCTCCATGCCTACCCAGCGCATCCCGGAGCCGATTCCAGAACCGGCGTTACCCCTTCTGGATTCCAAGATACGAGCTAACGCCGAACGCAGTGCGCGGGTCCTCGTCGGCGACATAGAACTCTACTTCCCGAACAAAGTGACCCAGGGAAGGCAGAAGGGCAATCTTTACGCTGCCCTCCGCGACGAACTGGACCGGAGCCTGGCTTCTTTCGTGGAAAGGTACACAGCCGACGTCGAGAATCATTACCATATTTTTTACCAGACGGTGCTCCAGCAACTCTGCGATGGGGACGTTACTAAACTGGGTCAGGCCCCCTGGAGCCCGCACAATTGATTCCCAGGCGCGTGACATCTGCCTGAAAACATGGTAATTCATGGTCCTTTGTGGGGATTGAGGCGACCATGGCGAATATGGGAAAGAAATGGACTTGTTTTTCGTGCGGCACGAAGTTCTACGACTTCACCAAACCAGAGTCCATGTGTCCAAAGTGCGGGGCCAATCAGAAGGAAGCTCCCGCCAAAGGCAAGGCGCCCAAGAAGGACAAGGCGGTCCTTCAGATCGATGACGATTTCACCCCCGACGCCGAGACCGAAGCGATGCCTGATGAAGGTCTAGAAGAGAGCCTTGGGATCACGGGAGCCCGCGCTGAGGGGGTGGACCCAGGTGACCTCAACATGGACGACTATGACGAATAGGCTCATGGTCTGACGCCACTGTGTCGGACCATGATGCTTGGTCCAGGTCGAGGTACCCATGCCCACCAAGCTGCCACCCCGTATTGATCGCCATGCCCATCTGGAAGGCAGCCTTGATCCAGCCTGGATTCGCTTGCAGGCGGCCAAGGCCGGGAAGCAGGTACCAGCCACCTTGGAAGCCCTCTGGCGGCGGGAGGTCATCAACTTCGAAGGATTCATTGAGGCTTTCTTCTTTGTGTGCGGGTTCATTCGCAGTGCCGAGGTCGCGAAGGAGACCATCCGGGCTTGCGTCTCGCGCTTAGCCCCGCCGGGAGAAGGGACACGGGGCATCGATCTGTGGGTTTCGCCCCATTTCCTGGTGAAGCAGGGGGCGTTCCTAAGCCTGGACGAACTCTGGCGCGGCATGGACGAGGGCATCCAGGAAGCGCGCGAGCAGGGTGTCTACATTGCGGTGATCATCGATGCCGTCAACCACTTCGGCATCAAGCACGGCAAGGAAGTCCTGGATCTGGTGCTCCCCGAAAAGCCCTCCTGGGTGGTCGGATTCTCCACCGGCGGCCTGGAGCGCGTTCCCTTCCGGGAGTGGGCACCGGTCTTCGACAGAGCCCGGCAAGCAGGACTCCGCCTCGCCGCCCATGCGGGTGAGAACGGTCCAGGTTCCAATGTGCGGGAAGCCATTCTGGAGGCTGGAGTGGAGCGCATCGTGCATGGCGTTCGGGCCGCCAAGGACCCAGCCATTCTTGAACTGCTGGCAGAAAGGCACATTGCGCTGGACAGCTGCATTTCATCCAATCGAGCCTTGGTGCCCGACCTCGGCCCACATCCGCTGCCCAGCCTCCTGCGGGCAGGGGTTCGCTGTGCTCTTGGCACGGACGATCCAGGGGTGATTCCCTGTGATATTCCTTGGGAGTGGCAGCAAGCCAAGGGCCTGGGCTTGTCCGAGATCGAACTCGAGGCCCTGCGAACTCACGCGGTCGAGGATGCCTGGTGCATGGCGCTTGGGGCCTAGCCTGAATCTTGTCTCGAACGAATGCTCCAGGCGAGGTAGAATCAAAGATTCGAGTGTGCGCCCAGGGACCCGCCTCCGAGAGCGAGCTGGCACGGCGAGCGAGAGGGAGGGCGCTCCAGTGGAGCGTCCGATAGGTGGGACTCAGCTGGATAGAGCCCTTGACATTCGTCGCTCTATCCAGCGTGAATCTTGTCTAGATCGAACCGGGCTGGCGATGTAGAATCAAAGATTCGAGTGTGCGCCCGTAGCTCAGCTGGATAGAGCATCAGGCTTCGAACCTGAGGGTCGGGCGTTCGAGTCGCTCCGGGCGCACCACGAATTGACAATTAGGCGAACGTGGCGGAACTGGTAGACGCACTGGATTTAGGTTCCAGCGGTGAAAGCTGTGAGGGTTCGAGTCCCTCCGTTCGCACCATTTTTCAGCAACACCACTTCGAAACTCACTGCATTCCAGGAGCATCCATGCAGGCCAACATCACCCACCACACCCCCACCAGAAAATCCATCAAGGTCACCGTGCCTGCCGCGGAGGTCAACGAGGAATTCGGCAAGGTGCTCGCTAAAATCGCACCCAAGGCGAAGATTCCAGGATTCCGCCCCGGCAAGGCCCCGAAGGATGTGCTCATGGCCCGCTTCGAGCGTGAGATCCATGCCGAGGTCACCGAGAATCTCGTCAACAGGCATTTCTGGAATGCGGCCACCACCGCCGGAGCCCAGCCTATCTCCCGTCCCGCCCTGGAAAAGGTGGACTTGAAAGAAGGTCAGGATGGCACCTTCAATGCTCACTTCGACGTGGCCCCTGAGGTCAAGCTGCCTGAGTTCAAGGGGCTGACCGTCAGCAAACAGAAGCGGCTCATTGATGACGAGGCTGTCGACGAGCACCTGGAGGGCCTCCGGGAGAAAGCAGCCAAGTTCATCCCGGTGGAAGATGTGGCCGCCGATGGCTATTTCGCAACCTTCGATATCAAGGTCAAGCCCCAAGGAATAAAGGGGCAGGACTTCAAGGATCAAGTGATTCAGCTCTCCGCCGAACGTCCCTTTGACAAGGAAGTTCTGACCATGAAGGTGGATGACACCCGCAAATTCACGATCAACAACCCTGCCGACGACCCGAATTCCGCCATGGCCGGCAAACCTGTGGCTTACGAAGTGACCCTCAAGGACCTGCGCAAGCGGGAGGTGCCGGAGCTGAACGACGAATTCGCCAAGGACATGGGCAGCTACGAGACCCTGGCGGCGCTGCGGGAATTTCTCCGTACGGATCTGCAAGAGGCTGCGGAGCGGGATGCCATCTCCCGAGCCCAGAGCGCCATGCTTGATACCCTCCTGGAACTGGCTTCCTTCGAGGTGCCTGCTTCCATGACGGCCTTGCAGCTGGATGATTTCTGCCAGGAATTCGCCAATGCCGTCGCCAGGCAGGGCATGGACCCGAAGAAGATCAACTGGAGCGCTTACCGTCAGAGCCGCATGCGGGACGCCGAGAAGGCTGTGCGCTCCGGCTACCTGCTGCAGGCCATCGGCAATGCAGAGGACATCCAGGTCAGCGACGAAGAGATGGATGCCGATATCCGAAAGTTCATGGCAGAACACCAGGTCCAGAAGCCCTTCAAGACCGTCAAGGAGGATCTGGAGAAGCGGGGCGCCCTCAATGAGTTCAAGGGACGTATTCGCACCGACAAGATCTTTGAGCATCTGTTCACTTTTTCGACGATCACCGAGCAGCTCCTGGACAAGGACGCTTTCGCCGCCCTGCTTGAACTGGAACGCAAGCGTGAAGCCGGTACCCCCACCGCCAGGTTCGATGCGGGCGGTGTGGAGGGCGGGGACTTCGAGGACCAGGAAGGTGGCGAACCCACTGCCGTGAAGCCCGCCGAGGCGCACGTGCATGGCCCCGACTGCGATCACGGTCATGACGAAGAGACCCCCAAGGCGTAGCGCGGACCGCTGGGAGGCGAACCACGCTGGCAGAACGAATCTCCAGCCACGAAAAGGGGCGCCCAACGGCGCCTCTTTTCGTGGCTGCGGGTGACCCGTCCAGGAGGAACCCATCGGCAAGGGAAAAGCCATCTTTGCTCGCCGGATTCGTGGGCAACGAATCTCTGCAAGAATCTCGTCGATCTTGGAGATCATGATCGACAGGTCTAGGAGCAGCGACCCAGCGGTCATGAAAACCTGTGGCAACCGGATATCAGCGAAAGGAGTGAACCATTGAGCAACGCGCGCATCGGAATCGTCACTGTTTCAGATCGAGCCTCCGCAGGCACGTATCAGGACCTGAGCGGTCCTGCCATCCGGGAGACTTTGCACGCCTTTCTACAAAGCCCGTGGGAAGAATGCTATCGCCTCATTCCCGACGAAGGTCCAGACATCGAAGCCACCCTGCGCCAGTTGTGTGATGAGGAAGGCTGCTGCTTGGTTCTTACTACTGGCGGCACGGGCCCGGCACCCCGGGACGTCACACCAGAGGCCACCGAAGCCGTGTGCGAGAAGCTCATGCCCGGATTCGGGGAGCTGATGAGAGCCGTGTCCCTGCGCTACGTTCCCACCGCCATCCTCTCCCGCCAAACGGCAGGCATTCGTGGGCGGACCCTCATCGTGAACTTGCCAGGGAAGCCCAAATCCATCCGGGAATGTCTGGAGGCGGTCTTTCCTGCCATTCCCTATTGCGTGGATCTCATCGGGGGGGCTTACCTGGAAACGAATGAATCCGTGTTGAAAGCCTTCCGGCCCAAGAACTGAAGTTGAATCGGGTGCATGATTACGCTGGAGGTGTTCATGGCAGACCAAGTCCCCCAAACCTATGCGAACCATCGAAGGTTCGATCCCCTATACCACATCGTAGGTTTCGGCTTGCTCCTGGTGGCTCTCGTTTTGTCCATCGTGCATATGGTTCGCCAGCCAGGCCTCACCCCAGCCTGGGAGCTGGTCGCCACAATCAGCATGCTCATCACCTTCCTTCTTTTCCGGGGCTATGCCTTGCGCAATCAGGATCGCCTCATCCGCCTGGAAGAGACCCTGCGCATGGAGCGCTTACTCGTGGAACCGCTCCGCTCGAGAATCCCAGAGTTGAGCGTGAAGCAGCTGATCGCCCTCCGGTTTTCCTCGGATGAGGAACTACCCAGCTTGCTGGAACGGACGCTGGCTGAGGGATTGGATCAGGTGGCCATCAAGAAGGGTATTCGCAACTGGAGACCCGATACCTTCAGGGTTTAGCCAGCTCGACCCGACGCTCGGTGGAAAATGCGCGGCGTCGCCTTCGGTCCTGGAACCAGCGCCAGACGATCCAGCCAATACAGCTGATCATGCCGAGCCAGCCAAGGGTCTTCATGGCTGTAGCGAGAGTCGTGTCCTGCGCGAGCAGGCCCCACTGACTGAAAAGGGTGGCCCAATCGTGCTCGCCTCCGCCCACCAGCGGTAGCTCCTGGCTCCGTGCATCGGCCATATAGCGGGCGATGTTGAGGAAGTTCTGGAAGCACCAGAGACCGGCGAGACTGATGGCGGCTGTCTGCCGTTTGTACCAGCAGGACCCCAGCACCAGCAGGGGGACAATCAGCTGCATGAGGGTACCCCCCAGGAACCCTAGGGTTTCCCCGAAGATGCCGAACAGGGGATGGCCCGATTCATGGAAGACCAGGTTGAGGCTGTCCAGGATGGGAACCCACCCCTCCTCACTGGTCCACTCAATCGTGAAGAGCACGCACGCGACGATTAGAACGGCGCTGAGTTTGCCGATCGTGACGGTCGATAGGGGGGTTGCGCGAACCTCGCGCAGGCGCTCCAGCGGCTCCTCGAACATGTTTCAACCGTGTTCGCGATGATGCTGGACGACCCAAGCCACCACAGCCTCCAGAGTCATATCGCTGGAATCCAGTGCCACCGCGTCCTCTGCTTGGCGGAGGGGGGAAGCGGCGCGAGTGGAATCCGCGTGGTCCCGGCGCTGGAGGTCCGCCAGTACATCTTCCAAGGTCATGGCGGTGCCAATGCGCTTGGTCTGCTGTTCCAGGTGCCGTCTCCGGGCACGGGACTCCTTGCTCGCCGTGAGGAAGATCTTGCAACAGGCGCTTGGGAAGACCACGGTGCCTATGTCCCGGCCATCCACGACCCAGCCACCTCGGCGGCCGATGGTCTGCTGCTGCTCCACGAGCACTTCCCGCACCCTTGCGTTCGCGCTGACGGGCGTCACCAGCTTGGTGATCTCCGGCGTCCTGATCAGGTCACTCACATCCTCTTCGCCCAGAAGGGTCCGCGACCCCCGCTGGTCGATGCGAAGCGAAGCCAGTTCCTGCTCCAAGGCCTTCCAGTCCGATAGTTCGACACCCGCGCGCTGGAGGGCCAAGGCCGTGGCCCGGTACATTGCTCCCGTATCCAGGTAGTCCCATCCCAGCCGCTGGGCAACCTGTTTGGCAGTGGTGGACTTGCCCACGCCGGACGGACCGTCGAGGGCAATGATGGCCAATTTGCTCAAGATGGCTCCAGGGTTCGACTCGATTGCTGCCATGCAAGCATTCTACAGATGCTCCCCGATTTCGGTCCGACAGGAAAAGCGCCGGGGAACCCCGGCGCTTCGTGGTGGGATGAGGCGGGCTTTACTCAATGATGCAAAGGACTTGCCTCATATCGACATTCTCACCCTGTTTGACGTTCATCTGGCGGATGACGCCCGAGGTCTTGGCCGTGAGATCGTTCTGCATCTTCATGGCTTCGAGGATCATCACGGTTTCGCCAGCCTTGACCTGATCCCCTTCGTTCTTGAGGATCTTGATGATGAGCCCGGGCATGATGGCGGTGACGGCTCCCGCTTCTTCGGCGGCGCCAGCACTGGCGGCCTTGCGGCTCTTGGTGGTCTTGGGCTCGTCCAGACCCTTGGCTTCGATGGCATAGGCGATGCCATCCACTTCGGCTGCGATGCCAGAGGAGAGTTTCACGGCCTTGGGGGTTCCGCTGACGGTGATGACGTTCTCTTTCGCCGTGTAGGGAAACTCCACTCCGTTGACGACCATGAGTTCACCACGTCGTTCAATGTCGTACGGCTGGCCTTCAAGCATCAGTGTGAATTTATTGATGGCCATATCACCACCCCCTTTGGGCGGTCGAGCGCCCGGACAGCTTCCAGGGCGATACCATGTTCACGGGCCCCGCGGCTGCGGCAGGCCCCGTGAGCTTCGTCGCGGCTTTCTGGTCCGCCTGCTGGAACAGCGCTGCAGCGATGGCGGCGGCCACTTCCTCCTTGCCGCCAAGACCCTTTTCCCGGCGTTCGAAGAAGGGACGGGCGACCTGCGGGAAGAGGGCGTATGACACCACATCCTCGTCACACCTAGCCAAGGCGCCGATTTCCCGCTTGGCGGCCTCGAAGCCAGGTTCCAGCATGTCGCCGGGGCGGCAGGTGATGGGCTCTTCGTCACCGATGGCCAGCTTCTGGATCACCGGATCCATGGGCGCGGGCGGTCTGCCGTAGTAGCCGCGGAAGTATTGCTTCACTTCCTCGGGAATGACCTTGTAGCGCTCGCCGAGCACCACGTTGAGCGTGGCCTGGGTGCCCACGATCTGGCTGGAAGGTGTCACCAGGGGCGGATAGCCCATGTCCTTGCGGACCCGGGGAATCTCATCCAGCACATCGTAGTACTTGTCCATGGCGCCTTGCTGCCGGAGCTGGCTCACCATGTTGCTGAGCATGCCGCCGGGAACCTGGAACTGGAGGACGTTGACGTCCACGGGGGCGATGCCCGCCTCGAAACTGGAGTATTTCTTGCGAACTTCCGTCATCTTGCGGGCGATGTCCGCGAGTTTGGCGAGATCCAGCAGGCTGTCCCGCTCGGTGCCCTTCAGGGCTGCCACCAGGGTCTCCGTGGGAGGCTGGGAGGTGCTCATGGCCATGGCGGAGATGGCGCAGTCCACGACATCCACGCCCGCCTCAATGGCCTTGATCAGGGCCGCCGTGCCGAAACCGGAGGTGTAGTGGGTGTGCAGCTGTACGGGCAGGCCCACCCGCTCCTTCAGTGCCTTGACGAGGTCATAGGCGACATAGGGTGTGATGAGGCCGGCCATGTCCTTGATGGCGATGGAATCGGCGCCGATGGACTTCAGATCGGAACCCATTTTCACGAAGGCTTCCGTCGTGTGCACGGGGCTGATGGTGTACGAGATGGTCCCCTGGACGTGACCGCCCTCGCGCTTGACGATCTTCATGGCGTATTCCATGTTGCGGAGATCGTTGAGGGCGTCGAAGATGCGGAAGATGTCGATGCCGTTCTGCTTGGCGAGCACCACGAATTTCTCGACGATGTCGTCGGGATAGTGCTTGTAGCCGACGACGTTCTGGCCCCGGAGGAGCATCTGGAGCTTGGTCTTGGGCATGGCCTTGCGCAGGACGCGCAGGCGCTCCCAGGGGTCCTCGCCCAGGAACCGCATGGCGGTGTCGAAGGTGGCGCCGCCCCAGACTTCGAGCGAATAGTAGCCGATGTCGTCCAGCATTGCGCAAAACGGGAGCATGTCCTCGGTGCGCATGCGCGTGGCCAGAAGGCTCTGGTGCGCGTCCCGCAGGAGGGTTTCGCAGATCTTTATAGGATTGTTTGTCATCGCTCCCTACTCCACTTCATTGGGCTTGGGGAACATGTCCGTGGGCTTGACCATGAGCACCAGCGCACCATCCTTGGATTCGGAGCTGTGGCTGAGGTAGGCCAGGACCGAGAGGCACTCGCCCTTTTTCAGTGTCTCCGGCGGGGAATTCTTGAAGCGGACCGTGATCTCGCCTTCCAGGACAAAGTACAACTCATCCCGGGTGTGGCTGTGCATGGGGTAGGTCCCCTCGATATTCATCAAATAGACGGTGTGGTCATTGACCCGACCCATGGCCAGATGGCTGTA
>JANYIU010000085.1 GCA_025361955.1 Holophagaceae bacterium
CACGTCGCCTTCGGCCATGGCATCCAAGCGTGGCAGGAGATCTCCTTCGTCCACCAAGCCCACGATGGAACCTGCCACATCCACCTCGCCTTCGGCGTAAACGCCCGGCATCTCCGCCAGCTCGCCGCCAATGAGGGCACACCCAGCGACCTTGCACGCATCCGCCATGCCCTTCACGATCTGTTCGATCACCTCAGGCTGCAAACGCTGGGCGGCGATGTAATCCAGAAAAAACAGGGGCCGGGCGCCCTGAACCAGGATGTCGTTGATGCAGTGGTTCACCAGATCCGCGCCCACGGTATCCCATTTGTCCGCCAGGCGGGCCACCTTCATCTTGGTGCCCACCCCATCCATGGAGGCCACTAGGATCGGTTTCAGCTCCGGAAACTGGGCCGAGAAGAGACCTCCAAAGAGGCCGATGTCGCTGCGGACACCGGGCGTCCTGGTGGCCTTCACCAGGGGCTTGATCCGGGCCAAAGCCTCATCCTGGCGATTGATGTCCACACCAGCGGCGGCGTAGGTGACCGGCTGCTTGCTCATGGGGCCTCCTGAATAGTCATGATCCCACAGGGTGCTCCCAAGGGGATCACTACCCCTTCCCGGTGCGATGGTGGCACTCTGGGGGCATCTCCGGAGCCATCCCATGCCTTTCGATGAAGCCAAAACCTCCCGCGCCGTCCGTGAACTGCTAGCCGGTCTCGGCGTCGATCCGGATTCCCCTGAGCTGCGCGAGACGCCCGGCCGGGTGACCGAGTTCTGGCGCGAACGCCTGGTCGGCTACGAGGTCGATGTAGCTGCGGAGCTTCAAGCCCTCCCCGGTGTCCTGGCGCCCTGCCCAGTCATCCTGGATCGGGTGCCCTTCGTGAGCACCTGCGAACACCACTTGGCGCCCTTCTCCGGCTGCGCCATCGTGGGCTACCTACCCGGGGCGGGCGGTACCGTCGGACTGTCCAAGCTCGTGCGCGTAGTCCAGGCCTTCGCCAACCGTCTCCAGGTGCAGGAGCGCATGACTCAGCAGATCTTCGAGGCTCTAGCCACCCATCTCCGCCCGGCGGCCTGGGGCGTGAGGCTTACCGCGGAGCACACCTGCATGAGCCATCGCGGCGTCAAGGTCCATGATGTGCCGGTGAGCACCTATCTTTTCGGCGGGTCGTGGCAAGAGAATCCTCCTTCCGAATTTCTTTAAAAGATTGGCCCTGGCAACCACTCGAATTACGATGCATCCCGGTTCGTGACCCATTCATCTAGTTCCTGCCGAAGTTTCGGCAACCCGCGAAGGAGAGACCATGGCTTACGCAGCGAAGAATTTTGACCCTCTGAAGGGTGGTGCGCTGAAAGGCTTCAGCGACAGCCAGCTGGACCAGCACTTCACGCTGTATAAGGGTTACGTCGCCAAGCTCAATGAGATCGAAGAGAAGCTGGCCACCGTCGACAACAGCAAGGCCAACTATTCCTTCAATGAATACAGCGAACTCAAACGCCGCGAAGCCGTGGCTTTCAACGGTTCCTTTCTGCATGAACTGTATTTCGAAAACCTCGGCGCCGATGCAGACATCAGCGCAGCTTTGCAGAAGGCCCTGGACGCGCAGGGCGGCAAGGAGAAAGTGCTGGCGGACCTCAAGGCGGCGGCTCTTTGCGGCCCCGGCTGGGCGGTGCTGACACGTAATCGCCGAGATGGCAAACTCCACTCGTATTTCTTCGCGGAACATCACCTGGGCTTGCCCATCGAGCAGGATCTTCTGGTGGTGCTGGATTCCTGGGAACACGCGTTCATGGTCGACTACGGCATCGCCCGAGCCAAGTACGCCGACGTCTTCCTCGAGAACATCAATTGGAGCGAAGCCAGCAAGCGCTTCGCCGCCGCAACGAAGTAGAAAAAGCAAACCACAAAGACACTGGGAAATTCATTTCTTAGCGTCTTTGTGTCTTCGTGGTTCAGCTTTTAACCCGGGCTTTGATCGCGAAGTGCGTGGTGCAGAGGGCCACGATCTTGGCTCCGCACCTCAGCTTGCATTCGATGATGGAGCCGCGCGGGGAAAGGCGCACCACCTCGGCGTCCGCGAGGATCTCCCCCTCAGCGGGTTCCAGGTAGCGGATGTGCAGATCCGAAGTCGCGAACGGCATGGCTCCATCAAACGCCGTGCATAGGGCCACGGCACAGGTCATGTCGACCAGGGTGGCCTGGACGCCGCCGTTCACGGTACCCATCAGATTCAGAACCACCTTGCTGCAACCCAGGCGCAGGCGCGCCCGACCAGGCTCAACGCTTTCAATGGAAAGCTCCCAGCCCTGGATGAGGGGGTAAGCCGAAAAGCGCGCCTGCAGACGTTCCAGCAGATCGGAAGCCACTTGGGTGGGGACTTGCGGTTGCGATGAGGTCATGGCTCAGGCCCAACCTCGGTCTGCGAAGGCGCGTAGTTTCTCGTCCCCATTTCTCAGGGCGAGATTCCTTGCCACGAATCGCCCGACCGGGTCGACCTCCAGATTGACTTCGGCACCGGGCCGCATCCCAGCCAGCCGAGTGCTTCGGACGGTCGCAGGAATCAAGGCCACAGTGAACCAATCGAGTCCGCATTCCACCAGCGTGAGGGAGATGCCATCCACGGCGACGGAGGCCTTGGCGGCCATCATGGGAGCCAGTTCCACGGGCATGGAAAAGCGCCAGACCCCTTCGTCCCGGGGACGTTCGAGCAGCCGTCCCACTGCGTCCACATGACCGGAAACCAAGTGACCATCCAGGGGGTCTCCCACCCGCAGGCTTGGCTCAATATGCAGCATCGCGCCCTTGGCCAGGCGGCCCAGGGTGGTCCTCTCCAGCGTCTCTTCAGAGAGATCCGCTTCGAAATGACGGGGATCGCGGGCCACGACCGTGAGGCAGGCACCATTGACGGCGATGCTGGCTCCGAGCTCAGTTCGCTCCAGCAACTCGGGCACTGCGGAGATGCGAAGGCGGGCTCCGCCGGGACGCGGAGAGCGGCTCTCATAGGCTCCCAAGTATCGAATCAAACCAGTGAACACATATCCTCCCGCTCAAGACTGGCCGGAAGAGTCCATGATGGCAGACGATTGGGGATGGTTCGCAGGGTGAGGCCAAGGTCAGCAAATAAGCGGGGAGATGCCCTTTTGAATCTCTGGAACGACAAGCGCCTTCGCCTGACCCTTACCCCGCTGGGCCTTCAATACCTGGCAGCGCTTGCACTGATCGGTTTCTTCGCCGTGAACTCCGGCAACAATCTGCTCTACCTGATCTTCTCTCTCATGCTGGGGTTCTTCCTGGTTTCAGGATGGGTCAGCCGCCACGCCATTCAGGGGCTCACGCTGGTGGCCATCGAGGAAGGCAACATCTTCGCCAGGGTCAAGGGAGGAATCCGGGTGAGGCTTCTGGATGCCCACCCTCGAAGAATCCGGGGCTTGGAGGTGCATCTGGATTTGGAACAGGCCCGGGTGGAACCGGGATTCTACGGGGGCGGTCAAGGCGAGGAAAAGGCCATTCTGCTCGTGCTCCATGCCCGTCCCGAGTTCCGGGGGTGGTGCCAGATCCGCCAGCTTGAGCTGCGCACACGCTTCCCGTTTGGTTTCCTGGAGAAGGCCTGGCGATTGCCCGTGGAGAAAACGCTGCTGGTCCTGCCTCACCCCCGAGCAACTGCCATGCGGGGAGAGTCCAAAGGAGAAACCCCGTATTTCATCCCGAAACCTGGCTTCACTTCCCCCGAGGGGGCCCGGCCCTTCCGCACTGGCGATCCTCTGAGCCAGGTCCATTGGAAACGCACCGCTCAGCGCGGGGTTCCGTGGATCCGCACCTTCGAAGGCGAACAACCCACCGGCCTCCATCTGCACCTGGATCTGCGAATGTGGGCTCCGGGGCCCCTGTTCGAGCATGAGTTGGAGCGGCTCTCGGGTAGCATCCTCCAAGCTCGGCTGCAAAAGCAGGACGTGTCCCTCGGCATTCATTCCATCGAAGGAATCCGGGAGCATGCAGGACCTACAGAATGCTGGCGTGCCCTGGCCCAAATGCAAGCTCAGGGGGGACTGCCCGCGGCTGAATTGAAGGAATCAATTGATTCTGCGGCTTTCGCTGCTCAGGGAATGGCAATACCCTAGAACCAACTCCGAGGTGCCCGTGTCCTTCGATTCCCCCCAGGCTGCCGAATGGGAGCCGCTGTTGCAGGCGGCCTGGAGCGCCTGGGAAAAGGCCTACGTTCCGTACTCGCGCTTTCGCGTGGGCGCGGCGCTCAAGTGCCTGGATGGGGATATCGTCCCGGGCTGCAATGTCGAGAATGCCAGTTATCCCGTCACCCTTTGCGCGGAGCGGACGGCGCTATGCACCGCCGTGACCCAGGGCCTGCTTCCAGGCGCGCTGGAGGCCTTGGTGGTGGTGACGGAAGCAGAGGCGCTCGCGCCCCCCTGTGGGGCCTGCCGGCAAGCCTTGGCCGAATTCGCGGAATCGCTGCCCGTCTTGCTGGCCAACCGGTCCAGCCGCGCGCTCTACGATCTACGCGAGCTGCTGCCTCAGGCGTTCACGGGCAGAAACCTAAGCGCTGTGTTGCCTCATGAGCTACCCAATCCTGGAATGAACCCATAGAATAAGCGCAGCATTCCGAGGAGCCGGATGGCCATTGACCGCACCAAGATCCAGAAGCAAGCCGAGAGCTTTGTGGCTTCCGGGAGAATCGATCGTGCCATCGATGAGTTCCTGAAACTCCTCGAGGACAAGCCCAACGATCTGATGATGATGAATCGCATCGGCGACCTCTACCTCCAGGGCACCAAGACCCGCGATGCGATCGATATGTTCAAGCGTGCCGGCATCGGCTACGAGCGCGATGGCTTCGTGCCCAAGGCTGCGGCCGTGTTCAAGAAAGCTCGCCGGGCGGCTCCCGAAGACGCGGACGTGGCCACTCGTCTGGCGGATCTCTATCGCCAGACCAACATGATGAAGGACGCCATCCAAATTCACATCGAGATGGCGGAGCAGTTCACGAAGAAGGGGCTTCTCAAGCGGGCCCTGGAAGAGTTCGCCCAAGTTGTGGATCTGGATCCCAAGAACCTCAAGAACAAGGTAAAACTGGCGGATCTGTATAACAAGGAGGGGCTGAAAGACCGCGCAGCCTCCATCTACCTGGAGGTCGCCGAGGCGCTCGCCATCGATCAGATGCACAGCGAGGCCAACCAGATCCTGGAGCGGGCCAAGACCATGATCACCACGCCCCAGGTGTTTCTGACCCAGTCCCGGCTCTGTGTGATCCAGAAAGATCTGGTCGGTGCCGTGGCGCACCTGAATGAAGGACTCACAGCCAATCCCCGCAGCCCAGAACTCCTCGAAGCCCTGGCCGAGGTGGAGATTCAGTCGAAGAACCCCGAAAAGGCACTGGCAGCCCTAGCCCAGGTGCCCCAGCTGCAAGAGAAGGCCATGGCGCTCTGCGAGCGGGCGCTGCGGGAAATGGCCAAGGCTGGTCAGGCGGACGAAGGCCTCAGGCTCTTCAAACCCCTGGGACGGGAATTCGCCCGCCGCGGCATGGGTGAGATTGCTGGGAAGGCCCTGAGGAATGCCATGCAGAGCTTTTTCACGGCCGAAGCCTGGGTCCAGCTGGCGGAAATCGCCCATCAGAGCGGCAACAAACACGAGCGTATTGACGCCTTGCGGCGCGCCCATGAGGAAGCCAGGCTCAAGGGAGACAATGATCTAGCGGCCACGGTGCTGGAGCAGCTGCGGACCATGGGGATCACGGACGAGGAGCTGTCGGCCCCGCCTCAGGCCATGCTCAGCCGTGCGCCCAGCTTCACCGCCACGGAGACCTTCCCCGGCTACGAGCACACCGAGATTGATCCCATCCGCCGAATGCAGATCCAGCAGCTGCAACGAGATGCAGAAAACTTCGTCCGGGCGCGGTTCATGGACAAGGCCCAGGAGGCCTTCACCAAGATCCTGGAGTTGGATCCCAGCAACCGGGATGCCATCAGCCGCATTGCGGACATCATCAAGGCCAGCGGCAAGATGACTGCGGTCCAGATGCACTATGTCAAGATCGCGGAGAAGCTGGCCGGCATGGGCTCCCGGGAGATGGCCCTGGAGATGCTTGACAAGGCCGAGGCCCTCTTTCCTGGCTCGACCCGACTCTACCGCCGGACCCTGGGCTTGATGAATGTGCAACCCGCTGCGCCCCCTCCCACGCCTGCGGAGCCTCTGCCACCCATCGAAGAGATCCAAGCGCCGCCGATCCCTCTTGGAACAGGTTCCACCCCGGTCGAAAGCTTCGCCAACGACCTGGATGTGCTCATCGCTCTGGACGAGGACCGGAGAGGCTATGTGCCTCCAGCTTTCCCACCCCTTTCCAGCCCGCTGGCACTGCCCCCCCTCGAGGATCTCGAGTTTGCTGCGGAAGCACCCGAGGTGCCTGAGTCCTTCACTCCGCCGTTGCCGACGGATTCCATGGATTTGAGTGCCACCGACCTTCAGTCTTTGATTCCCGGGTCCCTACCCCCGGAACAGCTGGAATCCGAAGCACTCCTCTCCGAGCTACCGGATATGGAGCCCCTGGAACTCGAGCCCCTGGCCTTCGCGACCCGTACGCCCGTGGCCCCTCCGCATATGCCGCTGCCCCTCGCTGCGGGCCCTGTCGTTTCGCCCGTGGACGCAGAAGTCAATGAGGACTTGGCCTCGGCCCTTTCCGACATTGACTTCCAACTGGACTATGGCAGCCCGGAAGAGGCCAGGATTGAGATCAAGGGCGCCCTGGAAAGCTACCCCAGCCATCCGGAACTGCTCCGTCGGCTCGAGGTCGCCGAGGACGCCTTGCGCAGTCTCGGTCATCAGGCCAAGGCCGGGCCCCCAGCGGAAGCCGAAGATGATCATTCCTTCTTTGACCTCACCGATGTGCTGGGTGACGCCCTGCTGGAAAGCGGAGAGGGTGAGGAGATGCATGACGCCACCCATGTGGTGGAGAAAATCCAGAGCGTTGACGAGCTCTTCAACGCCTTCCGCGAGGGTGTGGAACAACAGGTGAAGGTGGACGACTATGACACCCACTACAACCTGGGGATCGCCTACAAGGAGATGATGCTGCTGGAACCCGCCATGGAGGAATTCAAGAAGGCCATGCGCGATCCTGAACGGACCCTCGAATGTTGCTCCATGCTTTCTATCTGCGAATTGGCTAAGGGCAACCTGGAGCCTGCAGCAGAATGGCTGCGCCGGGGTATCGACGCCCCCGGCTTTCCGCCGGAGGATGCCATCGGCCTGCGCTACGACCTGGGCGATATCTTGCTGCAGCAAGGTCAGAAGGGTGAAGCCCTGGAGCAGTTCCAGCTGGTCAGTGAGATCGATTCCGAGTACCGGGAAGTGGCCCAGAAACGGAACTGAGACCCACAGCGACAGGGAATCTAACTGGACCACGCCGCAGTGACTCCTGTTGGAGCGCTTGAGGGGAGCGCGCGCACCTTCTGCTAACGGGGTGCTCCGGGCTCAATATGTTCCAGCGCGGAGGCGACAGCCTGATGGAGCCGATAGCTCCTCCACCGTTTGCACCCCTGGTCCGTCGCCGAATGGGTGCGGATGAGCATCTCCGAACCGGAGATCCAGCCACCCGTAAAAATCGCTCCCACAGGCAGGGCTATGAAGCACCCTGCTGGTGAGGACAACTCTTGGAAGCCAGTCTTGTCGAATGCCACAATAAGACTACAATTCTGATACATCTGCGCGATCCCCGCGTGCGAAGGCTGCCATGTTGCCCAGACTTGTTCCCGTCACCGACATCAAGCGCAAGGCCATGGAGATCATCTCGTCGCTCCAGCAGAATCAAGAGCCGCTGGTGATCACCCAGCATGGCCGCGAGGCCGCCGTTCTCATGGATGTCACGAGCTACCGAATGCAGGAGCGCAAGCTCGCGCTGCTGGAGGGCATCATCCGGGGCCAGCAGGCCCTGGCGGAGGGTCGCACCCGCTCCCACGAGGATGTCATGGCCCGGACGGCCAAATGGGCCTGAGCCCAGAGCAGGAGCGGAGGGCCACTTTGCCGGAAGCGAAGCCTGGAAGACGCGGCCCAGGAGGGGCCGCGTGAAGATCCGATGGACCGAGCCTGCCGAAGCACAATATGCCGATCTGCTGGACTACATAGGCGGCTTCAACCCCGACGCGGCCCGCTCGCTCCGCCGCAGGGTGGACGCGAGCCTTCGCCGTTTGGCTGATTTCCCTGATAGTGGCCGCTGGGTGCCCGAATTCGGTCCCGGCTTCTACCGCGAGATCCTCGTGAAACCCCTTCGGCTGCTCTATGAGAACCACGGCAATGCGCTGGTGGTGATCTACGTCCACCGGCAAGAGGAAGCCATCGGGCCTGACACCTTCGCAGAGGACGGTGAGGTCTGAACAGCTCATTCCTGCCGGAGCTGGCGCTCCTTGGGTGCGAGGGACCGTTGCCAGCGCAGGAGGCCGCCCCCGACCGTGAGACCAGATCCAACAGTCTCGGCATACCGTTCGTGAAGATCCCGGCAGGGAACTTCACGATGGAGGCGCCAGATCGCACCACTCCGCGCATTGCTTGCAGCGGAACAGGGAAAGCCAGAAAGGCACGCACCCGTGGAAGGCCGCCAGGGCCTGGGCATCTGCCAGATAGACCTTCCGCGTTCGCTCCGCCCGCCCTGCGAATTCCAGGCCCCACGTCATCTGTTTGAAGACATTGCCCAGCTCTCCTCCTGCTGCGGATCACCGCAAAGAAAAGGAGATGGCCCCCATCGCGCTCTCAAGTTACGCTTTGCTCACCACCCTGCCGTAACACCAACTCCCCGCCGCTTAGCTGCTTGGTTCAACTTCTTCCGTTGGCAGGAATGAGCATGTCTCTTGATCCGCAAAGTAAAGTCGCTTTGATTGTTGGGGGAACCTCCGGTATCGGACTCACCACGGCCAAAGGCTTTGCAACAGGTGGTTTCAGAGTTATCGTAGCCGCACGTAACCCCGAGCGAGGATTGCGCGCCGAGCAGGAGCTTCACTCCCTTGATGGGGACGCTACATTCCAAAGTTGCGATGTTCGCGATCCATTGTCAGTCGCCAATCTGGTCAAATTCGCGATCGATCGCTTCGGCCGGTTGGATTGCGCTGTCAACTGTGCTGCATCCGACTATGGCTCTTCCGCCACTCACGAGGTTCCTTGCGACGAGGCCGGTGATCTGGTTGCCACCGACATTCTCGGCGTCTTCCACTGTATGAAATACGAGATTGAGGGAATGCTTCAGTTAGGCCCCGGCACGATAGTCAACCTCTCGTCCGTGAACGGTCTGTCTGGAACACCTTCGGCTGCGATGTACAGTGCCGGTCGACATGCTGTAATCGGCCTTACGCGCTCAGCAGCAAAAGAATATATTGCAAGGGGAATTCGCATCAACGCCGTCTGTCCCGGACCGACCGATACGCCTCGCCGAGACCGGCGAACCGCACACCTCACTCAAGATCAACGGCTCAAGTACCGAGAGGAGCTAGCCCAGGCAATTCCAATCGGGAGGCTCGCCAAGAGTGAGGAGATCGCGAGCGCGATTCTTTGGTTGAGTTCGTCTGCCTCCTCGTACGTGGTGGGTCACAGCCGCGTGATCGACGGGGGTCTGTCTGCGTGAGCAAAGTGCCTGCTCTCTCCTTCATGCGGACGTGCCTTTGGCTGGCCGCATAGGTTCAACGTTAAGCACTCTCCTGAACTAGCTTGAGATCAGTTCGTTTTTCTCGGTCTGAGTGTTGAACCCCACTATCCAGCTGCTGGGTGCTTGGCCGTCGGTCCTGCTTCGATTCCAAAGGTTCCTTGCAGCCCCCGCGCCTCAGGCGTCGTTCAACGCCCGAACCCCTGAGGAACCCCAGGGCTGGAGGGCCTGAAGGGCGGGTTGGACGGGCTTGCCTGGACGCTGAAGGGAAGTCATTTCCAGGGCCTGGCCAGCACCAGCCGTGAGCCAAGCTCCGCCCTTGTCCCATTGGAGGGTCCCTGGAGCATGGTCCGAGTCCTTCAGGTTCCCGACACCGCAGACCTTGACGATCGTGTTGTCGAGGGTAAAGTCAACCCCGGGCCAAGGCTGGAGCGCCCGAACCTGCCGGTGCAGTTCCAGTGCAGACTTGGTGAAGTCCAACCTTGCCATCTCCCGGCTAAGCTTGGGAGCCAGCGTTGCCTGGGCCTCGTCCTGGGCAGTGGGCTGCGCAGATCCTCCCAGGAGCTGAGGAAGGTATTCCCGCAGGAGGGCTGCCGCATCCTCGGCAAGCATAGAAAGCAAGCCGTTGGCGGTGTCCTCCAGGCTGATGGGCCGTCGGCTGATGGCGAGCACAGGGCCTGAATCGAGACCCCGGGTGATACCCATCAGGGTGACCCCGGTCTCGTCGTCCCCGGCCAGGATCGCGTGATTGACGGGGGCCGCCCCCCGCCAGCGGGGCAGGATCGAGAAGTGGAGGTTCCAGACACCCAGGGGGCAGGAGTCCAGCATCCAGCCCGGCAGAATATGGCCATAGGCCACCACGATGGCCAGGTCGACGTTCAGGGATTCCCATAGGATTCTGGTTTCGGGAACCTTCCAGGACGCAGGTTGGTGAGCGGTCAAACCCAGCACATCCGCACACTTCTTCACCGGGGGCGCTTCCAGGTGCCGCCCTCGGCCTTGGGGTTGGTCGGGGTTGCAGAACACCGCTGCCACGCTGACTTCCGCAGCCAGGGCCTGCAGCGTCGGCACCGCCACGGCAGGGGTTCCAAGAAAGGCGACCCGGCTCACGATCAATCTTCCGCGCGCTGTTTGTTGTATCTCCGTTGGAGGATCTGGCGCTTCACCGGACCGAAGTAGTCCACGAACAATTTGCCTCTCAGATGGTCAATCTCATGACAAAAGGCCCGGGCCAGCAGGTCCTCGCCCACCAGTTCCTCCCAGGAGCCATCCCGCCGGCGATTCTTCACCCAGACCTTCTGCGGTCGTTCCAGCACCTCATGGATGCCGGGGATGGACAAACACCCCTCTGGGCCCATCTGGGAGCCCTCACTGCGGATGATTTCCGGGTTGATGAGAATGATTTTCTGGGCTGGATCCTGCCCAGAGGAAGGATCGATCACGGCCAAGTTCAGATTGACGCCCACCTGGGGAGCCGCGATGCCAACCCCTTCCGCCTCGATTCCGGTCTCCAGCAGATCTTCCACCAGCCGCTCCAGCTCAGGTGTCCATTCCGCCACGTCGGTGCTGTTGATTTTGAGTCGGGGGTCTCCCCAAGTGATGACAAATCTTACCGCCATGCTTTCTCCACGCATTCCAGTTTAGGCATAGAACCTCTCCTTTGATACGCTAGTAGGTTCCCGCCCTGTGACATCCGTTGCCGAGCGTTCCAGATTTGTGACGGTACCCGCCTGTATTCCTCGCTGCTAGGATCCCGAATGAGCCCTGTCTCCCGACGCGATAAAGAAACCTCCAAGCCCAAGGTGAGTGAATCTCCGGTCGCTGACCAGAAGACGCCCCTGCGCCTCTTCCGGAACACTTTCAAGGGGAACAAGGCCCCCATGACTGTGGTCATGCTGGTGGTGCTCCTGGGAATGGTGGCCTATCTCGCCCCCAGTGGGCGTGGCGCCGACGCGCCGGACAACGTGGTGGCACGCGTCTATGGCCGCGACATCCTGCGAAAGGACGTGGAACAGACCCTCTCCGATATGGTCCGTCGCATGGGTAATCAGCCGAACGTCAAGGCCATGGTCCCCTTCCTCCAAGCCCAGGCCCTGCGCCGCACCGTGGATCTCAAGCTCTTCGAGGAGCTGGCCGAGCAGCGCGGCATCGTCGTCACGGACCAGGAGGTCAAGATCGGCTTGGAGACCCGATTGGGTCAGTTCGAGGTCTTCAAGGGACCAAACGGCCAGTTGAAACCGACCAGCGAGATCATCTCGATCCTGCGGGAGAACGGCATTGTCCTGATCCAATGGGAACAGGAAGTCCGCGACCAGCTGCTGATCCAGAAATTGATGGAACAGGCCGCCGCGCGGGTCCCTGTGGATGATACCTGGATCAACCGGGAGAACCGCGTCCAGAACGAGAAGATCACCTTCGAATCCGCGACCATGACTCCTGATACCGCCGCTGTGGCCGATCCCGGAGACGGCCCCCTGGAGAGCTACCTCAAGGCCGCAGGCGCTCGATTCCAATTCGGGCCACGCAGGGTTCTGCAGGTCGTCGCCCTGGACCAAGCCTCCATCGGGGACGCCATCAAGGTGGACGATGCGGCGCTCCAGAGTGCCTACGAGTCCAAGAAGAGCCAATACACCGAGCTGGATGCCAGCCATATTCTGTTCCGGGCCAAGACCGACGCAGAATTCGCGGCGGCCACCAAGAAGGCTGAGGAACTGCGCGTCAAACTGACCGCAGGCGGCGATTTCGGAAAGACCGCTGCAGCGGTCAGTGAAGACCCCACCGCCCACACCAACCAGGGCCGCCTGGGCTGGTTCAAGGCGGGCGCCATGGTGAAGCCCTTCGAGGACGGGGCCATGGGTCTGAAGGTTGGCGAGATCAGTCAGCCGGTGAGGACCAGCTTCGGCATCCACCTCATCAAGCTGGAAGGCCGACGCGGAAAAACCTTTGAAGAGGTGAAGGAAGACCTGCGGACCCAGATGATGAAGGACCGCTTTGCCACCCGGGCCAAAGATCGTCTGGAACAACTGCGCAAACGGGTAGGCGACACCGGGGACCTTGCCGCCGCCGCTAAGAGTCTGAACCTCCCAGTCCAGACCACCTTGCCCCTGCTGAACGACCCCACCACCACTATCGAAGGACTTCCAGAATCCACCACCCTCGTGGAAAAGGCCTTCCAGATGAAGCTGAAGGAGGTCTCCAGGACTCAGCAGGTCGGTGAGCGCTATGTGGTATTCCGAGTCCAACAAGAGTTGCCCGTCGCCATCCCGCCCCTGAAAGAGATCCGCGGCAAGGTGCTCGCCGCCTGGAAGCTGGAAGAGGCCCGCAAACTGGCTGTGGAGAAAGCGAAGGCCGCCGCGACCGCCAAGGATCTGGCCGCCCTTGGAGCTCCTGCCACCAAAGAGAACGTTACCATCCAGAGCCTTGGCCCCCTCGGGGAGCACCCGGCCATTCGCAAGGCTTTGTTGGATACCCCAGTGGACGCCTTCACCCCCGCCCTGTGGACCCCTGAGGGTCAGGTTTGGATCGCCCGAATAAAGGCTCGCACTCCCGCCGAAGCTCCCATCTTCGAAAAACGTTTGCAGATGGTGCGCAGCATTCAGTCCGCAATCTCTCAGCAGCTGCTGGAAGCCGAGCGGAAGGACTTGGACGCCAAGGGCCGCCAGCGGGCTGGCTTCAGCTCCCTCTGGGGCCGCTTCGGAGGCGTCTGGATGAACCCCAACACTTCAGTCAACGACAATCAGGATCTACCCATCGACCTGGGCCAATAACAGACCTGATTTTCGGCGACCCGAAATCTAGAAAATCCAGGA
>JANYIU010000088.1 GCA_025361955.1 Holophagaceae bacterium
ATTTTCGCAGGTTCGGAACGATTCCGATTTATTTCGTTGGGCAGCTTGGATAGGGGGTAGTAAAGCACAGGTGGTCAAAACCCAGAGCGTTGGCAGCAGGCCCGAGACTGCGAGACCAACCTGCAGGCCCAGCGGCTGCACTCCTTCCGCAATGGGAATAGCGCTGACCTTGAAATGCTTTTTTCAGGTCGTTCTCCACCCCTCCTGTAAGTCGGTGGGGGTAGAATCCACCATGTCCCATCCCTTGGTGGGATGTCACCATGCAGGCGTCCAAGAAGGAAACCTATGAGTAAACAAAGAACTGGCGGCTGCATTGGTCTCGGCTCGGTCTGCTCCGTCATCCTGTCGGCAGCCCTCAACCACTCGCTGCCGTGGGGTATCTTTCACTTCTTCTGCGGCTGGTTCTACGTGCTCTATGCCGTCCTCTTTCGCACCAAGGAAATCGTTCCGGCCATCCGAGCGATGTTCCTTTAGTCACTAACGTTCTGGAGGCAATCTGTCCCAGGGCCCAATTTGAAGGTTTGCTCCGAGAGGGCAGGCGGATCCGACCCATAAAAAAGCCCCCCACTGCTGGAGGGCTCGTTCCCTTGGTCCGGGGGAGGACTCGAACCTGGGTAAGCTTAAGATGCCGAACATCTGTAAAAGGTGTCAGGTCTTTTTTTAATTTTTGGAGGCCAGTCTGGGGTTCAATCCATCCGGTAGTTCGGGGCTTCCTTGGTGATCATGACGTCGTGGGCGTGGCTTTCGCGCAGGCCGGCGTTGGTGATCTGGACGAATTCGGCCTTCTGGTGGAAATCGGGGACGTCCTTGCCGCCCACCAAGCCCATACCTGCGCGCAAGCCACCCATGAGCTGAGTCACCAGATCCGCGACCTTGCCCTTGTAGGGGACTTGGCCTTCGATGCCTTCGGGTACTAGCTTGGTGTCGTCCTTGCCCTCCTGGAAGTAGCGGTCCTTGCTGCCTTGCTTCATGGCGCCCAGGGAACCCATGCCGCGATAGGTCTTGAAGGTGCGGCCCTGGTAGAAGACAGTCTCGCCGGGGGCCTCGTCGGTGCCGGCGAATAGGCTGCCGATCATGACGGCATCCGCTCCGGCGGCGATGGCCTTGGCGACATCGCCTGAATATTTGATTCCGCCGTCGGCGATACAGGGCACGCCCAATTCCCGGCAGGCCCTGGAGGCTTCGACGATGGCGGTGATCTGGGGCATGCCGGCGCCGGTGACGATGCGGGTGGTGCAGATGGAACCGGGACCGATGCCGATCTTCACCGCGCTGGCGCCTGCCAGGATCAGATCCTTGGCCCCCTGATAGGTGGCGATGTTGCCCGCGATGACCTCGGTGGCAGGAAAGGCTTCCTTGAGCTTCCGGACGGCGTCCAGGACGCCCTTGCTGTGACCATGACTGCTGTCCAGGCAGAGCACATCCACCTTGGTCTCCACCAGGGCCTTGGCCCGGGCCAGCAGATCGGCTCCCAGGCCCAAGGCGGCGCCCACCCGCAGACGGCCCAGGGCATCCTTGCAGGCGTTGGGGTAGGTGATGGACTTCTCGATGTCCTTGACGGTGATGAGGCCGCGCAGAGCGCCAGCCTCATCCACTACCAGGAGCTTCTCGATGCGATGGTGCTGGAGGATGACCTTGGCTTCCTCAAGGGTGGTGCCCACGGGGACGGTGATGAGGTTCTCCTTCGTCATCCGGTCCCGCACGAGCAGGTCCATGTTGGTCTCGAAGCGGAGATCCCGGTTGGTGAGAATGCCGACAAGCTTGTGATTCTGGACCACGGGCACGCCGGAGATCTTGTACTTGGCCATGAGTGCTTCGGCGTCGCGGATGGGGGCATCCGGGTCGATCACGATGGGATTGGTGATCATGCCCGACTCGCTGCGTTTGACCTTGTCCACTTCCTCGGCCTGACGGTCGATGCTGAGGTTCTTGTGGATGATGCCGATGCCCCCCTGCTGGGCCAGGGCGATGGCCAGGCGGCCCTCGGTGACGGTATCCATGGCGGCGGACAGGAGGGGAATCCGGAGGGTGATGGCGCGCGTCAGTCGGGTGGTGAGATCCACCTGATTGGGATGAACTTCCGAGGGGCCCGGGACCAGGAGGACGTCATCGAAGGTCAGGGCGTGCATCAGGGGCAAGGTCAGCATGGAAGCCTCGGAAAAATAGAGTCCGCGACCAGCGGAACCTTGCAGTTAATGATCGCAGGGTTCCTGGTCGCGGACCAGGAGCGCTTCTCGAGCTCTGTGGTGACCAGGTCGAGTGCTTCTCCATCACTTGGGAATGCCCTGGACAAAGGAATTGCGACATTATCTCGGGCGTAAGGGAGCCAATAGTTCGTCCACAGCGCTGTTATCAGCGGGTGGAGGTGTGCCCCCCGGACTTACACTCAGATCTGTGTCGTTCAGCACAGACCATACGGGAAAACCTTGATCTGCTTGCCATTCCGCAAAGAATCTCGATAGACTCGCGTATTGCGAAGCGTAATGAATTTCATGGCTCCCGGCCACGCTTCTCTATCAGAGTTTCTTTCCAGCTGGTTTACGTTTGTAACCACTACTTAAGGAGGCATGCCCATGGCCGAAAGACGCATGGTCACTCTTGATGGCAACGAGGCGACAGCCTCCGTCGCCCACCGCACCAATGAAGTAATAGCGATCTACCCGATCACCCCGTCCTCCAACATGGGCGAGTGGTCGGACGAATGGTCCTCGCAGGGCAAGAAAAACATCTGGAACACGGTTCCTCTCGTCGTCGAGATGCAGTCTGAGGCCGGCGCCGCGGGTGCCGTGCATGGCGCGCTGCAGGCCGGTGCCCTGTCCACTTCGTTCACGGCCTCGCAAGGGCTCCTGCTCTTCATCCCGAACATGTACTTGATCGCTGGCGAGCTGACCCCCTTCGTGTTGCACGTCACGGCCCGCACCATCGCTACCCACGCCCTCTCCATCTTCGGCGACCATTCGGACGTCATGGGCTGCCGCCAGACCGGCTTCGCCATGCTGAGTTCCGATAGCGTCCAGCAGGCCCATGACTTCGCCCTGATTTCCCAGAGTGCCACCCTGCGCAGCCGCGTCCCCTTCATGCACTACTTCGATGGGTTCCGGACCAGTCACGAGGTCGCTAAGATCGAGATGCTGACCGACGACGATCTCCGCTCCATGGTGACGGACGAGTTGGTGGCCACCCACCGCAAGCGTGCCCTGAGTCCCGACAAGCCCGTACTGCGCGGCACCGCCCAGAACCCGGACGTGTTCTTCCAGGCCCGGGAAGCCTGCAACGCATACTTCAACGCCGTTCCCGCCATCGTGCAGGAGGAAATGGATACGTTTGCCAAACTGACCGGCCGTCAGTACCAACTGTTTGAGTATTTCGGCGCCCCTGACGCCGAGCACATCGTGGTCATCATGGGCTCCGGCGCCGATGTGGCCCACGAGTACGTGGAATGGGCTCAGGCCAAGGGCGAGAAGATCGGCGTGCTCAAGGTTCGCCTGTATCGTCCCTTCTCCATCAAGCACTTCGTCAATTCCCTGCCCAAGACGACGAAAAAGCTCTCCGTCCTGGAACGCGTGAAGGAACCCGGCGCGCCCGGCGATCCTCTCTACCTCGACATCATCACCGCCCTGCGCGAAGCCCGGGATGAGGGTCTCACCACCCTGGATCCCAAGGTCATCGCCGGTCGTTACGGGCTTTCCAGCAAGGAATTCACGCCTGCGTGCATTAAATCCGTGTTCGAAAACATGGCCGCTGCCAAGAGCAAGAATCACTTCGTGGTCGGCATCGTCGACGACGTCACCCACACCAGCATCCCGGTGGATCCCGACTTCGATATCGAGCCCGATGATGTCAAGCGCGCGATGTTCTACGGGCTGGGTTCCGACGGCACCGTGGGCGCCAATAAGAACTCCATCAAGATCATCGCCGAGGAGGCCGGCTTCTACGGCCAGGGCTACTTCGTCTACGACTCCAAGAAGGCCGGCGCCGTCACGATCAGCCATCTCCGCTTCGGGCCCCGCCCGATCCGTTCCGCCTACCTCATCAAGAAGGCCAATTTCATCGCTTGTCACCAGACCAGCTTCCTCGAGAAATACGACATGCTGGAGGCCGCGGCGAAGGGCGCCACCTTCCTGCTGAACACCCCTTTCAGCAAGGACGAGGTCTGGAACACCCTGCCCAAGGAAGTCCAGGAATCGATCGTCGGCAAACAGCTGAAGTTCTTCGTGATCGACGCCTACGATGTCGCCAAGAAGACCGGCATGGGCGTGCGCATCAACACCATCATGCAGGGCTGCTTCTTCGCCATCTCCGGTGTCCTGCCCAAGGACGAAGCCATCGCGCAGATCAAGAAGGCCATCAAGAAGTCCTACAGCAAAAAGGGTGATGCGGTCGTTCAGAAGAACTTCCAGGCCGTGGATGAGACCCTGGCCAACCTGCACGAAGTGAAGGTGCCTACGACCGTCACCTCCACCCGCAACATGCCGCCCTTCGTGTCCGCCGAGGCGCCTGAGTTCACCAAGAAGGTTCAGGCCCTCATGATGGCCGGCAAGGGTGACCTGCTGCCCGTATCCGCCTTCCCCGTGGATGGAACCTGGCCTGTGGGCACCACCCAGTGGGAAAAGCGCAACATCGCCCTCGAGATCCCTGTTTGGGATTCCGCCATCTGCATCCAGTGCAACAAGTGCGCGATGATCTGCCCCCACGCCGCCATTCGGCCCAAGGTCTACGATCCCGCGCTCCTGGCCAAGGCCCCCGCGACCTTCAAGAGCACTGACTACAAGGGCAAGGAATTCGCCGGGCAGAAGTACACCATTCAGACCGCCCCCGAAGATTGCACCGGCTGCGGCATCTGCGTCAGCGTCTGCCCCGCCAAGGACAAGAGCAATCCCAAGCACAAGGCCATCGACATGGCCCCGCAGATGCCCATCCGCGAGTCCGAGGCCAAGAATTACGCGTTCTTCCTCGACCTGCCTGAGGTCGATCGCACGGCTTTGAAACTCGACGTGAAAGGCACGCAGTTCATGCAGCCCCTCTTCGAATACTCCGGTGCCTGCGCGGGCTGCGGCGAAACCCCCTATGTGAAGTTGCTTTCCCAGCTCTTTGGCGATCGCGCTCTCATCGCCAACGCCACGGGCTGCTCCTCCATCTACGGCGGCAACCTGCCCACCACACCCTACACCACCAATCGTGATGGGCGCGGTCCCGCCTGGTGCAACAGCCTCTTCGAGGACAATGCGGAATTCGGTTTCGGTATGCGCCTTGCCGTCGACAA
>JANYIU010000099.1 GCA_025361955.1 Holophagaceae bacterium
CAGCCACTCGGACAACTCTCCAGGTCGAGGACTCCTGCTGACGCAGGAAGGACGAGCTTATCACTTCGGATCAGGAAGGCCAAGGGTAGGTATTGAGTGGATCCCCGGAGCACCGCAGGGCATACGCGAGGAGGTTCGAACCCCCGCGGCCCAAGAAGAATGCCCCCTTACGGGGGCTTTTTTGGCGGGGCTGACGGGGTTCGAACCCGCGACCTCCGGCGTGACAGGCCGGCACTCTAACCAGCTGAGCTACAACCCCAGGTTTTCAAGAACACCAGTTTGAGCTGGTGGGCGATGACGGGCTCGAACCGCCGACATGCTGCGTGTAAGGCAGCTGCTCTACCGACTGAGCTAATCGCCCATATCGCCGAACCAAGATCCTCTCACGGGGTCGCAGCATCGTCAACTTGAAAACATCCACCACAGGGTTCGGAAGGAGCTTCAAATCATTGGGCGAGACGGATAAGTCCAAACCTTCATTCACTGGACTTAACCACTGTGGCGATGGCTCCGCCAAAACGATTTCAGTTCTCGGGGAATTCCGTGTGTGGCAGTCAAGCCGACAATACTTGACTCTTCTCAGAGGCGACGAGGCAGCTCAAGCAGTGGAATCGTGAAGAACGGCACTTTGTCAGTCGTACTCCTGACGTTAAGATGATCATGCCTTCTTTCCAGGCTTTTTCGGTGCGTATGTTGTCAGACTTCCGGCTCGTTTCCGGGGCGGACTCATGGGGGACACAGTGATCGCGAATGCCCTGGGCAGGTTGAGCGGGATGAGCTTGGTGGCCTTAGCGAACCCGGAAGCCAACTTCATGGATTCGCTGCCGGACCCGATGAAGCTGCAGCTCCCGGTCGTCGCCTGCGTCATCGTGCTACTGATCTTGCTGTTCGTCTTCCTCAAATTCATGCTCTTCAAACCTCTGACCAAGGTGATGGACGACCGGGAGGACGCCATCCGGATGGGAAGCGCCACCAAGACCCAAGCGGCAGCTCAGATCGAATCTCGGCAGGCGGACTATGCGGCCCGCTTGAGGGAATTCCGAGGGCGGGCTTTTGAACACCGGAAGGCGCTTATCGCAGCCGTTTCCGCAGAGAAGCAGGAGCTCCTCGATATGGCCCGTCAGACCGCCTTGACCCAACGCAGCCAAGCCCTCAAGGAGCTCAAGGCTGAACAGAAGGTGGCGGAAGCAGAGCTCAGGACCCAGGTGGAAGCCTTGTCCCAAGCCATGGCCCAGCACCTTCTGAAGCAGGCCTGAGCCAATGAAGCTCCGACCTATCGCCCTGCTCGTCGCACCCTTGGTCATCGCGATCGCTCTCTTCCTGAGCGGCCCACGGACCCAGGCCCAGACCCAGAGTCCTGAGCCCTCGCAGGCGGAATCGATCGCTGCGACCGCTCCAACCCCGGTGGGAGCAGCCCATGCGGCTGTTCCCGCAGAGGGACAGGGGGCCGCCGAGGCGGGCGGCCATCACGTCCCCCCGGTCAAATTGTTCGGCATCCCGCTCGATGACGCAGGCAAGTTCGCGGTCCAGGTGGTCAACTTCACCATCTTCTTCCTCATCCTCTTCTTCATCCTTAAAGGCGCCCTCTCCTCCGCGTTCAGGGCCAGGGCCAGGGAGCTGGAGGAGCAGCTGAGCCAAGCGGAAAAGGACCAGGCGGAGGGTGAAGCGCAGCTGAAGGAACTGGAAGTCAAGATGGCGGGCATGCAGAAAGAGCTGGAAGCCATCATGGCCAAGTCAGTATCTGATGCGGAGGCTGAGAAACAGCGTGTCCTGGACGCGGCGAGAGAGGAAGCGACCCTGATCCTGGCCCAGACCAAGGCGGAGATCGAATTCCAGAAACGGTTGGCCGAGAAGGAACTCCGGGCGTTGGTGGCGGAACTGGTCATTGAAGGCGCCGCAAAACGGCTTGCAGCCTCTGTGCAGGGCGCCATCGCGGAGCAGGTGCTGGATCGCGCCATTCAGGAAATTGGAGGTGCGAAGTGAGCGCTCGAGCTGTCGCCCGCCGCTATGCCAAAGCATTGGCCGAAATCGGTGAAAGCCACGGCACGCTCCAGGATCTCCTTCGAGAACTGGACGCCGTCGACGCCTTGGTGGACGCGAATCCTGATCTCCAGCGTCTGGTGTCTTTCCCGCTCATCGCGCCCTCCAAGCGGGCCGCGGCCTTCGACGCCATTTTGGAAAAGGCGGGTGCAAGCGCCATGCTCCGGAAGTTCTTCACGGTAGTGGCGCATGCGGCCCGGCTCTCCCTCCTGCACGACATCGTTGTGACCTTTCGCGATCTTGTGGACGAAAAGATGGGCGTCGTGGAAGCCAGGATCACTTCGGCCCAGGCGCTGACCCCTCTTCAGTCCCAGCAGCTCACGACCTCATTGGCCGCGCGCACGGGGAAGAGCATCCGCATCAACTGGCAGCAGGATCCTGCGCTGCTCGGCGGCCTCAGGGTGCAGTTGGGTTCCATGGTCTACGATGCCTCACTCCAGGGTCGGCTCCGCCTCCTCAAGATGCAATTGCTCTCCGCTTGACCTTTTCGACGACACCCTCAGTTTGGAGGAATGCATGGACATCCGCGCGGAAGAGATTTCCCGCATCATTCGTGGCCAGATTGAAGGTTTCGACGCCCAGGTGGACGTCGCCGAAATCGGCACCATCATCAGCATCGGTGATGGCATCGCCCGCGCCCATGGCCTGGAGAAGGCCATGGCCGGGGAGCTGCTGGAGCTACCTCACGAGGTGATGGGCTTGGCCTTCAACCTGGAAGAGGACAACGTCGGCATCATCCTCCTCGGGGAATTCACCAAGATCAAGGAAGGCGACACCGTCAAGCGCACCGGCCGAATCATGTCCATCCCCGTGGGCCCGGACCTCATCGGTCGCGTGGTCAACCCGCTGGGGCTCCCCATCGACGGCAAGGGCCCGATCCAGGCGGTCAGAAGCAACCCCATGGAGCAGATCGCTCCCTCCATCGTGCAGCGCCGCAGCGTGCATGAACCCATGCAGACGGGCATCAAGGCCATCGACGCCCTGATACCCGTTGGGCGTGGCCAGCGAGAACTCATCATCGGCGACCGCCAGACCGGCAAGACCGCCCTGGCCGTGGACACGATCATCAACCAGAGGGAGACCGGCGTCATCTGCATCTACGTCGCCATCGGCCAGAAGCGCTCCACGGTGGCTCAGGTGGTGAAGACCCTCGAGGAATACGATGCCATGAAGCACACCATCGTGGTCTGCGCCACCGCCTCGGAACCCGCCCCCCTGCTCTACTTGGCCCCCATGGCCGGCTGCGCCATGGGCGAGTACTTCATGTGGACGGGCAAAGACGGCAAGCCCGCCGGCAAGGACAATCCTGGCCAGCACGTGCTCATCATCTACGACGATCTCTCCAAACAGGCCGCCGCCTACCGCGAGATTTCCCTACTGGTGCGACGTCCTCCCGGACGCGAGGCCTACCCCGGCGACGTGTTCTACCTCCACAGCCGCCTGTTGGAACGCGCCGCGAAGCTCAGTGCGGACTGCGGTAGTGGCAGCATCACGGCCCTGCCCGTCATCGAGACCCAGGCCGGCGATGTCTCGGCGTACATCCCGACCAATGTCATTTCGATCACCGACGGCCAGATCTTCCTGGAGTCGGACCTGTTCAACTCTGGCGTTCGGCCTGCTCTCAACGTAGGCATCTCCGTGAGCCGCGTAGGTGGTTCCGCTCAGGTGAAAGGCATGAAGGCCGTGGCGGGGTCCCTGAAGCTGGATCTCGCGCAGTACCGCGAGCTGGCAGCCTTTGCCCAATTCGGGTCCGACCTGGACAAGGCGACCTTGGCCCAGTTGAACCGGGGTCAACGCATGGTGGAGATCCTGAAGCAGCCCCAGTACAAGCCGGTACCCGTCGAGCAGCAGATCACCATCATCTGGATTGCCACCAATGGCTACCTGGACGATATTGCGGTCGCGGAGATTCGCCGCTTCGAAGCCGAGTTCTGCGAATACCTTGACATCAACGCCCCGGACACCCTTCGCCGCATCAAGGATTCAGGCCAGTTCTCCAACGAAACCCGGGACGAGCTGAAGTCCCACGTGCTGTCCTTCAAGGAGACCTTCAAGGCCTCCCTGTCGGGCGTCGGAGCCTAACCGATGGCGGGCATGCAGGATAGTCGCCGCCGCATCCGGTTGGTGCAGAACCCCCAGCAGGTGACGAAGGCCATGAGCATGCCTTGGCCTGTATCTTCCGGATTGGAGTAGCTTGCCATGGCCGGTGTACAAGATATTCGAAGACGCATTCGTTCCGTCAAGAACACGCAGCAGGTCACCAAGGCCATGAAGATGATCTCCGCCGTGAAGCTGCGGAAGAGTCAGGAGCGCCTGGTCTCCCTGCGTCCTTACGCCACCAAGTTGCTCCAAGTGGTTCAGAACGTCGTCAGCCAAATGCAGCAGGGAGAGACCACGCCGATGACTCCCTTGATCCAGGCCTTCCTGGCTCCGCGCGAGGAGAAGCGCCTCCGCGTGGTGGTCGTGGCTGGCGACAAGGGACTCTGTGGGGGTTTCAACGCCAACCTCCTTAAGTTGGCGGATGCCCTCTTCCGGGAACGCCGTGAGGAAATCCTCCAACTCGACGTAGTCGGTAAACGCGCCGCGGACTGGGCCCGAAAACAGGGGCTGAAGACGACCCGCGAATACATCGCGACGCCCCTGCCCGGGTTGGCCAAGGTCGCCAACGAATTGGCCACTGAGGCGATCCGGCAGTACGTGGCCGATGAGATCGATGCTCTGTACGTGGTCTACAACTTCTTCACCTCGCCCATGAACCAGACCCCGACGGCGTTGAAGGTCTTTCCCATGGCTCTGGAGAACCGCGCGGAGACAGACCAGGAAGAGGTTCCCTACCTGCTGGAGCCCGATCCAGTGACCGTGCTGGAAGCCCTGCTGCCCCAGTTCGTGGAGACGGAACTCAGCCGCTGCCTCCTGGAGAGCAGCGCCTCCGAACACGCGGCCCGCATGTCCGCCATGGACAAGGCCAGCACCAATGCCGCCGAGATGATCGACCGGCTGACCCTGCACATGAACAAGCTTCGCCAGGCCAGCATCACGAACCAGATCATCGAGATCGTGTCCGGAGCCAATGCATGAAAAGCACGCAACCGCTAATTCCGCGAATGGCCACGAATATACAGCCGCAACGCGGGTTCCCATCAGCACCATCGTTCCTTTCTCGTCGCGCTAGTTCGCGTCATTCGCGGTTTTAGATCTTTTCGAGGTTCCCATGTCCAACCAGCACACCGGCCGCGTGATCGCCATTGTCGGTCCCGCCGTGGATGTCGAATTCGACAACCACCTGCCCGAGATCATGTACGCCCTGCTCACCGACATCGTCGATGCCCAGGGCAACAAGTCCAGCGTCACCCTGGAGGTCCAGCAGCACCTAGGCGAGAACCGCGTGCGTTGCGTGTCCATGCAGCCCACGGACGGCATGGTGCGCGGCCAGATGGTCGTGGATACCGATGCCTCCATTCAGGTACCCGTGGGTAGCGCGACCCTGGGCCGCATCATCAACGTCGTGGGCGAGCCCGTGGACGAGCGTGGCCCGGTGAACGCCGAGATGAAACTCCCCATCCACCGCGCAGCCCCCTCCTTTGAAGAGCAGAACACCAGCTCGGAAATGTTCGAGACGGGCATCAAGGTCATCGATCTGCTCGAACCCTACGCCAAGGGCGGCAAGACAGGCCTTTTCGGGGGCGCAGGCGTGGGCAAGACCGTGGTCATCATGGAACTGATCAACAACATCGCCAAGGGTCACGGCGGCATCTCCGTGTTCGCGGGCGTCGGCGAGCGAACGCGCGAAGGCAACGACCTCTGGAACGAGATGATGGACTCGGGGGTCATCGTCAAAGACGATCTCCCGAAGTCCAAGGTGGCGCTGGTCTACGGCCAGATGACGGAACCCCCCGGAGCCCGCGCTCGCGTAGCCCTCTCGGGCCTCACCGTCGCCGAATACTTTCGCGACTTCGAAGGCAAGGACGTGCTCCTCTTCATTGATAACATCTTCCGCTTCACTCAGGCCGGCTCCGAAGTGTCCGCCCTCCTGGGCCGCATGCCTTCCGCCGTGGGCTACCAGCCCACCCTGGCTCCGGAAATGGGCGAACTCCAGGAGCGCATCACCTCGACCAAGAAGGGTTCCATCACATCGATTCAGGCCGTGTACGTGCCCGCGGACGACTATACCGATCCCGCGCCCGCCACGACCTTCGCCCACCTGGACGCCACCACCAACCTCAGCCGCGAACTGTCCGCCCTGGGCATCTATCCGGCCGTGGATCCTCTGGCCTCCACCAGCCGCCTGCTGGATCCCCGCGTCCTGGGTGACGAGCACTACAACACGGCCATGCGGGTCAAGGCCATCTTGCAGAAGTACAAGGAACTCTAGGACATCATCGCCATCCTCGGTATGGACGAGCTTTCGGACGAGGACAAGAAGACCGTGTCGCGCGCCCGCAAGCTCCAGCGCTTCCTGAGCCAGCCCTTCCACGTGGCCGAGCAGTTCACGGGCATGGCCGGCAAATATGTGAAGCTCGCGGACACCATCCGGGGCTTCAAGGAGATCTGCGAAGGTAAGTGGGACCACCTGCCCGAACAGGCCTTCTACATGGTCGGCACCATCGAGGACGCCGCGGAGAAGGCCGAGAAGCTCGCGGCCCAAGCCTAGGATGGACGCCATGTCGGATCAGATCCTCCTTGAAGTGGTGACACCGGAGCGCCGGGTCTTGTCCGTCCATGTGTCCGAGCTCCAGTTCCGCACCGCCACCCGCGGCTACTATGGCATCCTCCCGGGCCATACGCCCCTCCTCACGCCCCTTGGTGATGGGCTGCTCTATTACACGGAGAATGGGGAGAAACGTTGGATCACGGTGTTCGGAGGCTTCGCTGAAGTGGGACCGGAGCATGTTTCGATCCTGGCCCGGGTTTCAGAAACGGTGGAACTGCTCGATCCGGGGCAGCTCAATGCGGAGCGCCTGAAGGCCGAGCAGGCCGTCAAGGAAGCCCAGACCCCCGAGGAACTTGAGCAGGCCCAGGTGGCACTTGAGACCACCCTCATCCGCCTTCAGGCTTTGGGCTTGGCCTCCGACCACTGATCACTGGTCATTGCTTCACCACTCGTAGCGCTCATCCTGGTTCAGGAGCCGCAGATCCGGATGCTGCAGCGCTTCCAGTTGCGGCAGCATGATGGGACGTTCTCCGGGCGTAAGGTGATAGATGCCCACCGCCACACCCTGCTTCAACTTCCGGAGTTCACCTCCCAGTTTGGCGGGAGTGAGGTGCTTGGATGCCTCGGCTAGCCGAGTCTGCTCATTGGGAAAACTGGCCTCCGTGATGAAAAATTTCAGGTTTTTCGTGGCATTGGCCAGAGTGTAAATCCCATCCGTTTCCGCAGTGTCCGAGGTGAAGATGAAAGCCGAGTGATCGTCCTCCACGCGATAGCCGACACAGGGCACCAGGTGATTCACCATCACTGGCGTGATGCGCAGTCCCTCAACCTCGTAGATCTCCCCGGGAGTGATTTCCGAGTAGCGGATGATGGGTTTGTCAGGGCTCGGAATGACCGAGAAATCGGGCCAAAGCTCATCATTGAACAGATGCCGCCGCAAGGCGTCGAGCGTCTGAGGCAGGGCATGGATCTCCACCGGGACTTCCACGTGCCCGAAGATATTTTTGGTGAAAAAGGGCAGCGTACAGATGTGATCGAGATGGGAATGGGTCAGAAAAATGTGCCGGATGGCGATCTGCTCGGAGAGCCTGAGGGCCAGTGTCAGCGAGCCGGCATCGATCGCGATCCGACCGTTCACGAGGAAACCGGTGAGTCGCTCGCCCTCGGCTTCCCCTCCCGAACAGCCTAGGACCTTGAGTTCCATTTCGCCTCTGGATTTGCAGCCATCATAGCCTCAAGTTGAATGACGAAGAAAGGGCGCCCAGGAAGGCGCCCTTTGCATCGACCGTGAAAAAGGTCAGAAGCGGATGCCGCCATAGAGACCGATCTGGTATTCCGGTGCCAAAGCCTTGCGGATATCGTCCGGGCTGGAGCCAGTGTTGATACTGCCCTGCTTGGTGGTGGCCATGGCCAACTCGAGGCGCACGAAGGGACTCACCACCGGGGTGGGCAACGAGAATCCGAGGCCGGCATTGATCCACGGCCGGGTGTAGGTGGTGCGGCCAGCGCCTGCCAAGGAGCTGCCTTCCGTCGTCAGCTTCTCGCGGCGGAAGTCTACCCCCGCATGAAGATTGACGAGGAACTTCCAGTCCACCTGGGCGCCCACAGACATGTATTCATCGTTGAACTTCCCGACGTTGCTACCGTTATAGATAAGATCCGTCTTGGTTTCAGGGTGGTAAGTCGCTGTGAGCCCCACCTCGGCCACCTTCAGATCCAGCACTGTATAGGCGCCCCGGATGCCGTAGCCGTTGGGCCTGGAGGCATCAAACTTGGCGCCGGTGAAGGCTTGAGCCACCCCGACTTGTTTGTCGACGAGCAAGCCCAGTTCGCTGGCTCGAGCGGGCAGCGCCGTCAAGCCGACGGCTACCACGGCGACACGGATCAGCTTCTGCATAACCCCCCCCAGGGAAGTACCTGACCCATCCTCCCTAACTTGGAGCGGGAGGTCAAGTCTTTTTGGCCTGGAAATTAGTATAAAAAAGTGATGACCTCGGTCCCACTCACCTTTCAGTAAACTCATTTGTCTGGGGCATTCATGCGCGATCACCTGCACTATCTTCTGATGGATGGCTTCGATCCCGATACCGGGGAACTGGCGATTCGGGTCGGACTCACCGCTGCAGCTGATACCGCCCCTTCCGTGCTGCGTTTGAAACTCAATCTGGGCCGTTCCGGAGATCCGGTCCAACCCCTGCGCCGGGAACTCCAGACCCATGTTCAGATGCCGATTCCTCTCACTTGGGATAGAGGGTTGAAGGTGATCATCCGAGCCATCGAGGATGAGCTGGCCACACCCGAGGGCCGGAACCCCCAGCGTTATGCCTGGGTCCAGACCCAGATCCTGCACCCTACCGAGGATCGCAGGGGCACCCTCAACCACCCGATCGCCCGCCAAGTCGAGATCCTGTGGGATTGGGCCCAGCGCATGGAGCAGGACGGGGAAGCCGTCCGGACCATCGAGGTTCTGGAGAGGCTGCTCCTGCTCGCCCCTCAGCATGCCTCTGCCCTTGCCTGGCTGGCTTCGCTGCTGAGGGGGCAGGGGATGGTCGAGGAGATGCTGGGCATCACCGAGAGGCTACTGGCGATCCAACCGGACAACCTTGAGGCCAGACTGCGCAGGGGGGAGGCCCTCCTGCACCTGGAAAGGCATCTGGAAGCCTTGGACACCTTCACGACCCTCCTCAAGGCCAGCCCCATGCACACCCTGGCCCATCTGGGAGCTGCTCAGGCTCGCAGCTACGCGGGTGGCAATCCCTGCCCTCACCTGGACGCCGCTGTGGAGCTCAATCGGGAAACGACTCTGTCCGTGCTTCGAGAAACCTTTGATTTCCGCGTGCTCCCGAACCTCCCCGGTGAGACCACTTACCCCGTGGAGGACTTGCCCGGTCTGCTTGGCGTCACCTCGGGGGAAGTGAGTCTCTTTCTGGAAAGACACGGTCTCCCAAGCAGGGAAGGCCTGGTCAGGGAATCGGAACTGTCCCTCTGGGTATCCATCCAGAACCGCTACCAGGTGCTGCCCATCGGCCTCCACTGGCTGGCTCCCACTCCTCGGCACATCCCTGAGTTACCCTGAACAGTCACCCACCGCATCCACGGTAAACCCCACTCGAGGTGCCCGATGACCGCCCTGCTCACCACCCACCTTCCCTTCCCCGTTCGTCATGGGAAGGTCCGGGATGTCTATGACCTTGGCGAACAGCTGCTGATCGTCGCCACCGACCGGATTTCGGCCTTCGACGTGGTGATGGATCAGGGCATCCCTGGCAAGGGCCGCATCCTCACCCAGGTGGCCAACTTCTGGTTTGAGGCCACGCAGGACATCATTCCCAACCACCTGATCGCCACCGAAGTAGCGAACTATCCGATCGACCTGCACGTGCATGGAGCTCAGCTGGAAGGCAGATCCATTCTCGTGCGCCGGACCCAGGTCGTGCCCATCGAATGCGTCGTGAGGGGCTATCTGGCCGGTTCCGGATTGAAGGAATACACATCCAGAGGTACGGTCTGCGGCATTCCGCTCCCCCCAGGGCTGCGCATGGCGGACCGGCTGCCGGAACCGATCTTCACGCCCTCCACCAAGGCAGAGGTCGGGCACGACGAGAATATCGATTTCGACCGCATGATCGCCTTCGTGGGACGCGATCTCGCGATTCGGCTGAAAACCTTCAGCATCGCCCTGTATGAGCGCGGGGTTGAACGGGCGAAGGCCCGCGGGATCATCCTGGCGGATACCAAGTTCGAGTTCGGCCTTCTCGAGAGTGGGGAGCTGATCCTCATCGACGAGGCCTTGACCCCGGATTCGAGCCGCTATTGGCTGTCTGATCTGTGGCAACCGGGGACGAATCCACCCAGCCTGGACAAGCAATTCCTTCGCGATTATCTGGAAACCCTCCACGACTGGAACCACCAGTCTCCTCCGCCGCACCTCCCCGAGCACGTCATCCAAGGGGTTCTCGAACGCTATCAGGATCTGGCAAGCCGCTTCGGGATTCAGGTCAATTGACGAGTTCCACCGGACCCAGACCTGCTTTCACCAGCCAGTCCACATCCTGGGGAACCCCCCCGATGATGAAATAGGAACAGCCCCCCGCAGAGAACAGTTGCCGAAGGGCCGTCTGAATGTCTTCGGCCTTGAGGCTGTCCACGCCTTCAGTCAACCCGCCCGAGCTCAAGGCCCGATCCACAAGGGATGCAGCTGCTTGCTGCGGGTGCAGGGCCCGGTTCTTTCTTTCCGCGTTCCACGCTTTTCGAGCCGCGATCCCTTCGCCGGCATCGCCCCCCTTCCCCCGCAGGCGCGTCAACAGTTTCTCCACGGCGGCCATGGCCTCGGGTACGGACTTTTCCGAAACCACTTCGATCATCCAAGCCCCGTCCGGATAGCTGTGAATCTCCGCCTTCACCAAAGGGAGAGGCAAGCTGGAGGCCAGTTCCCGTTCTGCCAGCCAGGTGCAGATCGCCAGGGTTGACGCGGGCATGGGCTTAGCCGCTGGCAAGGAACCCCCGAGTCTGATCTGGATGGCCCTCCCGGCTTCCCGGATCACCCAGGTGCGAGTTGGAGGGGGTT
>JANYIU010000116.1 GCA_025361955.1 Holophagaceae bacterium
CATCCTCCTGGCTCGTCAGGTGGGCGTGCCGGCCATGGTCGTCTACATGAACAAGATCGACATCGCCGATGCCGAGCTGACTGACCTGGTCGAGATGGAGCTCCGCGAGCTCCTGTCCGTCTATGGCTTCCCCGGCGACGAAATTCCCATCATCCGCGGCTCCGCCAAGCTCGCCATGGATGACGCGGTGGCAGGCAACATTCTGACCGAGAACACTAAGAGCATCTACGAACTCATGGACGCCGTGGACGGGTATATTCCCCAGCCCGCTCGCCCCACCGACAAGCCCTTCCTGATGCCTGTGGAAGACGTTTTCACCATCACGGGCCGCGGCACCGTAGTGACCGGCCGCATCGAGCAGGGTATCGTGAGGACCGGCGAGGAAATCGAGATCGTCGGCATCCGCCCCACCCTGAAGAAGGTCGTCACTGGTATCGAGATGTTCAAGAAGACCTTGGACGAAGGCCGCGCGGGCGACAATGCAGGCATCCTGCTCCGCGGCATCGAGCGCAAGGATGTGGAGCGTGGTCAGGTGCTTGCCAAGCCCGGCAGCATCAAGCCCCACACCAAGTTCACCGCCGCCGTTTACGTTCTGACGAAGGAAGAGGGCGGACGCCACACTCCGTTCTTCAACAAGTACCGCCCGCAGTTCTATTTCCGCACCACGGATGTGACCGGCAATATCATTCTGGAAGCCGGCCGCGAGATGGTCATGCCTGGTGACAACGTCACCCTGACCGTTGAACTGATCCAGCCCATCGCCATGGAAAAGGGTCTCAAGTTCGCCATCCGTGAAGGCGGCCGCACCGTCGGCTCCGGCCGCGTCGACGAAGTCATCGAGTAAGGATTCACGCCATGAGCGACATCATTCATCTCCAATGCACCGAGTGCAAACGCAAGAACTATACGACCACCAAGAACAAGAAGACCAACACGGGCAAGATGGAGTTCAAGAAACACTGCCGCTCCTGCGGTGCCCACAAGGTTCATCGCGAGGCCAAGTGATCTTCCGGGCCTGCCATCGTGGGCCCGGCAATGGTTCCTTGGAAGTTGTCTAGGGGAGTAGCTCAGCTGGTAGAGCAGCGGACTCCAAATCCGCAGGTCGCGGGTTCGAAACCTGTCTCCCCTGCCACTTCTCGCTTCGGCCCCGGCCACTCGTGCTGGGGCCAGTTTCATGATTATCAGCCCTCTTGGGGTGTTCCTTGATCTCCACCATCAAAAAACAGGGCAAAGATCTTTTGGCCGAGCTGGACCGCGTTGACTGGCCAAGCAAGCAAAAGGTTCTCAGTGCCACCTATGCGGTGGTTGCCGTGTCCGTCTTCGTGGGGTTCTTTCTCTGGGGCGCGGACCTGCTGATCTCCTGGGGGATGAAGTTCATCCTCCCGCACCAATAGTCCGGAGGACGAGATGACCGATCTCATCGGCACCCAGCAGGAGAGCATGGTGGGCGTACCGGCTACCGAACAGAAGCTGGCCTGGTTCATCATCCACACTTACTCAGGCTATGAAGCCAAGGTGATGGAAAGCCTCCGTCAGCGCATCAAGATGGAAGAGCGATCAGACCACTTCGGCGATATCCAGATCCCGGAAGAGACCTATGAAGAAATGAAGGTGGATGCCAAGAGTGGCCGGAAGGAACGTGTCCTCAAAAAGCGGAAGTCCTTCCCTGGCTACCTTCTGGTCCAGATCGCGGTCACCAAAAAAGGTACCGCTCACGAGATGGAAGATGCCGACTGGCATTTGGTCAGGAACACGCCCAAGGTCACCAGTTTCGTGGGCGCCAACAAGAAGCGGCCCACGCCTCTGACGGACGATGAGGTCCGCCAGATCATGAACCACACCGAGGAGACCCAGGAGCGACCGAAGCCGAAGTTCCATTTCGCCAAGGGCGAAAAGGTGCGTATCATAGACGGCCCCTTCGCCAACTTCGAAGGGGATGTGGAGGAGATCCACGAGGAACGTTCCACCATCAAGGTGATGGTGACCGTCTTCGGCCGCAGCACCCCTGTGGAACTCGATTTCATCCAGGTGGAGAAGCGCTAGCTTCGACACGAATTCACTAGCAGTCGAGAAGCGCTAGTTTTTCGACCTTTCTTTCAACCAGTGGCGCGGTGATCCTGCCGCCCACACCCCAAGGCGACAGTCGCCGGCATCTGCCGGAATCCGTTGCGGACAAGGAAGCCAACCATGGCCAAGAAGATCACTGGATTCATCAAACTGCAGCTCCCCGCAGGCGAAGCCACGCCGGCGCCTCCGGTCGGGCCGGCCCTCGGTCAGCATGGCGTGAACATCATGGAGTTCGTGAAGCAGTTCAACGCGAAGTCCGTGGGTCAGGTGGAGAAGGGCACGATCCTGCCCGTCGTCATCACTGTTTTCGGTGACCGCAGCTTCAGCTTCATCCTCAAGACTCCTCCCGCAGCCGTGCTGATCAAGAAGAAGATCGGCCTCGCCAAGGGCAGCGCCACTCCCAACAAGGAGAAGGTGGGTCAGATCACCAAGACGCAGCTGGAGGAGATCGCCAAGGTCAAGATGCCGGATCTCAATGCCGGCAGCCTCTCGGCTGCCATGAAGTCCATCGCCGGTTCTGCCCGTTCCATGGGTGTGGAAGTGGTGGACTGAACCGCTAGTTTCGCTTTTCCTCGGAACCCCGCGCCGTGTGGGAATCCCGGCAACCGCGACCGTCATCGCGGGAGATCTTCAAAGCAGGAGCATTTATGGCAAAACCTGGAAAGAAGTACCGGGCTGCCGCCTCCAAGATCGAAGATCGCCACTACGACCTCAAGGACGCCATCACCGTCATCAAGGACACGGCATTCGCCAAGTTCGATGAGACGGTTGAAGTGCACATGAGGCTCGGTGTTGACCCACGCCACGCTGACCAGATGGTCCGTGGAACCCTCGTATTGCCCCACGGAACGGGCAAGATGATGCGGGTGGCCGTCATCGCCGCAGGCGAGAAGATCAAGGACGCGGAAGCTGCAGGTGCCGACATCGTAGGCGGAGACGACCTTGTGGAACGAATTGCAGGTGGTTTCCTCGATTTCGACGCCCTCGTGGCCACTCCGGACATGATGAAGGGCGTTGGCCGGTTGGGTAAGCTGTTGGGTCCCCGTGGCCTGATGCCAAACCCCAAGACCGGGACCGTGACCTTCGATGTGGCCAAGGCCATCAAGGAGATCAAGGCTGGTAAGGTGGAATACCGCGTTGACAAGACCGGCATCATCCACGCGCCAGTCGGCAAGATTTCCTTCGGTGTTGAGAAATTGCTGGAGAACGCCAAGGCCCTCATTGAGGCCGTCAACCGGGCCAAGCCTTCAGCCGCCAAGGGCAAGTACGTCAAGGCCATCCACATGGCCTCGACCATGGGCCCTAGCGTAACCGTGTCCACCGCTGTTGTTGAGAAGTGAGGGGACCATGGATCGCGAGACCAAACGAACCGAAGTGGCCCAACTCCAAGGAACCTTCTCCGCGGCCAAGTCCGCGGTGGTCCTGGAGTTCAAGGGTCTGACCGTAGTCAAGGACACCGCTTTCCGCAAGAGCATCCGCGACAGCAAGGCCCAGTATCGCGTTTCCAAGAACACGCTGCTGCGCTTGGCCGTCAAGTCGACCGCCTTCGAAACGCTGTCTCCGCATTTCCAGGGCGCCACGGCTGTGGCGACCACCGAGAATGACGTCGTGGCCCTGGCCAAGGCGGTCAATACTTTCCTGAAGGACAATCCGGCCGCCAAGTTCAAGGGCGCCATCCTGGATGGGAAGAATGTCACGGTCCAGGAGTTCAAGATCATCGCCGAACTCCCAAGTCGTGCTGTGCTCATCAGTAAACTGCTCTACCTTATGCAGTACCCTGTCTCCGGCTTGGTCCAGGTGCTGGATCAGATCCGAAAGCAGAAGGAAGGCGCAGCTTAAGAGCCGCGCGAAATGACCTGCGCAGTTCAGGTTGTTTTCCGCGGCCCCTCATGCCGGACCGTCAGCTCAAGGTCCTGTTGTTTTTGCGCAACGGCCTAGTTCCTTTTTTCAACCCCGAACCTCAAAATCTCAAGAGAGGAGTAATCAATGGCTCTCACTGCTGATCAATTGATCCAAGAAATCGAAACCATGACCGTGCTCGACCTGGCCAATCTGGTCAAGGCCCTCGAGGAACGTTTCGGCGTCAGCGCTGCTGTCGCCTCTGCTCCCACTGCTGCTGCTCCTGCCGCCGCCGTGGAAGAGCAGACCGAGTTCAACGTCGAGATCACCGAAGCCGGCCCCAACAAGCTGAACGTCATCAAGGCGGTCCGCGAGATCGTCTCCGGCTTAGGCCTCAAGGAAGCCAAGGATTTGGTCGACGGCGCTCCCAAGGTCGTCAAGGAAAGCGTTTCCAAGGACGAAGCCGCCAAGATCAAGGAAAAGCTCGAAGCTGCTGGCGCCAAGGTCACCATCAAGTAGCCCGGCTGCGTTCAGAAACGCGAAGCGCAAAGCGCCGGGGAGCTGCCCCGCGCTTTGCGCTTTGCGTCCCTTTCTGAAAGTGGTATGCTTATTTCTTGCGCCCGATTTAAAACCCCGGGCGATCGGGTCTCCGTCAAATACGAAGGGCTTCGGTTGCAACACATACAGTGCACCAGCACCTCCAGGTCACGCACGTCGACCGCCCCCGGCAACGGGTGGGTGGTCGGCCTTTGGCCTGTTCAAGACCCCAGTTCCTGCCTATCCCATCCCGTGACTGCCCAGGACCGACCCACGGTCCGAGCGGGCTGTATCTGGAGTGAATCATGAGCGTCCAGCAGAACATCTATCGTCAGCGCGTCCAGTTTTCGAAGATCCGCTCTCTCGTTCCGATTCCGAACCTGATCGATATCCAGAAACGCAGTTACGACGAGTTCCTGCAGATGAACCTGCTCCATGAGGAGCGGGAGAATCGCGGCCTCAAGGCGGTCTTCGAATCCATGTTCCCCGTGCATAACGGGAAAACCCCCGACGGCTCCGACGCCTCCCTCGAGGTGGAATTCGTTGATTATACCGTAGGCCATTGGGCCTGCAAGTGCGGCAAGAACGAAGGTCTCGCCCATCTCCGCACCACCTGCAAGAGCTGCGGCTACCACATCGTGGCCGAGCATCCCAAGGATCCGACGGTGGACTGCCCCAAGTGCGGTGACCGCAACAAGAACGCCGCCACCATCTGCGACGTCTGTAACGAGCCCGTGGGCCTGCATTCCAAGATGAGCATGGAGGAGTGTGTGGAGCGTGGCGCCACCATGTCCGCGCCTCTGAAGATCCGCGTGCGCCTCAACCAGTTCGACAAAGACGAGAAGGGTAACCGCAAGTATAAGCAGAGCCAGGAGTCCGAGGTCTATTTCGGGGACATCCCCACCATGACTGACCGCGGCACCTTCATCATCAACGGTACCGAGCGCGTGATCGTGTCGCAGCTGCATCGCAGCCCCGGTGTCTTCTTCGCCATCTCGTCCGACAAGTCCCTCTACAGCGCCCAGGTCATTCCCTATCGCGGTAGCTGGATCGAGTTTGAACTGGACACCAAGGGCCTGCTCTACGCCCGTATCGATCGCAAGCGCAAGTTCCTCGGCGCCACCTTCCTGCGCTCCCTGGGCCTCTTCGATGAACTGCTCGCCGACAATCAGGCGCTGCTCAGCCACTTCTACACACCCCAGTACTTCAGCCTCAAGGGTGCCCATATCCACATGGTGCCCAGCGAACTACTCGCGGGGCAGAAGGCCTACGAGGACATCAAGGACCCCAAGACCAAGGATGTCATCGTCGAAAAGGGCAAAGCCATCAGCCGCCGCCTGCTCGAGAAGATGGTCAAGGCCGGGGTCAAGCACGTCACCGTGGACCGCAGCCTCCTGGACGGCGCCGTGCTGCTCCAGGATGTGGTCAACATGAACACCGGCGAAGTGCTGCTCGAGGCCAACGACACCTTCGTGCAGACCCACCTGGAGATGTTCCTGGCCAACAACGTGCAGGACTTCACGGTCTGTTTCCCCGAACAGGATCCCACCGGCAAGGTCTTTAGCGAGACCATCTCCAAGGATCACACCGAGGATTCCGAAGAGGCCGCCAAAGAGCTCTTCAAGAAGATCCGGCCAGGCGAGCCCGCCACCTTGGAATCCAGCAAGAAGCTGCTCCAGTCCATGTTCTTTGATCCCCAGAAATACGATCTCTCCAAGGTCGGCCGGCACAAGATGAATGCCAAGCTCGGCCTCGAAACGGAGCTGGATCTGCGCACCCTTCGCACTGAGGACTTCGTCCACACGGTGCACTACCTGCTACGCCTCAAGAAGTACGACACGACCCGTTCCGATCGGGTGGATGAAGTGGCGCCGGTGCGCAAGGACGATATCGACCACCTGGGCAATCGCCGCGTCCGGAGCGTTGGAGAACTGCTGGAAAACTGCTTCCGTGTGGGCCTCGTCCGAGTTCAGCGCGCCATCAAGGAGAAATTCTCCATGGCGCAGGATCCCAACAGCCCCCTGCAGCCCCATGATCTGATCAATTCCAAACCCGTCATCGCCGCGATGAAGGAGTTCTTCGGCTCCAGTCAGCTTTCCCAATTCATGGATCAGACCAACCCCTTGTCCGAGATCACCCACAAGCGCCGCCTTTCGGCCCTCGGACCGGGAGGTCTGTCGCGCGATCGCGCCGGCTTCGAGGTGCGCGATGTGCATACCTCCCACTACGGTCGCATCTGCCCCATCGAGACGCCGGAAGGCCCGAACATCGGCCTCATTTCCAGCCTCTCCTGCTACGCCCGCATCAACGAATTCGGGTTCATCGAAAGCCCCTACCTCAAGGTGGAGGCAGGGAAGATCGTTCAGTTTGCGAAGATCACCTCCGTGGGCGATCTGAAGTTGGCGGATATCACCATCGTCGATCCCAAGACCGGCATGGTTCTCAAGGAAGAGCTGCACAAGTCCCTGGCCTCCCTGTATCAGCAGGTGGTCCCGCTGATCGAACTGGAAGCCCAGAACAAGAAGCTCGAGAAGGGGAACAAGCGTCCTGCCAAGTTTGAGATGCACGCCTTCTACCTGTCCGCATGGGAAGAGGACGAGCACGTCATCGCCCAGGCCAACGTGCCCGTTGACGATCACGGCCAGATGCTCGAAGAAACCGTCACCGCCCGAATGGCCGGTGAGACCAAGACCGTCGAGCGCGAGAAGGTCACCCTCATGGACGTGAGTCCGAAGCAGGTGGTTTCCGTTGCGGCCTCACTGATTCCCTTCCTCGAGAACGACGACGCCAAC
>JANYIU010000130.1 GCA_025361955.1 Holophagaceae bacterium
TTAACCTTCCAGCACCGGGCAGGTGTCAGGCCTTATACGTCATCTTTCGATTTTGCAAAGCCCTGTGTTTTTGATAAACAGTCGCCTGGATCAATTCTCTGCGCCCTGCATTGCTGCAGGGGTCCTTTTTCCCGAAGTTACAGGACTATTTTGCCTAGTTCCTTAGCCATGATTCACTCGAGCGCCTTAGGATATTCTCCCCAACTACCTGTGTCGGTTTCCGGTACGGGTACCATATAGCTGAAGCTTATCGGGTTTTCTTGGAATCAATTTCACCATTTCGCTTTGTCCGAAGACTAGGCTCAACGTGCTATTCCGTCAGCACGTAATGACTACGTCAATCCGTCACCGCATCGCACTATACGCTAGTAAAGGAATATTAACCTTTTGTCCATCGGAATCGCCCTTCGGCTTATCCTTAGGCCCCGACTAACCCTGATCCGATTATCGTTGATCAGGAAACCTTAGTCTTTCGGCGTGAAGGTTTTTCACCCTCATTGTCGTTACTTATGCCTACATTTGCTTTTCCAGGCACTCCAGCAAACCTTACAGTTCACCTTCGCTGTCCCTGGAATGCTCCCCTACCAGTTATTATCTTTCGATATTAAATCCATAGCTTCGGTAATGTGCTTGATGCCCGATTATTATCCACGCCAAACCGCTCGACTAGTGAGCTGTTACGCACTCTTTAAATGAATGGCTGCTTCCAAGCCAACATCCTAGCTGTCAGTGCAGTTCGACCTCGTTCTTTCAACTTAGCACATATTTAGGGACCTTAGCTGATGGTCTGGGTTGTTTCCCTTTTGTCACTGGACCTTAGCACCCAATGGCTCACTCCTGAGTATATATACTGGCATTCGGAGTTTGTCTGGGTTTGATAGGCGGTGAAGCCCTCTAGCCCAATCAGTAGCTCTACCTCCAGCATACTCAACCTCAAGGCTGCACCTAAATGCATTTCGGGGAGTACGAGCTATTTCTCAGTTTGATTAGCCTTTCACCCCTACCCACAATTCATCCAAAAACTTTTCAACGTTTACTGGTTCGGTCCTCCATAACGGTTTAACGTTACTTCAACCTGATCATGGGTAGATCACAAAGTTTCGCGTCTGCCCCCACTAACTAAAGCGCCCTATTCAGACTCGCTTTCGCTTCGGCTCCGTCCCTTAAAGACTTAACCTTGCTAGTGAGGAGCAACTCGTAGGCTCATTATGCAAAAGGCACGCCGTCACCAATTTCTTGGCTCCGACCGCTTGTAAGCGTATGGTTTCAGGTACTATTTCACTCCGCTGTTCGCGGTTCTTTTCACCTTTCCCTCACGGTACTTGTTCACTATCGGTCTCTTGGAAGTATTTAGCCTTACCGGATGGTCCCGGCAGATTCAGACAGGATTCCTCGTGTCCCGCCCTACTCAGGATACTCGCTAACAATAATCATTTTACGTGTACGGGGATATCACCCTCTATGTCCCAACTTTCCAGTTGGTTCCACTTGATAATTACTGTCGTGTGCAAGTCCTACAACCCCATTACTGCCGAAACAGTCATGGTTTAGGCTATTTCCAGTTCGCTCGCCACTACTATGGAAATCACTTTTGTTTTCTTTTCCTCCGGTTACTTAGATGTTTCAGTTCGCCGGGTTAGCTCCACTTGCGTGGTGATGTGCCTTCAGCACACCGGGTTGCCCCATTCGGAAATCTTCGGATCAAAGGTTATTTGCACCTTCCCGAAGCTTATCGCAGCTTATCACGTCCTTCATCGCCTCCAAGAGCCAAGGCATTCCCCATACGCCCTTCTTTACTTTCTTCAAGGTTTGTTAAAAACCTAATTTCTTACATTTTTACTTTTTGAGTATTCTCTATTCCATCATGTCAAAGAACCTTACCTCATTTTTTATTTTACATTTTTAATTTTCTATTCAATAAAAAATCGAAAATTTAAAATTTTGGTATTGTTGTAACAAAACAACCGAATGTTTTTTCGCTTTCACAGCTATGTTACCTGTTAATTGATTATTTTTTCTGATACATTTCTATATAGATACTCTTGTTATATCCTTATTTAAAAATATAATCATAATCAATTAAAATATTTAAAGAACGTTGTTATTATTTTGAAGATTTGATAATGTATTGATTTGAATATGATAATAAACTTAATCTTGTCTCATCTTCAAATTTTCAAATTTTCAAATTTGTTTTTTGGTGGAGAATAACGGATTCGAACCGTTGACCCTCTGCGTGCAAGGCAGATGCTCTAGCCAGCTGAGCTAATCCCCCGAAGTATTTTTTATTTTATATTTTCTATTTTTTATTGAGCCTTCTCAAATCAAAAATCAAAAATCAAAAATCAAAAATTTGTGATTGTAGTCCCGCGCAGAGTTGAACTGCGGACCCCTACATTATCAGTGTAGTGCTCTAACCAACTGAGCTACGGGACTTTGGCAGTTTAATCCGGCGTGATTCCTCTCACTATCCGGGTAATATTTTTTAGACCCAAGAGCATCGAGGTTTGATCCAAAACAATTTGTCTTGTTTCTTATTCTTTATGCTTGATACTTGGTTCTATTTATATAATAAATGACAAACAAACAAAGGATACAGTTCACTCTTTCCCTCTTATCAACCCCTACTTTCTCTAGAAAGGAGGTGTTCCAGCCGCACCTTCCGGTACGGCTACCTTGTTACGACTTAGCCCCAGTCACCAGTTTTACCCTAGGACGCTCCTTGCGGTTGCATACTTCAGGTACCCCCAGCTCCCATGGCTTGACGGGCGGTGTGTACAAGGCCCGGGAACGTATTCACCGCATCGTGGCTGATATGCGATTACTAGCGAATCCAGCTTCACGGAGTCGAGTTGCAGACTCCGATCCGAACTGAGAATGGCTTTGGAGATTAGCATCACCTCGCGGTGTAGCTGCCCTCTGTACCATCCATTGTAACACGTGTGTAGCCCCGGACGTAAGGGCCGTGCTGATTTGACGTCATCCCCGCCTTCCTCACAGCTTACGCTGGCAGTTTCATTAGAGTCCCCGGCATTACCCGCTGGCAACTAATGATAAGGGTTGCGCTCGTTATGGCACTTAAGCCGACACCTCACGGCACGAGCTGACGACAACCATGCAGCACCTCGTAAGCGGCCATTGCTGGCTATAATGTTTCCACTATATTCCACTCACGTTCGAGCCCGGGTAAGGTTCCTCGCGTATCATCGAATTAAACCACATGTTCCTCCGCTTGTGCGGGCCCCCGTCAATTCCTTTGAGTTTCATCGTTGCCGACGTACTCCCCAGGTGGATCACTTAATGCTTTTACTCAGACGCTAGCTGTG
>JANYIU010000186.1 GCA_025361955.1 Holophagaceae bacterium
CGTGTCTCCATTACCGGCTTTTTGGCTCAACATAATTTTCGGGATGCACCAGCCTTTCTCACGATCGAGCACATGCGCTTGATCTCGGCAGGAGGTGCCTATGTTGGAACTGTATTTCAAAGCTGCAGATGACCTGCGCCAGAAATGGGGCGGCCCCTTGATAGACCGCCTCGACGAACTTGCGGCTGGGCTTCATGAACGGGGTTTCACCTGGCACTCCGGTCGCCGCACCCTCCAAATCGCAGGCAGGTTCAGCCAATTTCTCCGCACAACGGGCGTGATCGACGAAAACCGAATCGGGAACGAGGTGATTGAGGGGTTTCTGGACCTCCTTCATCGAACCGGCGACTTTCGTTACGCCACGTCCGATCTGCGCCACCTGCTGGATCATCTGCGCGCTTGTGGGACTCTCCCCGAGCTGGAGACTCCGCGCCCGATCGACCCCTTTTCAGAAATCCTCGGCCGCTTCGATGACCACCTCCGCGATGTCCGCGGCAACACGGCGTCGACCCGTGCTGGCTACCTTCATGGAGCCCGCCGGCTTCTCCACTGGCTGTCGGAGCGTTACGGTGAGCGTCCCCTGACCATGTTGAATGGAAGGGATATCCTGGAATTCGTCGCCGCTCATGCGGACCGCTTTCCTGGAGGTTCCTGGCCGAACCAGCTCTGCACGACGACGCGCCTATTCCTGAGGTTCCTCCAATGGGAGGGCCTCAGCAGCGCTGGCCTCGACCGCATGGTGCCACGAGTTCCCGGCTGGCGGCTGTGCACACTTCCACGATGCCTCACCTGGGAACAAACTCGCTCCCTCATTGACAGTGTCGATACGCGGAGCCCAAAGGGGCTTCGGGACAAGGCCGTGCTTCTTCTCCTGGCCGACCTCGGTCTCCGCAACGAGGAGGTTCGTTCCCTTCGGATCCGGGACGTCGCCTGGCGGGCCGGGGAGATCCGGCTTCCAGAGGCCAAAACCCGCCGGGAACGGGTCATGCCACTCACCCAGCAAGCCGGGGCGGCCCTCGCGGACTATCTGCTGCGAGGGCGGCCGCCCCTGGATATCCCCCAGGTCTTCCTGCGTCACCGTTCCCCCAAAGGGCCTCTGGATTCCAGCCACGGGGTCAGCAACATCGTCCGGAGGTATCTGAAAGTCGCGGGAATCGACGCACCCGCCCATGGGGCTTACCTTTTGCGCCATACCCTGGCGACCCGGATGGTCAACCAGCAGGTTTCTATCAAAGAAATTGCGGACGTGCTGGGGCACGCTTCCATCGATACCACAGCGATCTACTCGAAAGTGGATGTCGTCTGCCTTGCGGCCGTGGCGCTGCCTTTTCCTGGAGGTGTCCGTTGATCACCTTCGAGAGCGTGCATGCGGATCGGATGGCCGACTACGTCCACTTGCGGCAAAGTCTGGGCTTCCGATTCCAGAGTGGAGCCCTTTTCCTTCGTTTCTTCGATCGTTTCCTGATGGAGCATGATCACCAGGGGCCGCTCACGCGGGAGCTGGCCCTGGCCTTTGCCACGCGGAATCCGGCGAGCACCCCGCAGTACCAGGCCGCGCTCTTCCATACGGTGAAGGGGTTCTCCGATTACCTTGCTGCAGTCGACCCCATGGCCCGTCCCCTTGAGCCTGTGGCACTCCGCCCCTTGGGGCGGCCCCGGCCGCCCCACATCTACACGCATGACGAACTGCAACGGCTCCTGGGGGCGACCCATCAATACGCCCCCCAGCAACCGTTCCGTGGGCTGACCCTGCGGACGATGATCGGCTTGGCAGCCTGCACCGGCCTTCGCATCGGGGAGGTGATCCGCCTCAACGACAGGGATTTGGAATTCGCGACTGGTATCTTGACGATCCACCACACCAAGTTCAACAAGCATCGCCTGGTGCCTGCGCATCCCACTGCTTTGGACGCCCTTCGACACTATCTCGGGGTGAGGAACCTCGTCTTCCCGGATCTCCATTGCGAGGCCCTTTTCGTCAACCACCGCGGCGACAGGTTCCGCCCGCTCAGCCTTCAGGGCGCATTTCGGAGGCTTGTCCGAAGGGCGAACATCAGGTGGCTCAGTGGTGGATACCCGACGTTCCACCATCTGAGGCATACCTTTGCCGTGCAACGGCTTGTCGCCTGGTACCGCGAGGGACTCGACGTGCAGGCCATGCTTCCGGTGCTGGCAACCTACCTTGGCCATGTTGGCTACAGCGAAACCGCCTATTACCTGTCGGCGAACCCAGAGTTGCTCGAACTGGCCCGGGGCAGGGCCGCAGCCTTGCTTTCTCATGTGCCTCGGGAGGTCCGCCCATGACCACCCTTCTCCCGAGCCTCGCCAACCATTTGGAAAGCTTCTTCCGGCAATACCTCGCTGCTCAAAGGCAGGCCAGCCCGGCCACGATCGCCACGTATCGGGATGGGCTTCGCCTGTTCCTGGTCTTTGCCGCAGAACAGACCGGAAAACCGCCGAACAGACTTACCCTCGAGGACCTTGATCGGGACAGGGTTCTCTCGTTCCTTGGCCATCTGGAAAGGGAAAGGAGCAACACCACCCGCACCCGAAACGCGAGACTGGCAGCCATTCGTTCCTTCTTCAAGCATGTGGCCTATCGCGACCCTGCGGCCATGGAAGCTGCGACACGAATCCTCGCCATCCCCGGCAAACGCATAACGAAAAGGGTTCTGACCTACCTCCGGGAGGAGGAACTGGCTGCCCTTCTAGCCGTACCGGACCGCACGGCGGCATCCGGCCGCCGGAACCATGCCCTCCTGCTTTTCATGGCCAGAACGGGCGCACGCGTCTCCGAGGCCATCGGCGTCCGTCCCGTCGACCTACGCCTGGACCGGCCTTGCCAAGTCCTCCTGCGGGGTAAGGGCGCGAAAGAACGGATCGTCCCCCTTGCCGACGACCTTGCCGGACTCCTGAGAGTATTGATCCACCAGGAGGGCCAATCCCTCGGCGGATCATCCCCCATCTTTCTCAATGTTCGTGGGAAGGCGCTGACCCGATTCGGTGTCCTCCACATCCTCCGACGGACCGTCATTGTCGCGGCCAAGGTGATACCGTCCCTTGCTCAGCGGGCAATTACGCCGCACACCCTGCGTCACACTGCGGCCATGCATCTCCTCCAGGCTGGAGTCGACCTCACGACGATCCGGTCCTGGCTGGGTCACGTTGCTGTCCAAACGACGAACGAGTATGTCGAAGCCGACGTAGAAATGAAGCGCAGAGCCTTGGAGAAGTGCCATGAGCCGGAAGTCATCCCGGTTCGGTACAGGCCCGCCGACGAGGTCTTGGCACTGCTGGAAAGCCTGTAAATTATGTGGAGCAGACAGACGGTACAGCCACTGGGGGCGTAGCTTTCCCCAGTCAGCTCTACATAATTCCTGGCGCCACATAATAACCCTTATGTGGTGCGCCACATAAGGGTTACCTGGGCCGCTACACCCATCGGGTTGGCATCGCAAATTCAAGGCTGGTCGAGGTCTCCGTCGACCATGTCACCTTCGCCACCAAGCACGGAAAGACTGCCACCCTCCACCCGGTCGAGTTCCTGCGCCGATTCATCCAGCACGTGCTTCCGGATGGCTTCCATAAGATCCGCCACGCAGGCCTCTACGCCTCGGCCCAGCCGGGTGGACTGCTGGAGCAGGCCAAGGCGCTATTGCCCAGGCCAAAGGATCCCAAAAAGCCCGAGCCCGCACCGATGGATGAACCTCGTCGCTGCACCCACTGCGGCGGCCTCATCCTGCGGCTTCCGTTGACCGCCCTCGCCAGATCACCACCGCTGGAGGCCGCATGCCTATAGGCCCCCCAGCAGATCATCATTCGCCTCCTTCCTTGCACGCACGCAGGTCGGCGAAGTCCTGCCTGCACCACAACCCATCGATCCTCCCGGCCATTCAATCCGCGACCAAAGCACCCTATCGGGTGTCCAGGGTCATGTCCCAAGGCCATCCCGGAGGAGCTAGGGGTGCGATTTCCCCATAGCAGCCGCCCTGGCCCACGCCGCTCCGGGCTTGTTCAACACCGCATTTCGCCAGTGGGCTTCGCCGCTGACCTAT
>JANYIU010000189.1 GCA_025361955.1 Holophagaceae bacterium
TCTTCGATCCGCATGGTCGTGACGGGGTCGATGGCGATGGAGAACTCGTCGAGACAGAGAACCTCGGGATCGTGGGAAAGGGCCCGGGCGATGGTCAGCCTCTGCTGCTGACCGCCAGATAATTTTGTCCCCAACGAATTCAAGCGGTCTTTCACTTCGTCCCACAAAGCGGCTTGCCGCAAACATCGCTCCACCCTCACATCCAAATCCGCCTTGTCGCGGATGCCAGCCATACGCGGGGAGAACGCCACGTTGTCATAGACGGACATAGGCAATCCCACAGGGAGCGGCGCGACGACGCCAACCTTGCGGCGCAGGTCGAATACGTTCGTCTGCTGCACATCCTGCCCATCCACTTTCACGAGGCCTTTGACAGTCGCGCCAAGGATATTTTCGATGGTTCTGTTGATGGTCCGGAGCAGAGTGGTCTTTCCGGACTGAGCCGGTCCGATGACACCGAGGATCTCGTTCTTACGGACATTCAGGTTGATATTCTTCAGAACTTCCCGGTGTCCGTAGCGAACGGTCAGGTTGGAAATTTCGATCATGGGCGGAGTCGTCACCATTTCTTGCGGGACCGAAGGTAGATGCGGAGGATGATGGCCAGGGAGTTGACGAGCAGAACCGTGCCCAGCAGAACCACTGCGGTTCCGTACGGCAAGGCATGGGGAACGTCTGGAACCTGGGTGGAAATCGTGAACAGATGCATGGAAAGTGCCATGCACTGGTCGAAGAGTCCATAGGCGAAGATCCGACCTTCCTCAATGGCCTTGAAGAACACCGCACCCGTGAACATGATCGGGGCTGTCTCACCGGCGGCACGTGAAACCTGCAGGATCACACCCGTTAAGATTCCGCTGATGGAATTGGGCAGCACTACGTGTCGAACCGTCTGCCAGCGGGTCGCGCCCACGTTCCAGCAAGCCTCCCGGAAAGCCATGGGAACGCTGGCAAGCGCTTCTTTGGTGCTGGCGATGATCACGGGCATGGTCATGATCGCGAGGGTCAACGAGGCCGCGAGGATGGATTTGCCGATGTGGGCGAAGAGCACGAACGCACCCAGGCCAAACAGGGCGTGCACGATGCTGGGCACGCCGGCAAGATTCACGACCGCCATGTTCACAACTCGCGTGAACCAACTCTCCCGGGAATACTCGTTCAGGAACACCGCCGCCAGCACTCCGATCGGCGTCGCGATCACCAAGGACAGCACCACCAGATAGATGGTCCCGAGCAGGGGTGACCAGATGCCACCGGCGCGCATACCACGCTTGGGGACTTCCAGAAGGAAATCCAAACTCAGAATTGGCCAGGCCTGCACTACCAGGTAGCCGACGATCAACACCAATGGAATCACCATCAGGAGCGTCATCAGGAGGAAAATCATCTTGGCCGCGAACTCAGCATGCTCCTTGCGGCGAGTGAAGGACGTCCTCTGAAACATGGCGGTTCGGGGGGAGCTTGGGGTGGTTGTCATCTGGAACGGATCCCGCGCACGATCAGGTCTGCGGCAAGGTTCACGGTCATGGTAAGGAGGAAGAGCAGGATGCCGATGATGAAGAGCACTTGGTAGTGTTCGGAATTGACGGGGGCTTCGCCGAGTTCAGCGGCGATGGTTGCCGTGAGGGTGCGGACAGAATCCAATGCGCTAGTTGGAATTTTCACAGCATGGCCCGTCGCCATTAGCACCGCCATGGTCTCGCCCACCGCCCGGCCTACTCCCAGCAGGACGGCGGCCAGGAGACCGTTCTTGGCGGCGGGCAGCAGGACCCGGTAGATCAGCTGCCAACGCGTGACGCCGAGGGCCAAGCCCGCTTCTCGGTAGGAGTCGGGCACGGCTTTAAGGGCGTCCTCGCCGATGGAAACGATGATGGGGACGCTCATGAGAGCCAGAATGATGCCCCCGTTAAGGACGTTCAGGCCAATGGGTGCGCCAGTAAGCTTGATGATCAAAGGATTCATCACGGTCAAGCCGATAAATCCCCAAACCACGGAAGGGATGGCGGCGAGGAGCTCAATGGTGATCTTGAGAAATTCCTTCATTTTCTGGTTGCAAAATTCCGAGATGAAGATGGCCGCCCCGATCCCAAAAGGAACCGCGATCAGCATGGCCAGAAGCGTGACGCTGGCTGTCCCTGCGATCAAGGCCAGCGCTCCATAGCGGACGTGACTCTCAGAGCTCGGGAACCACTCGATGCTGGTCAGGAACTCCTTGATATTGAAACCATGGAAAAAGTAGCTGGAGCCCTCGCGGAAGACGAAATAAAAAATTCCGAACACGAAGACGATCGCGCTGATGCCACAAAGGCGGATCAGCCATTCGATCGCAACTTCGGTGATGACTTCAGTACGCCGACGATGTTGCATGAACGGGGATTCCTTTTTAAGCCACCCGTGTTATCCGGATCAGGGCTTCGGAAGAGGCACGTAACCACTCGTGGCGATGATCTTTTGCCCCGCCTCCGAGTGGACCCAGTCCATGTAGGTTTTCACCACGCCAGCCGGAGTTCCAAGCGTGTACATGAACAATGGACGGGCGATGGGATAGGTGTGGTTCAGGGTGTTCTCGACGTTGGCCTCGTAGGCCGGGTCTCCCTTCTTTTTGGCCACCTTTAACTTCTTCACCTCTGAGATAGCGTAACCCATCCCACTGTAACCCATGGCACCAGGAGTCTTGGAAATGAGTTCGACCACGTCCTTGGATCCATTCATGTCCCGGGATCCCAACTTCAGATCGCGGCCCTTACCGAGGACCGCCTCACGGAAGTAAAAATAAGTGCCTGAATTCGACTGGCGGCTGATGCGTATGATCTCATCAGCTCCTGCGGGCATCTGCACGCCAATCTGTGACCATTTAGTGACATTCCCGTTCTCTCCATAAATGTCGGCTAACTGTTCGAGGGTGATCTGCTCTATCGGATTGTTTTTATGAACGTAGATCGCCAAGGCGTCGAAGCCAACCATGAATTCGTAGGGTTCCTTGCCCGAATTCTTCTTGGCAGCTTCTGTCTCCTTGGGTTCCACGCGGCGGCTGCAGTTGGCGATGTCCACAGTGCCATTAATGAGTGCGGCGATCCCCGTTCCCGAACCGCCACCGGAAACCTCAACGGAGACATCGGGGGCCACCTTTGCGTACTCCTCCGCCCAAGCTTGGGCGACATTGACCATCGTGTCGGACCCAGAGTTCTGGATGATGGTTTTCTTCAGAGTCTTCTCGCGCTTGCAACCTATGTTCAATAGTAGCGAGGCAGCGAGCAGAGCGGTGGGCACCGCAACCAGGAAGCCGCTTGGGAAGGCGAAGCGATCAGAGGCTTTCATGGCTGGGGTCCTTATCGTCGTCAAGGATTGCTTGGGCAAGATCCCGGATGTGATTGCCGAGCGTGTCGTACGTTTTCTCAAAGGCCGCGCGAACTTCGCTTGGACCGCCGGAAGCCTTGGAGGGATCAGGCACGAACCATTCGAGTTTCAGTATCTTGGGTGGCAGGAGAGGATAGATCTTCTCCGTTTCCTTATTGAACACGACAACCACCTGTACGCCATCACGGTTGGGGATCTTGCTGACGGTTTTGGCTGTGTAGGTTGAAATGTCGATGCCTTTCTCTTCCAAGAAACGGATTGTCTGGGGATCGATCACCCCTGCCTCAGCTCCGGCGCTAGTGAAAGACAGATGCCTGTAACCAAAACGTTTGGCAATTCCTTCGGCCATCAAGCTCACACAGGTGTTGGTGTCGTCCGCGAACAGGATGGTGAATCCTCGCCTAGGTTTGTGCTTGATGTACTCGCCTGTGACGGAGTACAAGGCTTCTTCACAGATGTTCATCGCCTGTTCCATGACCCGTTCAAAGCGTCTAGCTACCGTGACTAGCGGCCCGAGGGCTTCCAGAGGCAAGCGCTGCTGGTAGCGCCACTCCACCATTTCGGCCGATAGGGAATCGCGGATCTGCCGAACATGGGGTTCGTTGGCCATCGTGGTGCGAGCCAAGTCAGGGTTTCTTTCCATGAAGGAACGCACCGCGTTATGCAGCATGGGGGTCGCCTGGTTGGCCAGCTCAGCAAACCGTTCCATTGGCACATCCAATTCCATGGAGCTTAGTTGGAGTACCTGACGACCTATGCTTTCGGCATAGTCTCCGATTCGTTCCAGTTCCTTGACGATCTTGCTGGCGGCGTAAACAAATCGAAGATGACCTGCAGCCGGTTGGTGCCGAAGGATGAATTCCAGGCAGAGTTTATCGAGTTCCGTTTCCAGTTCATCTATGTACTGGTCTTGCAAGATCACCGCGTAGGCAATCTGACGGTCGCGCCGGATAAGAGCATCCATCACTCGGCTCAGCGCCCGTTCATCCAGTCTCGCCATCTCCAGGACTTTAGTACGGATGATATTGATATCCTGCTGCAATGCCGCTTCTAGATGGGGAGGCATCGGTGTTGTCATTGAGTAAGTTCTCCATTCCTCAAGCCCCAACTCTAACATCCATGTGACGCTATGACGACAGGTAAGCAGTCCGTCTTGCCGGATCGGAAAGCAACCAATGCGAAAACCCTTCTTCGCTTACAAAAAACCAGGACGGCGGCTCATGTTGCGAGGGCAGGCGGCGGTAGGGCACTCAAGAATGAGAGATGTCGGGGATTCGCGCTTTCGAACCAACCCCACCCGGCATGCTCCTTCGTTACAATGATTTGAAGACTGATCGCGGAGCACAAACTGGGTTAATGCAAAATAGTGGAATCCCGCCCCTTGCCGGAGATCGATCTCCCTGGGATAATGCCAGCAAAGCCAGAGATGGCCGGAAGCTGTTCGCGTCTCGCTGGTGAAGTTCCCGTTCCACAGGGTTTCAAGGAAATTCCTGCAACGTGCTGACAATCTTATATTCCACCCATCCATAACCCATCCAGGAGACGGACCGCCAGAAGCGCGGAGCCGCCTGAACCTCAGGAGAATGTTTTGACAAGAAAAGTTATGCTAATCAATGCCACGGATCCAGAGGAGATTCGTGTTGCAACGCTCGTGGATAGTGTCCTTTCCGACTACGACATCGAGTTCGTCCATAACGAGAAAATCAAAGGGAACATATACAAGGCCAAGGTGGTCCGAGCTGACACCAGCCTTCAGGCTGCCTTTATCCACTATGGTGGGCAGAAGAACGGTTTCCTTCCCATCGGCGAACTGCCCAGGGACATGGTGAGCCCGGATGGGCGTCGTGGCAGGATCCAGGATCTGTTGAACCGGGACCAGGAGATCATGGTTCAGGCGGTTCGGGAGGAACTAGGCACCAAAGGCGCCATGATGACGGCTCAAATCAGCCTGCCCGGTCGCTATCTGGTGCTGACTCCGGGGAACCCCCTTAACGGCATCAGTCGCAAGATCGAGAGTCGCGAAGAACGGGAGTACTTCAAGCGCCTGATTGATGAACTAAACATTCCTAAGGATATGGGCGTCATCGTGCGAACCGCCTCTCTGGGGGTCACCAAAGAAGACTTCCAGCGGGATCTGGACTATCTATTGGATACCTATAAGGAGGTCCAGGCACGTTACCGACATCGCCAGGGGCCGGGTCTGGTGTGGCAGGAAGACGATGTCGTCACCCGCACCCTCAGGGACTGTTTCAGTTCCGATATGGAAGAAGTCCACATCGATGATCTGGACACCTTCCATCAGGCTCAGGGATTCTTCAAGCGGACCATGCCGCAATACCTGCAGGTGCTGAAGCACTACGTCGGCAAGAAGCCACTCTTCTCAAGGTTTCAGACCGAAGAGCAGGTCGACCGGGTCTACGCGAGGAAGGTCACTCTGCCCTCGGGCGGAGCCCTGGTGTTGGATCAGACTGAAGCCCTGGTGGCCATTGATGTCAACTCCGGCAAAACCTCTGGTGAGGGCGTGGAGGACATGGCCTTCAAGACCAATATGGAAGCCGCTGAGGAAGCGGCCAGGCAACTCCGCCTTCGGGATCTGGCCGGTCTCATCGTCATCGACTTCATCGACATGAAGCGGGAAGGGAACAATCGAGCGGTACAGGACCGCCTTGTGGACTGCCTCAAAGAGGACAAGGCCCGCATGGAGGTGGGGAAGATCAACCGCTTCGGCGTGCTGGTCATGACTCGGCAGCGCATCCGTCCCTCGCTCCAGCACATCACCCATGAAGCCTGTCCCATGTGCCAGGGCAGCGGCAAGGTGAAAAATCTGGAGGCCCTGGTCCTTAGCGTGGTGCGCCGCATCAAGGCGATACTTAGCCGGGAAGCGATCAAGGAAATCCGGGTCAAGCTGGCTCCTGCCATCGCCATGGCGGTGCTGAACCTGAAGCGGAAAGATCTGGCGGATTTGGAAGCTCAGAACGAAAGTCAGATCGTGATCCTGGCAGATCCCGAGACGGGTTACGGGGAGATGGCCGCTGAGATCGAGCGGCGCGAAGAAGAACCTTTCGAGAAGCCAATTGGGCGCCTTACAGAACACAGCAGGGAAGCCGAGGATGAGACCGTCGTGCTCAGCGGCGATACCCCCATCTCCTTCGAGAAGGCCCTGGGCGAGGATGCCAAGACCCTGCACGCCCCTACCGAACCCGGGATCAATTACGACCGCAGGGATGCCCAGCGGGCGGCCCTGGGGGAACGTGAGCGGCTGAGGGCTCTCTTTGAAAGTGTCAAGCCTGAGGATGAACTTCGGCCTGAAGATTTGACTGCTGCAGAGGCTCCAGGTGAGCTGCAACCAAGTGCCGGCAAGGTTTCCCGCCGACGTCGGGGCAGGGGGGGACGGGAACTTTCGGAGCCTGTGACCACGGATGGCAATCGCGAGCACGCTCTGGCGATACCTAGCGCGCCCGTCCAGGAACCAGCACCCATGCCAGAGCCCCCGGTTCTGACGGCAGATCTGCTCGCCGACCTCGTGCGACCTACCCCAAGACCCAGACTGCTTGGCACAGCGAGCGTGGCTGAGGTGACACCGAACACCCCAGCGGCACCCGCCGCTAAGCGGGGTCGACCCAGAACGAAACCGGTGGAGCTGAGTCCCGAAGTCAAGGTTCCCGCCCGGAAGGGCCGGAAGAAAATGGAACCAGATCCAGTGACAGCGCTGCCAGTCATCGAAGCTGCACCTCGCAAACCCAAGGCGCGAACCGCCAAAGCAAAGTCCTGAGGTGGTCCCCTGACCCCATCCGGTTGGCCCTCCACCATTCCGGTGTCCGGGCCTTGCCCGAGGGCCCGAACTGTCGCTCGTGCGTGGCGAACCGGAATGCTGGGGACGCTGACAGTCCTGCTCTCCGCTCAGGCACTGCCGCCTCTGCCCGAAGCCGATCCCATGACGGCTATTCCGGACCTCGCCGAGTTGCTGCCGTATCGTCCCATGGGGCTCGCAACCCCAAACGAGGCTTCAGTGCCTTTGCAGTATCGTGGCGAACGGGTGCTGAATGGACCCGAGGGCTGGACCATCGAGCGGGGCGCCCTCCAAAGCGAGGACATGCTGCTGCTCGCGGATCACATTCAATACAATCCTTTGACCGGCATGCTGGTGGCCGAAGGGAACATCCGGCTGGAAGGTCAGGGGATCCGACTCCGCTGCGAACGCTTGAAGATGGATTGGAAGCAGCGTACAGGAGAGGCCTGGGCGCTGGAACTGGAACTCGCTCCCGATTGGACGCTGCGGTCGGATCAAGTGGCCTTCGCAAGCCTGAAACGATGGGATTTCCGCAAGGTGGTGGTGAGTTCGTGCCCCCAGGAGAAGCCAGGGTGGTCCATGACCTTGTCCCGCCTAAAACTTAATCTGGACAAGTTCGCGACCTTCTATAACGCCAAGTTGTTCGTGGGATCCGTGCCCGTGCTGTACCTCCCCTGGGGTACCTACCCGGCTAAGGCCAAACGCTCCCCTGGCTTGCTCCCGACCCTTCCAAGTTATTCGAATGTCCTCGGACTGACTCTGGGTCTGCCCTATTTCCAGCCCCTCGGGGACACGATGGATGTCACCCTCGATCCTGTGTTCTACAGCAAGGAGAATCCCCTATGGGGGGGTGAATTCCGGTGGAATCCGGAGCCCACGCACTCCGGAACTTTCCTGAGTCATTTCATCCACCAGAAGACCGATGGAGAACACCGGTACAGGTATCAATTCAAGGACCTGTGGCAACGGGAGGATGGCTGGCAATTCACCGCTGACATCAACCAGGCCTCCGATAGTCTGCTGGAAGCGGACTATGGACAGAGCGTGGGCAGCCTGGGCACCACCTCCTTCGATAGCGCGATCTACTTGGGGAAGAATTTCCCCCTTGCCAGCCTCAGCTTCAACGTGGCCGAACAGCGCAGTTTCTTCACCCCTCAGCAGGATCCTTTCTTTCAAACCAGTTTCCCAAACTCCCTTCGGAAACAGACGCTACCCGAAATTCAGAGCCGGATGTATCCGATCGAACTGGGCTCCTTCTACCTCGATGCAGGCGTGAGGGGAGGTCGACTGGCCTATCTGATGGAATTCGAGAATGAACCCAACTCGGCCTTCACGTGGAACCGCGAGGACTTATACACCAGGCTGCAGGGGCGTCTAGGGCAGTGGGGACCGTTCCGGGCGGATCTGCAAACATTGGCTCGTTTCACCTACTATGGCGCTTCCCTTCGTGCCCCTCTGTACGATCCCAACGCGGCTGTCAATGGCAGTGCGCTCAGCCCCACTTTCAGTCCGTTCCTGGTGGATGGGAAAGCGATTCAGCGGACCCTTGGGTCGGGGCGACTACAGCTTTCCGGACCTCAGTTGGGGCGCACCTACGAACATTTCAGTCTGTTCGGTTACCGGGGCGAGATGAAGCATGTGCTTGAGCCATTCCTTGGCTTCACCCGTACCTCCAGAACCGGCGTCGAGGCCCTCCTTCCCAGATTTGACGATGTGGACTCCAGGCCCGGTGTGGGCGGCAGCGCCATGGGGGAGCAGAGTGCCGAAATAGGGTTCATGCAGCACTTTTTTGGTCGCCGCGGGCAAAGTGATACCTTCACGGACTTGGTCCGCTGGAAGGTCTCCACTAGGTATTATTTCCAGCCCATTCTGCTTTCGGATGGCCGTTTCAAAAAGGGCTGGTCCGCCATCGACAGCGTTTTCGATGCAGAACCGAATGATCGATTGCGAGTCAGTTTCCGATCGTCCTCGGATATCGCGGAAAACGTCACGGACAACTCGCTGTCCGTGGAATTGAAAACCAAGGAAGAGAGTCGGTTGAGTCTCGCCTTCTTCTCGATCGGAATTAATCGCTTCCTGGTTCGCCAACGAGGTCTCCAACTGGGAGGGCTGCAACGGGTGTGGGATGACCAGCTCAGGCTGGAATTCCACGTGAATTACGATTATCACAAGATCGTCTCGGCGGAGTTGGCCGTGGCTTACGTGGCGCCTTGTGTCGCCACATCCGTACGCTATTCCCACATCGCTCTGGACACCTCCAGCCAACTATCGAAGGAGGACCGGGTGGATTTCGTGGTGTCGCTCCGTGCCTTGGGGGATTTCAAACTTTTCAGTCGCTGATCACTCCTGGATGCGCTTTTCAGGAACCACCTCGATGCGATTCCGCCCCTTATGCTTGGCGATATACAAGGCCTCGTCCACGGCTACGCAGAGGGAATTGGCGTCGCGATCCCCGGGGACACCCACGCCAAAACTGACCGTGGGGAAAATCGATTGTCCGGTTTCCAGGTGCATGGGATTCTCGTCGATCTTGCGCCGGAGCTTATCCGCAACTTCCGCTCCTGCGTCCAAACCAGTCTCCATGAGGATGATCGCGAATTCCTCCCCCCCTATCCGGAAGGCCAAGTCGGACCGGCGCAGGGAGCTGCGGATCCGCTCGGCAAGAATTTGCAAGACCTGGTCACCCACGAGATGACCGAACCGATCGTTGATGAGTTTGAAGTAGTCGATATCCCCGAATATCAGAACGAAGGGTCGATGGTTACGGACCCATTGATTGATGGCCACTTCCAGGTTCTGGTTGAAGGCGCGGCGATTGAGGAGTTCCGTCAGGGGGTCGGTCAGGACCTCACTTCGCAAAGAGGACGTTTCCATCTCCAGCATGAGACGACGCTCCCGCATACCGAAGATCTGGGACTGGAATTCCCGATGTATCCGTTTGATGTGCAACCACTCCATGCCCCTTCTGACCGCATGGAGCAAGAGCGGGTGGGAGAGCGGAATGGGAATCCAATCCCTGACTCCCGCGAGGGTCAGTCTCCGCTGCAGGCCCTCGCTGGGAAAGCGGCCGATCAGAATGATGTACGGACTGGAGGCATGGTCCCTCATCTGCTGAAGGATCCTGAGGGTGCGCACACCCGCGGGATCCAGGCCCAGAAGAAGGATCGGGGTTTGCAGTTCGCTTTGACGGGTGACCAGGTCCTTGGCAGGGCAAGGGATGAGTTCGAAACCGAAATGCTCCACCAATTTGCCAATCCGAGTACTCAGTGATTTGGAGAACCCAGTGGCCAGAAGTGGCATCCGCAGAACGTTACTGCGGATAAGGTTCCCTTCAATGGCAGGATTCAGGACCGTCAGAATCCTTTGCAGTCCATCGTTAGCCGAAAGGAAGCCATCAACATCCGCATCCATGAGAACACCGGGATCCATTTCGGAGATCGGATTGTCGAAGATCAGGAAAATGGGCAGATTCTGGAAGAGGTGGCGCGATTCTCCGCGCAGCAGTGCACTGAAACGAATCCCGTCGAGCGGGTCCCCTTCAGCATCCACCAAAATTAAATGGGCGTCTTTCCATGCTTCGAGCGCCAATGCTTGCAGGTGATCGGGAATGATCTGGACGTGATGGCCCGCCCCCTCGAACGCCGTTCGTACACGCTCCACCAGGTCTTTATGCTTGGTGATGGCGACAATATTCATGGGTGTGGGAGGTCTCGCGGAGTGGAACAGAATACCAGAGAGGCGTGTTGATTAATCAATCCTACCAAATCCATAGCGGCGACGGGCCGCTATTCCACTAAGCCTTGGGCCGCAAGCCAATGCTCAGCGTCCATGGCGGCCATGCAGCCCGATCCGGCAGCCGTGATGGCCTGCCGATAGATGTGATCCTGGACATCCCCGGCAGCGAAGACGCCGTCAATACCCGTGCGCGTGGAGCCCTTCTCGACCTGAAGGTACCCAGCCTCGTCCATGGGCAACTGGTTTTGGAATAATTCCGTGTTGGGCTTGTGTCCAATGGCTACGAACAATCCATCAATGACCAGCTCTGACTGGGCTCCGCTCACCGTATCCTTCAACCTCAGTGCCCGAATCTTCTCCACGCTCTCACCGGAAGGCAAGGTCTGTTCCTGGGTCAGAATTTCTTCGACAACCTTGTTCCAGGCGAACTGAATTTTATCGTTCCTGAAGACCCGATCCTGCATGGCCTTGGACGCCCTCAGCTTGTCTCGGCGATGAATCAGCGTCACTTTCGAGGAAAATTTGGTAAGGAACGTCGCGTCTTCCAGGGCTGTGTCTCCCCCCCCGACGACTGCAACCTCTTTCCCGCGGTAGAAAAAACCATCGCAGGTGGCGCAACCCGAAACCCCCCCGCCGGTTCGGCTAAGCTCCAGGTCCTTGCCGAGACCCATCCATTTCGCCGACGCTCCAGTGGCGATGATCAGTGCGTCGCAGGTGCATTCCTCGTGCTCAGTGAACAACAGAAATGGCCTGGCCGATAGGTCGACTTTCAGGATGCTCTCGGTCTTGATCAAGGTCCCGAATTTCAAGGCCTGTTCCCGCATTTCATCCATGAGTTGGGGCCCCAGGATGCCTTCCTTGAACCCGGGGAAGTTCTCCACCTCGGTCGTGATGGTGAGCTGCCCGCCCGGCTGACTCCCGGCAAATACCACAGGATCCAGGTTGGCTCTCGAGGCATAGATCGCGGAAGTATAGCCAGCTGGACCAGTGCCAATGATGGCAAGCTTATGGTGGGATGCAGGCATTTCGGAACTCCATGGCAGACAACTGGACTGAAACGTCTATGGTGCTCGCGTGCGCCTCCATGATGCCATGTCTGTTTGCGTGAATGGGCAGGAACCCTGGTCAGGAGAAGGCTAGCCCAATACACTCGGAGAGACGTCAGTCAGAGGTGTCATGAGCGAGCAACCCGCAGATCTTGCCGAGCTGGAACGGCCCCTCCTGGAATTGGAAGCCCAAGTGCGGGCTCTGGAAATGGATCCATCCAAAGCCAAGGAGCGGGAGAAGCTGGCAAAGAAAGTCGACAAGCTGAAAAGCGAAGTATTCGCCAATATCACGGACTGGCAG
>JANYIU010000143.1 GCA_025361955.1 Holophagaceae bacterium
CCGACGAAGGTCTCGCTTGCAGTGATCAATGGCCGTGTCATCGCGCGTGACGGGCAGCTACTTGCCATCGATCTGCCGGTGCTCCTGGAACGGCATAACCGCTTGGCACGCACCCTGCTCAGCGGCAACTGAAGCAGGTCATGCGTTTCCCTGCAATCGTCATGGCAGACTCCACGGGTCCACAAATCGGTGTTCATTCCGGTTCATTTGGCTCAGATGAATCATTCCCGTTGGGGTGACTCAGACCTTGAAAAGGAAAGGCCCTGAAGTCGCTAACAGCCAACCCGCTCCGCGCGGTATGGTGGGGCAAATCTTGGCATCTACTTTGTGGAATCCGGACGGCAAGAGGCCTCACGATAGGGACAGATGCCCCGGACAATGCTCGCAGCCGGTTGAAGCCCTTTTTTACTTTATGCACAGGATCGTCCCATGATCTATCCAGGCGTTCTTGCTGCCGCTGCCGAGGGACCGCAGCTTGGCCATCAGCTGCCTTTGTGGAGCGTGGTTCCCTTTGGGCTCATGCTGCTCTCCATTGCGGTGCTGCCGCTCGCGGCAGGTCGCTTCTGGGAGCACAATCGCAACAAGGCTCTGCTGAGTTTCATGCTTGGGGTGCCCGTGGCGATCTGGATCGTGCGTCTCGAGCCCATGGTACTCACTCGTACCGCCCATGAATACGCGGCCTTCATCATCCTCCTGGGAGCACTCTACATGATCTCTGGGGGCATCGTGGTGCGCGGCACGTTGGCCGGAACGCCGGGTCTCAATGGCGTCCTGCTGGGAATAGGTGCCGCGCTCGCTTCCCTCATCGGGACTACTGGAGCCTCGATGTTGCTCATCCGCCCACTCCTGCGCGCCAACTCCGTGCGCTTGCGCAAGGCGCACGTCATCGTCTTCTTCATCTTCGTGGTCAGCAATGCCGGTGGCATGCTCACGCCCCTCGGCGACCCTCCCCTTTTTCTCGGTTTCCTTCGTGGGGTGCCCTTCCTCTGGACGCTCCGACTATGGCCTCAGTGGCTGTTCGTGAACGGTGTCCTGCTCATCCTGTTCTACCTCATCGATTCGACCCTCTTCAGGCGCGAGGACCTTGAGACCCATGGGGATCTCGATGAAGTCGCGGTCAAGCACCATGTTCCGATCCACATCGCCGGGAAGCGCAACATCTTCATGCTGGCCGGAATCGTCCTCGTACTATTGGCCGCCGGTTCATTGAGCCTGCCTCCGGGCACGCAGGAAGGGGGCATGCTCCTGCTGGCAGCGCTCTCCTGGTTCTGGACGCCGAAGTCTCTGCATAAAGAGAACGACTATACATGGACGCCCATCCTCGAAGTGGCGATCGTCTTCGCCGGGATCTTCGCCACGATGATCCCGGCGCTGGAGATCCTCAATGCCCGCGGCGCGGAGTTCAGTCTTACGGAGCCGTGGCAGTATTTCTGGGCTTCGGGCACGCTGTCCTCGTTCCTCGACAACGCACCGACCCACCTCACGTTTACCGCTGTAGCGAGCGGACTCCTCGGCACTGATGCCACCCATCTGGACCAGCTGCTCGCCACCGCCAAGGGCGTCGCGCTGCTGAGCGCCATCTCGCTAGGTTCGGTGTTCATGGGCGCTAACACCTACATTGGCAACGGGCCCAACTTCATGGTGAAATCCATCGCGGAAAAAAGCGGAGTGAAGATGCCGAGCTTCTTCGGTTACCTAGCCTGGAGCGGCGCCATACTGCTACCGGTATTTGTCGCGGTCACATTGATCTTTTTGCGCTGACGCAACGCCACTCCTCGTCCTGAGGCATGCCTGGCTTGCTGCTCGTGCTCATCAGGCGAATGGCCTGGGAAACCCGAGGAAGGCATTCCGGAGACAACCAAGCGAAGGCGATCAGGAGCCCTGATAGCCTTCGCTTGGCAGAGTACTGCCGGAGGCTACTAACCCGCGCCCATCAAGGCCAGCAGCACACCACCGGCGACAACACTGGCCACTTGACCGGCGGCATTGGCGCCCATGGCGTGCATGAGGAGGAAGTTCTCGAAATCATCCTCCTGGGCGACGCGTTGGACGACTCGTGCGGCCATGGGGAAAGCACTGATGCCCGCGGCACCGATAAGGGGATTGAACTTGCCGCCACTGATCACCTTGAGGAGCTTGCCGCACATCAGACCTGCCGCTGTATCAAAAGTGAAGGCGAGGATGCCCAGGATGAGAATGGCCAGGGTGCTGGGCTTCAGAAACGTTACGCCGACCATGGTCGAACCGATGGCCAAGCCCAAGAACAGGGTCACGGCGTTGGCGATCTCACCAGAGGAGGCCTTGGTCAGGCGCTCCACGGCTCCGGACTCCTTCATGAAGTTGCCAAGCATCAGCATGCCGATGAGCGGCGTGGCAAAGGGGACCAGGGTCCCGACGATGATGGTCACCACGATGGGGAATAGGATGCGGGTGGTCCGGGAGATGGTTCGTTGACTGTAGGGCATCCGGATCATGCGCTCCTTCTTGGTGGTCAGGAGCCGCATGATGGGCGGCATGATGATCGGCACCAGCGACATGTAGCTATAGGCCGCCACGGTGATGGGCCCAAGCATGTGGGGCGCCAGTTTGCCGGAGACATAGATTGAGGTCGGACCATCGATGGCTCCGATGATGCCGATGGAAGCGGACTCGTTCTTGGTGAAACCCAGGGCGAGGGCCAGCAGCAAGGTCCCGAAGATACCGAACTGCCCTGCGGCGCCGACCAGGACCATCTTGGGGTTCTCCAGCAACGGCCCGAAGTCGGTCAAGGCACCGATGCCCACAAAGATGAGCAGCGGGAACATCTCATTCGTGATGCCCATGTCGTAGAGCACCTTCAGGAGGCCATCCTCGGCCAGCATGGGCGAGAGGGGAAGGTTGGCCAGCAGGCAACCTGCTCCAATGGGAAGGAGGAGCAGCGGCTCGTAGTCCTTGGCTATGGCTAGGTAGAAAAGCAACCCAGCGATCGCGAGCATGACAAGAGACTGCCAGGTGACATGGTTGACACCCACCAGCAGGCGTGAGATCAGGTCTGCGTTCATGGATCACTCCCCGAAGAGAACGAGTGCGTCGCCATAGGCGACCGTTTGTCCTTCGGAAACGGTGATCTCGGTGACGACCGTATCTTTCGGCGCTCGGATCGGATTCACCATCTTCATCGCTTCAAGTTTGCAGATGATCTCGCCTCGCTTGACTCGGGCACCAACCTTTACGTCAATGGACAGGATCACGCCGGGCATGGGAGCGGTGAGGGCCTGGGCACCCCCCGTTGGGCGGGGTGCGGCGGTTGCCTCGGAGGGTTTCGGGGCAGCAGGTTTGGTTGCAGTTCTGGCGGCAGGGGCACGAGCTGCTGCAGGGGCAGTGTGCTCACCGATGGCATTCGACATCACCGGGGTGATCGCGGCTTCGGGGAGATCCATGTCATCCACAAGCAGCACGTCGAACGAACGATTGTCATAAGTAACCTCGAAACTGTCCGAGGAAAGTTCGCGGACATCGAGCATGAAGGTCTTTCCATTTACTTCGATCGTGTAACGGCGCCTGGTGTCATCCTTTTGGTGTCCAGCCGCCCGTCTGACGGGTGCGGCCTGCTGCGAGCCAGCGGCTGGCGAAGATTTGGCTTCCAGGCACGGTCATCCGCATCGAAGGCGCTGCCTGGCGACGCCTTGAGGACACATGGGCCGCGATCGCGATCGTGATGGCAGTCATCAGGTCAGGTTCAATCTCGTCCGCCTGCCTCCCGCTCACGCTATAGGAACCGGCGGGTGCTTCCTCCGAAATCGCCTCCTTCTCGCCACCCTTCATGAAGGGGAGGTTGTCGATCTTCCCAATGAGAAAGAGGACCAGCCAAAGGAGCAGGAGCAGCCCAAAGACGAGGCTCATGCCAATCAGGTTGATATTCAGGCCGAATGCGATGTTGCCCATTGTGGCTACCCCCTACGACGGCAACAGCCCGTGCTTGCGCGACGGATTGAGCTGGACTTTGGTGCGGAGCACTTCGAGGGCGCGGATCAGGCGAGGGCGGGTTTCGCGAGGCTCGATGATCTCGTCGATCTGGCCAACATCGGCGGCACGATAGGGGTTGAAGAACTTCTCGCGGTACTGCTCGATGAATGCCTTCTTCAAGGTCTTGGGATCATCCGACTTTTTGATCTCCTTCCCGCGCAGGACGCGGACCGCGCCTTGGCTCCCATCACAGCGATCTGGGCGCTGGGCCAGGCGAAGTTCAGGTCGCAGCGGAGCTGCTTGGAACTCATGGCAACGTAGGCACCACCCATGGCCTTGCGCAAGACAACCGAGATCTTGGGGACGGTGGCGGCGCTGTAGCCGTACAGGATTTTCGCCCCATGCCGCATGATGCCGCCGTACTCCTGTTCGATACCGGGCAGGAAACCGGGCGTATCCACGAAGGTGATGATCGGGATGTTATAGGCGTCGCAGATGCGGGTGAAGCGGGAGATCTTGTCACTGGCGTCGATATCGATGGCGCCAGCCAGATGGGCAGGCTGGTTGGCGACGACCCCCGCTGAGAACCCATCCAACCTTGCAAAGCCGACCACGGCATTGCAGGCCCAAAGGGGATGTATTTCCAGGAAACTGTCCCGGTCAAAGACACGCTCGATGATCGTCCGGACATCGTAGGCCGTTCGATCGTCATTCGGAATGATCGTGTTCAATTCGTCGTCCATCCGATCCTGGGAGTCGTGGGGTGCGATCTGGGGCGGATCATCATGGTTGTTCTGGGGCAAGTAGCTCAGGAGCGCCTTCACCTCTTCGATGGCGACATGTTCGCTCTCCGCGACCCGGTGGACGATTCCGCTTTTGGTGCTGTGAATCTCGGCGCCGCCGAGTTCCTGGACCCCAACGTCCCGACCGGTGACAGCCTTGATGACCTCGGGACCTGTCAGGAACATGAAACTCGTATTCCGAACCATGATGACGAAATCCGTGAGGGCCGGAGAGTAGACGGCACCGCCTGCGCAGGGGCCCATGATCACGGAGATCTGGGGGATGACGCCAGAGGCCAGGACGTTGCGCACGAACACCTCGCCATAGGCGGCAAGGCTGCCCACACCCTCCTGGATGCGCGCGCCACCTGAGTCATTGAGACCGATCAGGGGGATCCCGCTCTCCAGTGCCAGATCCTGGACCCGGCAGATTTTGTTGGCCTGCACGACGCCAAAAGATCCGCCTAGGACGGTGAAGTCCTGAGCGAACACAGCGACGCGACGGCCGTTGATGTGGCCGAAACCAGTCACCACACCGTCGCCAGGGAATTGGCTATCCTCGAGCCCGAAATCCGCCATATTGTGAGTGGCGAGGGCGCCCAGTTCCTGGAACGAGCCCTGGTCAAGCAGCAAGGCCAGGCGCTCCCGCGCTGTCATTTCCCCCTTGGCGTGTTGTTGCTCGATCCGGTCAAGACCACCACCAAGAAGGGGCTAGTTCACGCATTTCGCGCAGTTTCGCCAAGTCATCATGCATTCAGGACTCCACATGAGTAAATATCCCCCGGCAGAGCCGGGGGCTTTATTGTGTGAGCCGCTCAAAGCGGCTTGGTGGGGTCGCTAACGCGGCCCCATTTGTTGAGCCACCTAAACGGTGGCGACCTCAGCGAAAGAGTGAAAGTTGCTCAAATCGCTCGTCCTCTTTTTCTTGGTGCCGGATGTAGCCCCGCACCACTGCTTCATCACGACCCACCGTTGACACGAAATACCCTCGTGCCCAGAAGTGTTGCCCGACGAAGTTTCGCTTGTTTTCACCATACACACGCGCCAAATGGATCGCGCTCTTCCCTTTAATGAACCCGATCACCTGCGACACCGCATCCTTCGGCGGAATCGAGATCAGCATATGAACGTGGTCAACCATCAAATGCCCTTCCTCGATTCGACTCGCCTTTTGCTCCGCCAACTTCCGGAACACCTCACCCAGATGTGGCCGCAGTTTTTCGTAAAGCGTCTTTCTCCTGCACTTCGGGATGAAGACGACGTGATACTTACACTCCCATTTCGAGTGGCTTAGACTTTCGGCTAGGTCCATCTTGGTTCTCCTCCTATGTGTGCTTGGCGGCTCACATTAAGGAGTTTCCGAGATCGACTCCCTGAAAAGTCAAACTTCTACTGCCACCCCGGCAGAGCCGGGGGTTTTCCTAAGATAAATAAGACGCGGGGCAGGCGTTCAGGGGGCCAACAAACGGTAATCGTCCGGGTTTCCGCGGACTCGGATTGCCATTCGTCAGACCTTGGCATGACGGGTCCCCGGGGTTTGGGCAAGGACTGCCCGCCGAGCCAGGCGCGG
>JANYIU010000199.1 GCA_025361955.1 Holophagaceae bacterium
GCCGCCCGCAGGCCCGCAAATTCACCGGGATGGACAGCCATCGGTTTCTCGCAGAGCACATGCTTGCCCGCTTCGGCGGCCTTGATCGTGAAGGGGACATGCAAATGGTTCGGGAGGGGATTGTAGATCGCCTCGATCTCACCATCTTCCAAGAGTTCCTGATATGAGCCGTAAGCCTTCGGTATCCCCAAGCTATCCGCCACCTTCCGGGCGGCATCCATGGACCTGGAAGCGATGGCGTGGATGCCGCACAGCGGGCTCTGCTGCATGGCCGGAATGACTTTCTCTCGGCCAATCTTCGCGGTGCTAATTACGCCCCACAGGACCTTTTTCATCGGGTCAACCTCCCTAGCCACGCAGCTGATGCGCCTGGAAGTATAGAGCGGTATTGCGCCATGCCTCGACTTCCTCCCGCCATCTGGTGAAAATCCAGCCATGGACCTTTCCTTGTTGGAGCTCACCTACCTGGCCCTCCTGGTGGGCCTGTTGTTGGTATTCCAGCGCCTGAAGGGTTCCTTCCTCCTGTTTGCCCTACTCGTGCTGCCGGGAACCTTCTGTCATGAGCTCTGCCATCTTTGCGTGGGTGCTCCGCTGAGGGGCCGGCCCAAGAACTTCACGATCCTCCCCAAACGCGCGGGACAAGGCTACGTGATGGGCTCCGTGACCTTTGCCAACGTCCGCTGGTACAACGCCTTCTTTCTGGGCATGGCCCCTCTGCTGCTGCTGCCCGCAGCCTACGGTCTCCTGGTCTGGCGCCTGCGGGGCCACCCGACCCTCACTTGGAGCGAAGGCCTCGCCCTCTATCTGATCGCGAACCTGATCTACGCAGCATTGCCCTCCTGGCAGGATTGCAAGATCGCCGCCCGATCCCCCATCGGCTGGCTGCTGCTGGCAGCGGCAATGGCCTTTGGCTATTTCCGCTGGCATGCGCCGAATCCGCTAGAGCAGTTCAAGGTACCTCGTCTCTCCGGCCTCCATGCCTCCCTCGGGGATCCAGGCGCAGACATCCGCCTGGGCCAGGCGCACGAGATCAGCTGAGCCTCTGGAACTCAAGGGCTCCAATTCATTGCCGCGACGCTTGCAGGGATGCAGCAGCGGACGGTCACCGGGGTTGGGGACCTGGGCTGTGAGTCGTCCTGTTCGCCAGGGGAGCGGCAGGGCATGCCCTTCGAGCCTAGCCAAGACCACCGGCAGGAACAGCAGGGTGTTGAGGTAGGCGGAGACCGGATTGCCAGGCAGGCACAGGAGTACGCGGCCATCCAGAAGAGCCGCCAGCATCGGTTTCCCGGGCTTCAGCCGAATGCGGTGGAACAGAATGTGGGCACCGAGCTGTTCAAGCACTTGGGGTAGGAAGTCCCTTTCCCCCATGGAGACCCCCCCGGCCGTCAGCAGCACTTGCGTGGGACCGAGGTCCTGCAGGAAGCGCCCGATGGCCTCAGGGTCGTCGGGAACCGCAGGGAGGATGCGAACCTCGGCACCCAGGGCATGGGCCAGGACCGCCAGCATGGGCCCGTTGGAGTCGCGGATCTGATGGGGCTTGGGAGCCAACACCAGTTCGTCCCCAGTGGGCGCGACCCCAACCTGGATGCGCTGGAAGGGGCGCAGGGGCTCGCCTACCTGGGCACGGAGCCCCAAGCGGGTGGCATTTGCGGGGATCCCCTCCGGCAGCAGCAGATCTCCCGATCGGGCCTGGCTCCCCCGGCGGCGAATGTAGGCTCCAGCTTGCGGTTCGAGCTCGGGCAGTAAACAGCCATCGACCTCCCGCAGTTGTTCCACGGGTACCACCGCATTGGCCCCGGCGGGCAGCACCGCGCCCGTCATGATGCGCATGCAGGTGCCCGGTTCCACCTGCCAACCGGCGGGATCATCCCCCGCAAAAAGAGTCCCCAGGATTCGGCGAGGTGCAAGCCCATCCTCGAAGCGAACGGCGGCCCCGTCCATGGTGCTGCGATCCAGGGCCGGATCGTCACGATCCGCACGGACGGCGCCCTGGACGGGTGCTGGGATGGCTTCTGCCAGAATGGCCAAGGCATCATCGAGGGAGATCAAGGACGGTCGCATGAGTGCCATGGTACGAGGCCTTCCAGGTTCCCGAAAAGGAACCTGATGGGAAATCTTGAACTCCCTAGTAGAATTATGGAGACTCGCGATCCTTCCAAGGCTCTCGATGACCCCAAGGCTCCACCGGAGTTCGAGGGGAACATTGTGGGTCCCTCGTGATCGAGATTCGGAGGCATACGTATGACAGGATTCCCCAGGCTTCAGCTGGACAAGCTGAAGGAGCCCCTGGTGCTGCAGGGATGGTTCCCTCCCCAGGCCGAAATCCTGGCAGCCGGGCTCGCCGAAGCAGGCGGACTTGGCGTACTTCGAGTATCCGCCTTCCCTGACATCACCCATCTGGAGGCTCGCCTTGAGGCCTTGGCCGCCGTGAAGGGTCAGATTGGACTGGATCTGAAAGGGTTGCTTGGTCGTTTCGAAGAGGTTATGGAAGTCGCCAAGCGCCGGGGAGTTTCTTTCCTGGTTCATGGCACCCAGCTAAAAGAGAATTTCAAGAAGAAGCTGGACGAATGCGAGATGCCCAGGCTGGTCCGGGTGGAGAATCTGGAGGAAGCCCTGGTGGCTTACCGGGAGGGCGCCCACGCGCTGATCGTCGCCGGGAAGGCCTCCCTGCGGCAGAAGCTTGCGGAAATCCGCGCGCACTTGGCCCTGCCCCTGATTCCTGAAGCGTCCCAGGACGCTGCGGACGCCGCCGATTTGCTGGATCAGCCCGGGGTGGCGGGTCTGCAGATCCGCTCGCCCCAGACCCTCCGGGAAGGCGTTCAGGAAGGGGTCCAGGGCTTTCCCAAGACCCTCTCGGACCACCTTCGCCGAGCCATGGAGGATCCCCGCCCGGCCCTGCCATCCCTGAAGATCCGGGACTTCGAGGTACCCTACCCGATCATCCAGGGCGGCATGGGTGTAGGTGTTTCCTGGGAAAGCCTGGCGGGAGCCGCTGCTGCGGCTGGCGTCGTTGGTCTCGTCTCCGCCATCGGCACCGGCTACAGGCATCCGGATCTGATCAAGATGGCCCAGGGCCGTCCCGTGGGTCCCGAAAACATCAACAATGGCCCTGCCCTGCGGCGGATCGTGGGCGCCGCCATTGAACACGCGGGCGCGAACGGCATCGTCGGCGTGAATATCCTTTGCGCCATCAACGGCTACGAACAAGTGGTTCGGAACGCCATCGCGGCCGGTTCACGGGTGGTAGTGTCCGGCGCGGGCTTGCCCATGGCTCTGCCCGATTATGCCGCGAATTCCAATGCGGCACTGATTCCCATCGTCTCCTCGGACCGGGCCCTGAAGCTCATCTGCAAGAGCTGGCAGCGGAAGTTCAACCGCTTGCCGGACGCCGTGGTGCTGGAAGGACCTGAATCTGGAGGCCACCAGGGCTTCTCCGTGGAACAGTGCGGCGACCCGGCCTATTCCCTGGATGCCCTGCTCGGACCGGTGCTGGAAGAACGCGATCGCTGGGGCACCTTCCCGGTCATCGCCGCCGGCGGCGTCTGGGATCGGGCGGATATCGAACGGCTCATGGCGATGGGCGCTGGCGGGGTCCAGATCGGCACCCGGTTCATCGGCACCTTCGAATGCGATGCCTCCATGGCCTTCAAGGCCACGGTCCTCCGGGCCGGGAAGGACGATATCGCCCTGGTGAAATCCCCCGTGGGCATGCCCGGTCGAGCTGTGCAGACCGAACTGCAGCGTCGCGTTCTGCATGGAGAGGCCCCAATGGTGCGCTGCATCAGCGATTGCCTGGCACCCTGCGGACACGGGGATGGCGCGCGCAATGTGGGCTACTGCATCGCCGACCGCCTCGACGACGCCCGCATCGGCAACACCGACACCGGCCTGTTCTTCACCGGCAGCAACGGCTGGCGGCTGGAGGACTACCTCCCCGTGCAGGAGCTGGTGGAGGAACTCACCGGGGACTACGGCCTGCGGAGGGTGAAGGTCTAGTTCGAGCGTTGCGGGATCCCCCCTGGCATGAAACGCGTTCGTACCGCAAACTCAGAATATGGCGGAGGGCGATAGTAGAACCAAGACGACGATCCTCCGGGAGGGGGAGGATCTTTCGCCGTACGGCCCGGATTCAAACCTCACCTTGGAAGGAGCGTTCCAGCAGGTGAAGGAGGCTTTTTTGACGCACCACCCGGATGGGGATCTGGGGCTGCTGGAACGGGCCTTCAAGGTAGGCAAGCGCATGCACGCCAACCAGCGGCGCATGAGCGGGGAGCCCTACTTCTTCCACCCCCTCGCGGTCGCCAAGAGCTTGGCAGAATGGCGGCTGGACGCCGTGAGCGTTGCCTGCGGGATGCTCCACGACACGGTGGAAGACACCCTCATGACCCAGGAGGAGGTTCGCAAGCAGTTCGGGGAAGAGGTTGCCGAGATCGTGGACGGGCTCACGAAGCTGTCCAAACTGGATTTCACCGATCGGACCCTGCTCAACGCCGAGAATGTGCGGAAGCTGCTGGTGGCCATGGGCAAGGACGTGCGGGTGCTGGTGGTGAAACTGGCGGATCGGCTCCACAACATGCGCACCCTGGGTTCCATGCCGGAGGAGAAGCGTCGACGCGTCGCCCGCGAGACCATGGAACTCTACGCACCCCTGGCGAACCGCCTGGGCATGGGCGCGGTGCGTGCGGAGTTGGAAGACTTGGCCTTCGCCAATCTCGAGCCCGAGCGCTTCCAGGAACTCAAGCAGGCCATCGAGTCCAAGCGCAAGAAGAACAGCCCCATGATCGAGGAGATCAAGAAGAACCTCGAAGGCATTCTATTGGCCAATGGCATCACGGCCCAGGTCACCTTCCGCTCCAAACACTACTACGCCACCTGGCGCAAGATGGGCATCCAGTCCAAGCCCCTGGAGGACATCCATGACTGGTTGGCCTACCGGGTCATCTGCCCCGATCGAGCCTCCTGTTACACCGCCATGGGCTTGGTGCATTCGCTCTACAGGCCCATCCCGGGCCGGTTCAAGGACTACGTCAGCCTGCCCAAGGACAACGGCTACCAGAGCATCCACACCAGTGTGCTGATGCCCAACGGTGATTCCTTCGAGGTGCAGTTCCGCACGGAGGAGATGCACGAGCACGCCGAGGCCGGCATAGCCTCCCACTGGACCTACAAGGAAGGCCGCATCGCCAACCGGCAGGAGATCAATCAGACCTCTTTCCTGCGCCGCATGGTGGAGCTGCACCGGGATTCCAAGGACAGCCGGGAACTGGTGGCTAACCTCAAGGGCGAGTTGGTCTTCCAGCGCATCCAGGTGTTCACGCCCAAGGGCGATCTGCGCAGCTTGCCGGAAGGCTCCACCCCCATCGACTTCGCCTACGCCATCCACACGGAGGTGGGCCACCGCTGCATCGGGGCCAAAGTGAACAGCCGCATGGTGCCCCTGCGCCATGTCTTGCAAAGTGGCGACCGGGTGGAGGTGCTCACCCGGACGGACCACAAGCCCTCCCGGGACTGGCTGGCCATCGTCAAGTCCGCCCACGCCCGCTCCAAGATTCAGGCCTACATCCGCGAGGAGGAGCGCAACCACGCCATCAACATGGGCCGGGAGCGGCTGGAGCGGGAAGCCAGGGCCGCCAGCATCCACCTTGAGCAGGGTGAGGTCCACGCCACCCTGGAAAGTCGGCTCAAGGAGCTGAAATTCCAATCCTGGGACGCCTATTACGCCGCCGTGGGCTTCGGCCGCATCACCGTGCACCGGCTGCTGGAACCCCTCCTGCCGGACACCCAAGGGGAACGGACGGAAAAGGCCTATGCCCCCACGGACGACACCGTGCTGGTGGACAACAACGTGGGTGTGCTCTACCTGCTGGCCAAGTGCTGTAAGCCGATCTGGGGAGATGAGATCGTCGGCTACACGACCCGTGGCCGGGGCATCTCCATCCACCGGGTCAACTGTCCCCACATCATCTCCTCGGCCCTGAGCCCGGAGCGCCGGGTGAGCGTGGCCTGGAGCAAAGAGACCAAGGGCACCTACGATACGGAGATCGTCATCAGCGCCGATGACCGGCAGGGCATGGTGGCCGCAGTATCCAACGCCATCCAGCATGAGGGCTTCGGTATCCAGCGCTTCACCTGCACCACCGGCGAAGGCTCGGCCCTCATGCATGTGGCTTTGCGCGTGCGGGACCGCGCCCACCTCGTCGAACTGCTCAGCGCCATCCGCAGGGTCAAAGGGGTCTTCACCGTCGAGCGGGTGAGGGGATCGGTCTTTGGGAGCGCCAAGGGTGACCGCTGAGAGCCCCGTGCAACCCTGGACCCCTCCCGCCGAGGCGCCGCCAGTTCCCTGGGAGCGGATCCGGCAGAGCCTGCGCATCGCCCATCAGAGCCAGACTCCCCACTTGATCAGCCCCATGGTGCCGGGATCCTCCCGGCGTGCCGCTGTGGCCGTGGTGCTCTGGGGAGATCCAGCGGGCGCCCGGAAACTGGTACTTGTACAGCGAGGCTTCATGGCCCCCCAGCACGGCGGCGAGCTCGCCTTCCCGGGCGGCATGGTGGAGGCCCAGGATCGGGACTTGCCCGCTACGGCCCGAAGGGAACTGCATGAAGAGCTGGGGATTCGGGACGGCTTATGGGAAATGGGCTGTTTCCCCGACGGGGTCGCCAAGGCCCGCACGCGGTTCACGCCGGTGTTCTTCCGCTGGGAGATTGCGCAACCCCGGTTCGAGGTCGGCTACGAGATCGAAGCAGCCTTCCTACTCCCCCTGGAGCCACTGATGAAGGCCCCCTGGACCCTGCAGACCTTTGCCCAGGAGGGCCGCGAGTTCACCATCCCGCGGCTCGAACTGCCCAGCGCTCCCCTGTGGGGTGCCACGGCCTTCGTGCTGAAGGCCTGGCTGGACATCCTGGGCGGGACGCCAGAACACAGAATCTGCTAGTCTGATCCATTCCCTCGGTCTTTTTGATGGGTCGGTCCACGTGAAATTCCTCAGCAGCCATGTGCTTCATTTTCTCTTGATGGGCGGCGGCATCGCCTTGGTCCTGGGCATGCTCACGCCCACCCTACGTCCCGAGCGCACCAAGGTCAGCATCCTGAAATACCTTGGCGGATTAGTAGGCATCGGGCTGGTGCTGGCCTGGGTCATGTACCTGCTGCCGCGGAACCCCGTGCGCTTCTGAGACCGAGCATGCTGCAGGCCGCGCGAGAGCATGTGAAAACGGTTTCCATTCGCCTGATCAAGGGCTGGCTCTACCTCAATCGCCAGATTCCGCCCCTGCGCCGAGTCGGTAAGTTCGCGTGGGAGGTACTGCAGAAATACCACCGGGACGACTGCCTCAGCTACGCGGCCAGCGTCAGTTTCTTCCTTACGATCTCGCTCATCCCGATGACGACGCTCTTCTTCAAGCTCATGGCCGTGGTGCTGGGCAGCGGAGCCTACAGCCTGCGCCTGCAGCGCGCCATCACGGAGATGTATCCCTACCTGCCCGATAACTTCATCCGGGACACCATCTCCCAAAGCAAACGCATCGACCCATGGAGTATCGCCTGGGTGATTCTCCTCGTAGGTGCCAATTGGGGCGTGACGCAAATGGACAGATCCCTCTCGCACATCTTCGGCCTGCGGGTGAAACCTCATCGCCAGACCCGCAAGCACGCCTTCCTGCGACGGCTGGGCGTGGTGCTGGCGGGGATGGTCTTCCTGGTGATCCTGCTCTCCGCAGGTTTTGAATGGAGCCTGCGGCGCAACGCGATCCTCCCGCCCACCGCTGCCGTCACGGTCCTGCCAGCGCTGATCGGCCTCATCCTGATCACCTTGATCCTGCAACACCTGCCTCGGCGGCACGTGCAGTTCGGCCACGCCTTCATCGGTGCCTTGGTGACCACGCTGCTCTGGTGGGGGGCCAAATGGGTCTTCGGGGTCTATTATGCCCACGCGAAGGTTCTCACCTGGGGCATCCTCTACGGCTCCCTGGGCAGCATGATGGCCGCCCTCGTGTTCCTCTATTACAGCTGCTGCATCTTCCTGCTGGGCGCAGAGATCACCGCCGCCTTCTATAAACACGAGACGACCCTGAAGCTGCGCCTTCCCGAGCAAGGGAAAGGCTAGTCGGGGTGAGGACCGTTTGATAGGAGAGGCACCGAGCGCTGCCTTTAGAGCGGCTTTTGTGGGTGGCTGGGGGAGGCAAGGGCTCCAAACGCTGGCTAGCGGGCCCGCTAAGAGCTTCCAGCGCGTAGTCCGCCCCAACGCCACCTCATCCGAGCTTCCCTGTCCAGAGCCTGTCCAAAGGACAACCTGGAGGAGCAAAAAAAGAGACGCTTTCCCCCTGAAGGGTCGCCCCGGCCCAGGCCGCTCCGGGCGTGTTCAGCACCGCATTTCGTCGGTGGGCTCCATCGTAACCTCTGTTGGTCACGTCCGTCACGCCACCGGCGAAATGCGCA
>JANYIU010000146.1 GCA_025361955.1 Holophagaceae bacterium
CTATCACGTGGAAAACGACAAGACCGATCGCTACAAGGCCCTGATGTTCCCTGAAGGTCAGGTCATGCAGGTCGAAGCCGCGGGCATCGTAAAGGGCGCCAAGCACGTCGAGCTCGCGAAGGCCTTCATCGAGTTCATGCTGACCCCGAAGTTCCAGAACGAGCTGCCGTTGACCCAGTGGATGTACCCGGTCAATCCAAACGTCAAACTGCCCGCCTCTTACACTGCCGCACCCAAGCCGGTGAAGGTGTTGAAGGCGAATCCCGCGATCCTGGACAAGGCCCTGGCCCAGTGGGCGGATATCGCCGCGAAATAGCCCGTGCGCTGGAGGAGTGAGTTCACCGTCGGTGGCAGCAGGGCCTGGAGCCTCGCGATCCGCACGCTGCCCTGGCTGCTGGTGGCCCCCCTCTTCCTGGTCCCCTTTGGCGCCGCGGTGCTGGGGGGACCATTCGGTTCTGCAGGTGGGAGTGAGGCGCTGTTCTCCGCCGCATCCCTCGAGCGTTTCCTGGCCATCCTTGGCAGCCCCTCCATCCTGGCTTCGCTGCGCTTCAGCCTGCTCCAGGCTCTGGTCAGCACCTCGCTCAGCCTCGCCCTTGGCCTGCCGGGAGCCTGGCTCCTCGCCCGCTACCGTTTCCGGGGACGGCGTCTCTACGCGGCCCTGAGCGGCATTCCTTTCGTGTTCCCGCCGGTGCTCTTTACCCTGGGTTTCGTCCGAGCCTGGGGGCGCAACGGCCTGGTGAATACAGGCTTGATGAGCCTCTTCGGGTTGCCAAAGGCCCCGCTCGATTTCGCCTATTCCTTTTCCGGTGTGGTGATCGCCCACGCCCTGCTCAATTTTCCGCTGGTGGTCGCCCTGGTGGGTGCCGTCTGGAGTCGCGTGCCCCGGACGCCGGAGGACGCGGCCCGCTGCCTGGGTGCTGACGAGGGACGGATCTTCGCCACCATCACCCTGCCCTCCATCCTGCCGGGCATCGCCGCTGCCGCTTCGCTGGTCTTCCTCTACTGCTTCATGAGCTTCGCCATTCCTCTCACCCTGGGCGGGGGGCCAGGCTACGCCACTCTGGAGGTGTCCATCTACGCGGCGGTCAGCGGCGAACAGAATTTCGCCAAGGCCGGAACCATCGCGCTCCTCGAAGGTTGCTGCGCCATCGGCGTGCTCGCCCTCTATTCACTGCTCCAGGCGCGCTCGGTGGCGGCCTCGACCGACGCCCCCGGAGAGCGTTTGCCGCTTTCATCACAGCGACGCTGCCTTCGCCGGGCCGCGGCCCTTTGGCTTGTATCGAGCGGGGCCCTGGCGCTCTCACCGCTACTCGGGTTGCTCGTTTCGTCGTTCACGCGCGTGGGCCGCTGGGGAGGCGCGGCGACCCTCTCCATCGAACCTTACGTCAAGACCTTCACCGACCGAGGCAGTCTGCGCGCCATGGCGGATTCGCTCATGCTGGCTCTCGCGGTGGCCGCGCTGGGTGTAGGCATCGCCGTCCTGCTCCTGATCGGGGAAGGACGAACTGGTAAAACCGGAATCCGGGGTATCTTCTTCGCCCTGCCGGTCGCGCTTTCCTCGGTCATGCTCTCCCTGGGCTATCTCGTCTTGTTCCCCCTCGGGGCCGGAGTAGGCGCCTTGGCCCTTGTGCAGGCGACAGCCGCCTATCCACTCGCCTGGCGGACCCTGTCCGCGGCACGTTCGCGCATCCCCTCGGGCCTGGATGAGGCCGCGATCCTCCTGGGAGCCAGCCGTCCTCGCATCCTGGCCACCCTGGACCTGCCCCTGCTGCGCTCGGCCCTGCTTTCCTCACTGGCCCTCTGCGCCGCCATCAGCCTGGGCGAGATTAACGCGGCCCTCATGCTGAATCCGACCAACTTTCCCCTGCTCGGGCTCCGCGCCTACCGCCTCATGGGGAGCTATCAATACCCATTGGCCTGCGCGCTCGGAGTCATCGTCTGCCTCTGGGCCGGTCTGGCCTTCGCTGCCGCCGACCGACTGTCGGAGGAACCAGGATGAGTCGGCCTTATCTTGCAATCGAAGCCATCCAGAAGGACTATCCGGACTTCTCCCTCGATATGAGCCTGAGCTGCGAGAAGGGGGAAATCGTCGAGATCCTGGGTCCTTCGGGCGGAGGCAAGACCACCTTCCTGCGCATCATCGCCGGCCTGATAGCCCCTGACCAGGGCCACATCCTGTTGGAGGGCCGGGATATCACCGGCTTGCCCCCGCGGCAGCGCGGCGTGGGTCTTGTCTTCCAGGATTTCGCTCTGTTTCCGCACTACGATGTCGCAGGCAATGTGGCGTACGGGCTCAAGGCCCGCCATCCCCGCCCCGACCCCCAGGAAATCGCCACCCAGGTCGAAGCCCTGCTCCGGCGTTTCTCCTTGGCCGGGTTTGGCGGGCGGCGCATCGAAGGGCTCTCCGGCGGTGAACGTCAGCGGGTCGCCTTGGCCCGGGCCATGGCCGTCAGTCCCGGGCTCATGCTTTTCGACGAGCCACTGGGCTCGCTGGATGCCACCTTGCGCAAGGAACTGCGTGGCGAACTGCGCGTGCTTCAGCGGGAGCTGGGCTATACCTCCCTCTCCGTCACCCATGACCAGGAGGATGCGCTGGCGGTGGCCGACCGGGTAGTGGTCATGCGCAATGGGCGCATGGTCCAGACGGGAACGCCCGAGGATATTTATGCCCGCCCGAAGACCGCCTTTGTCGCGTCCTTCTTTGGTGATTCAAACCTGATTCCCGCCCATGAATTGCAGGCGACGGCTGGCGCGGAAGGACTCTTTTTCATCCGTGCCGAGCAGCTGCGGCTTATCGGCCCCGGGGACGGGCCGTCCGACGGAGGCACGGTTCTGGAACTCGTCGTGAACGATTTTGAGTACCGCGGACGGGACTACTTCGTGAAAGGACGGCCAAAGCCAGCAGGCAGACCAGCCCAGCTCGATCGGGCTCCCATCTGTTTCCGGATGGCACAGCGGCCGGGATTGGGCGACGTCGTGCAGGTGGAACTGCCCCAAGCCGCGCTTCTCCCCATTGTGGACGATCGGAACTGAAGCTTCGGGCTGCACTGGGTCTGTCCAAGCCGTTGTTTTTTTATAATTAAATTATATAAGTGGAAGACCAGCAGGAATCCTCCAAGATCTTTTCGCTGCAGTGCGCGCTCTTGGGCGGATGGCATTTTTGCCTATCCTGGGTGGGCGGAAACGGGTGGGCGTCCTGCCCGACTTTCGGCACCATCGACCGATACTCCGCTCCGGGGGCCACCAGAGACCCATCCTATTTGGGGCTCTGGAAGGACCGCTCGCTCAAAGACAAAGTATCCGGCTATATTGGGCAACCAGTCTTGAGGATCCTCAAGGCAATCCATTTTTCGTTTTCTAGTTGCAGGAACTCGGGAAGAGACCCATCCGTTCCGATGAGTCTCTGAATCACATAATGGTGTGCCCATGCCCCAGAACTGGCCTGAGGAACTCACGAAGACCATCTTCGACGCTGACCGAGCGCTGGCCAATGAACTCATTGATGCCTGGGCCGCCGAACATGGGTATGAATCCGCCGTCACGGACTACCTTTGTCCGGTCCTGGAAGCCTTTGGGGAAGCTTGGGCCAGCCAGATCGAAAATGCCCAAGCCTCCCTGGCCCAGGGCTACGTGGCCGCCAAAATTGCCGAGGACGCCCTCGCCAAGGTATTGATCGCGCAGGAAGCATCTGGCCGGGCGCCCCGGGCAGCCACCAAGGGGCCGGTCGTGCTGGGCAACATCGAGGACGACTACCATCCCTTGGGGCGGAAGATGGTGGCGGCGTTCCTCCGGCTAGCGGGCTGGGATGTCCGGGATCTGGGTGTGGACGTGGCAGCCGCCGCCTTCGTCGATGCGGCCGTGGCCGCGAGAGCGCGGGTGGTGGGTGTATCGGCCATGATGCTTACCACGGCCAGGAATGTCCGGAAGCTCCGGGAGGAGATCGATCGCCGGGGGCTCACGGGGCGGTTGCAGCTGGCCGTCGGCGGCGCGGTTTACAAGCTGCGCCCAGAGCTGGTAGCGGAGCTCGGCGGCGACGGCACAGCCCTCACAGCCCTCCATGCGGCTGCCCTCTTCAACAGGCTCTGGACCCGTTCCTGCGAACTCGGGCCCGCACCGGGAGCGGATCGATGAACAGCCTGCAGCGCGTCCTGGCCATCCTGAAGGGCGAGCCCGTGGACCGCCCGGCCTTCACCCTTCTGCTGAGCCTCTACGGGGCCAGGCTCACCGGGGCCTCCCTCCGCGACCACTACTCCGATCCCCGCGTATATGTAGAGGGCCAGTGCGCCGTGCGCGAGGCCTTCGGCATTGACTTGCTTTTCAGCCCCTTCGCGCTACCCCTCATGGCGGAGGCCTTCGGCGGCACCCTGCAGCATCACGCAACTCAGCCTCCGACGCTGGCTCGTCCGGCCTGCGCCAGCGCCCGAGAGGCACTTGTGATGGCTATGCCGGAACCGGATGGGCAGCCAGCCCTCCGTTACCTGCTGGATTCCGTAGGCCTGCTATCGAAACGGCTGGCGGGTGAAGCCGCGCTGGTGGGCATGATGCCCAGCCCTGTGGACCTGCCCGCGATGCTCTTGGGGGCAGAGACCTGGATGGAGACCCTGCTCTTCGACCAGCCCGCGGCCCTGGCACTCCTGGAACAGTGTGATGGGTTCTGCGCGGCCTTCGGCAACGCGATGCTGGCTGAGGGTGCCACAATGGTGGCCTTCACGGCTAACTTTGCGAATCCCGACATGATGCCCCGGAAGCACATTGAAGCCTTCGTGCTGCCCGCCCTCCAGGCGTGGACCGCCAAAATCAAGGGCCCCCTGGTGTTCCATCACGGTGGCTATCGTCTGGTCCCCCACCTGGATCTCCTGAAGGACCTGCCCCAGGTGGTGGCCTATGTACTGGACGTCAGGGACAGTCTGTTGGAAGGGCGCCGCCACCTAGGCAATGCCCCATTGCTCTTAGGTGGTCTGGACGGGTCTGCCTTGGAAACCTTCAACCCAGAAACACTCAAACAGCGTTGCCATGAAGTACTCCGGGCGCAGAAGTCAGATCCACGCTTCCTCCTCGCGAGCGGATGCGCGGATATCCCCTTGGCGACCACTCCTGAAACGCTTTCTGCGGTCCGAGCAGCGGTGCTGGAAGTGGCGGGGGTAGCTCTTTGAAGCCAGTACCATCCACCTGCATCGCTTGTTCCATTCTCCGTCCTGAAATCGAGGCCTTGAGGGGAACCCTAGGAAGGGAGCTGGAGGTCCGTTACCTCAGTTCCATGCTCCACATGACCCCGGAACACCTCGAAGGTCAGCTCTCTGCCCTCATCGTCGAAGAACGCGACCGGGGCCGCCGGGTGGTCCTCGCATACGGGGACTGCTGCCCACGAATGCTGGATTTCCAGGCAGAGCCCGGGACTGCGCGCACCGAGGGGATCAACTGCTGCGAACTGCTCTTGGGCAGGAGCCGATACCGCCAGCTCCGAAAGGAAGGGGCCTTCTTCCTGATGTCCGGATGGGCGCTCCGCTGGCGGGAAGTCTTCGAGCAGGAACTGGGCCTCAGCCCCAAGACGGCCCAGAGCCTGATGGGCGAGATGCACACCCGGTTGATCTACCTGGACACCGGTCTGGTACCGGTGCCCAGGCTGGAATTGAGCGAGGCGGCCGCCTATACCGGCCTGCCATGGACGATCCTGACCGTGGGCCTGGAAGAGCTGCGCAAGGTCCTCCAGGAAGCCCTCCAAAGGACAGGAATCCATGAATAGCCGCGCCCACCTCTCCCGGATGAAGGATTTCGCCGCGATCCAGTTCATGATCCTGGATCTCCTGGACAATCTCCTGACCTTCTCTGAGGATCCCCGCCTGATGGGGGGCTATCTCACGAAACAGATCCGTGAGCTGGTAGGGGCGAAGATTGTCGTTCTGCTCCAGTGTCCTCAGGAACCAGACCGGGAAACTCATGCCTTGGTGGCCATCGAACCCGAAAGGTTCAGTACCTGGGAGCACCTGCCCGAGTTGGAAGCCCTTGCCCGGCTGGGCAGTGGTATTGAACAGAGCGTTCTTTGGCACGGCCTGACCGCCCCTCCTGAGGCGCAGGAGATCTTCCAACGCACCGGGTTCAACAGTGCCATCCTTTCCCCTCTGCGGGTGGGTCAGCGCCGGGTGGGCTTGCTTGTGGCCTTGCATCTTCTCGATATGCAACGCAACGCTGACACGGTCAAGATACTGGAGATTCTCTCGCCCGTGGCCGCCCTGGTGCTGCGCAACGCCCTCTTCATGGAGAGCCAGGAACGGGAGATCCAGGCCCGGACGCGGAAGCTGCTTGAGAGTGAGCGGCACTTCCGCACTCTCGCGGATCTGGCCCCCGTAGGCATCTTCCAACTGGATGCCAAGGGCCGTCTGCAATTCGTCAACTCACATTGGTTGCGCATCACGGGATTCACGGGTTCGCCCCTGGGGCAGGCACCCGTGAGCATGGTCTTCCTGGAAGACAGGGAGAGGGTTGAAGTCTTGTGGAAGCCTACGCAGGAGCGTGGCGAACCGTTCAATGCGGAATTCCGGATCCTCCGCCCAGGAGGGGAACTAGCCTGGGTGATCGGGGAAATCGTGGCCTATCGGGACGAGGGGGGACAAATCAGTGGCTTCATAGGATCCCTCACCGACCTCACCGAACACAAGCAGGCCGAGGTGGAGCGGGAGAACCTGAAAGCTCAGCTGGCCCAGGCGCAGAGGCTTGAATCCGTCGGCCGTTTGGCGGGAGGGGTGGCCCACGATATCAACAACACCCTCACCGTGATCCTCGGCAACGCCGAGATCCTGCGGCTCCGACTGTCGGCGGAGGACCCCCTCATGGCCCAGGCCATGGGCATCGCCCAGGCCGTGGACCGGTCCCGGGGCATCATCCAGCAGCTGCTCGCCTTCTCCCGCAAGCAGGTGATCGAGCCCAAGGTGATGGATATCAACACGCACATCGTGGATACCCGCCGCACCCTCGCCCCCCTGATCGGCGAGGACATCCACCTCGAATTCACGCCGGGCCGCGATCTCTGGCTCGTGCGCTTCGATCCTTCGCAACTGGATCAGGTTCTGATGAACCTTGCGGTGAACGCCCGCGACGCCATGCCCCATGGGGGACGGATTCGGATCGAGACGGAGAATCTCTCTGTGGATGGAGGCTGGGCAGGCAAACCCATCGGTAGCGCCCCGGGGCCCTATGTCCGGCTCACTGTGGCGGATGAGGGCTGTGGTATGGATCTGGAGACCCAGGCCCAGATCTTCGAACCCTTTTTCAGCACCAAGGAACCAGGGAAAGGCACCGGGCTGGGGCTGTCCACAGTCTTCGGAATCGTCAAGCAGAACGGCGGCTTTATCAATGTCTACAGCGAGCCGGAGCTGGGTGCCACGTTCCGCATCTATCTGCCGGCACTGCCTGGAGCGGGAAAGCCCATGCCTGCCCCCAGTGAGGCACCGCTCGTGACGGGCATGGGGTCCATCCTGGTCGTGGAAGATGACGACGTCCTTCGGGAGCTCATCCCCGTCATGATCGAACGGCTCGGCTACCAGGTCATATCTGCGCCCGGGCCTGCGGTGGCCCTTGAACTGTGCACCGACAGCGAACAGGCTTTTGATTTGCTGCTCACTGATGTGATCATGCCGGGGATGAGCGGGCGTCAGCTCCGGGACGCAGTGATGAAGCTTCGGCCAGGAATCCGGGTGCTCTACATGTCTGGCTATACCTCGGACATCATCTCCGCGAAGGGGGTGCTGGAAGCCGGGATCCACTTCATCCAGAAACCCTTTAGTCTGAAGGAGCTGGCGCAGAAACTGGCCACAGTGATGGGTACGGGTGCCTAAAAAAACCTTTTAGGGCATCAGCATGCCGCCATTGACGGCAAGGGTCTGGCCGGTGATGTAACTGGCCTCGTCAGTGGCCAGGAAAGCCACGGCAGCACCCACGTCCTCGGGCGTGCCCATGCGCCCCAGGGGAATTTGCCGATTGAACTCGGCCTTCACTGCAGCACTCAGCTGCTCAGTCATTGCGGTGGCGATATAACCTGGGGCCACGGCGTTGCAGGTGATGTTGCGGCTGGCGAACTCCCGAGCCACGGTCTTGGTGAGGCCGATGAGGCCCGCCTTGGAAGTGGCGTAGTTGCTCTGCCCGGCGTTGCCCATCTGGCCCACCACGGAGGCGATATTGATGATCCGGCCCCAGCGCTGCTTCATCATGGTCTTGGCCACGGCCTGGGTGGCGCTCCAGGCGCCCTTGAGATTCACGTCCAACACCAGGTCGAACTCATCCTCTTTCATCTGGATCATGAGCTTGTCCTTGGTGATGCCCGCGTTGTTCACCAGGATGTGCAGGCCGCCGTGCCGCTCGACGGTGGTGTTCACGGCGGCGCGGATGCTCTCGGCGTTCAGCATGTCCAGGGTCACATAGTCGGCCTGGCCGCCCTGCGCTTTGATGCCGGACACGACGCGCTGCAGATCACCCTCGGTGCTGGGCAGGCTGGCGCACACGACGAGGGCTCCCTGGCGGGCCAGTTGCAGGGCGATGATTTCACCAATGCCCTGACTCGCGCCGGTGACGAATGCGATCTTGCCTTCCAGTGAAAACATGGGGACTCCGCAAGGGTGATGAGTCCCTCAGTTTAGCAGTGGCTGGTGGTCAGTGGCTCCGACCAGAGGCACCACTTTCGTTACCTGATCACAGGCCGCGTGCAAAATTGCATTGACAGGCTGGCCAGGATGCATTGGCAGCCATCTGCCTTTGAAGTTAAAACGTCCTGTCCTACCAGAATTCGCCAGAGGATGCATCCTGCTCATCCTGTTGCATTTGCTAGGCGCGATCTACTGAAGTGCGGCGAGTTGGATCTTGAGGCGCAAAGCTCAACGCTGAGGCACGGAGGGCGGCGGAGGATCACGGAGGAAGCTTTTTTCTCTGCGATCCTCGTGCTTTTCTCTGCGCTTCAGCGTTGAGCCTTTCCTGCCGCAACCAGACCGTGCCATTCAGGTTCTTTCAGGAGTCACGAACGCAGCCTGCGCCTAGCTGCGCTGATCGTTCCTGGCTTGCTTCGTGTGCCTTCGCACTCCTCGTCTCTAACTTCGTCTTTTTCTGCGCAGAAGTTACGCTAACTCTTGGTTTTTGCCGATTCTCATCTAATTGAAAGCAAAGCCGTACAAAGCCTCGAGAGCATCCCATGCCGGTTCCTGAGGAAAGATTCCGCCTATTACTTTCTCTCCGTGATGGACACCGTCACCTGATGTCCCCCGAAGACGGCGTTGAAGCTGTGCGCCTCGGGATGTTCGAAGACGTAGCAACCTGCCTCCTGAGCTGCCTCTTCGAGGAGGGTCGTGAGTTGCGCCGGGATGGACACCTCCTCGGGACCCTGGGGAATGACCAGTTTCTTGCTCTCGGGCATGGGTGGCTCCACAGTTTGGAACACAGGCGGAATCCTATTCCCTATGGATCGGCAGGTTTGCTCGGGAGCTCGCGTTTCGGCAAGCCGAAGGCCTCCTGAAGGATCTCCTCGGCTGGATCCCCTCGCTTGGCCCGGTATAGGGCGGTGGCCAGACAAAGCCCCACATTGTGCCCCCACCCATGCCCCCGAAGAGCGAGGCTTCCATCGGGCTGCAGTTCCGCCTCGCAGGCGTTGCTGGGCCAGGTCGTCCACCCGAAGCAACGGCCGGTCTCCAAACGCAGGGCCTCCACGGCATAGGGACCCGACACCCCAATCCGGATTCCCCGCTGGCCCGGGAGCAGTCCGGGCTTCACGGAGGCTTTGAGCTGGCGCACCTGGGCTGCGGTGAGCACTCGGGTCCAGGTGGCCCAGGGGTCCTCTGGAACCATCTGGGCTGCGCCCGCGAGAAGGGATCCCCCACCCCAGGCTTCCCGGGGGCTCCAGGAGCTACCCCCCTTGGAGCCCGTGAAGAAGGCCTGATCCGGGGCGAGATCAAGCGCGGGCGCCTCCGCCACGGCCTGCAGCCCCGCCTGGGTGGGCTGGCCACGAAGCACGGCACAGTGGGTGAGGGGGCAGAAGGAACCATCCGGATGATGGCCGTGGGGATGCCCCCTGAGCCAGAGCCGGAGCACCGCCGCCAAGGCCCGCTTGGCTTCGAAGGGGGCTTGGCTGCCCAACTCGCCTTCCGTCGCCGCGGCGATCCAGGTATCCGACTGGGTGGTCCAGGTCAGCCGCCAACCGGTCTGCTCGGCAGCAAAACCCACCTTACCTGTCAGGCGGGAAACGGGCATGTCGGCCCCGAACCGCACGTCACCCTCGAAGCGAAAATGGGCCGAGGGCTGCCATGGGTATTCATGGTCGTTGATGAATAAGACGCGGGGCAGGCGTTCAGGGGGCCAACAAACGGTAATCGTCCGGGTTTCCGCGGACTCGGATTGCCATTCGTCAGACCTTGGCATGACGGGTCCCCGGGGTTTGGGCAAGGACTGCCCGCCGAGCCAGGCGCGG
>JANYIU010000205.1 GCA_025361955.1 Holophagaceae bacterium
TGGCTCAGTGACGATCCTGGTCGCTCTCCGGCGATAGTGGCCAGGGAAGCGCGCCGCGTCCGTTGATCGTGGTTCCTCCGTGCAAGAACATCGCGCCATTGGCGATGAAGTCGGCCGGGAAGTTGAGCTTCGGCGTGCTGAGCGCGTCGAGCTTTGCTATGTGCGCCGGGTTCAAGGCCACATCGATGGCGGCGAGGTTGTCGTCGAGTTGGGCCATCGTGCGCGCGCCGATGATGGTGGCAGTGACACCGGGTCGACCCTGCACCCATGCGATCGCGACGCGGGACGGAGTGGTGTCGAGTTCCTTTGCTATGCGCATCAGCTCCTCGACGATGTCGTAGGTCTTGTCGCCCAGGGAGCTCGTGGCCCACGCACCTCGTCCTGCCTCGTGCTTACCGTGCTTGTCGCGCGTGTATTTGCCAGACAACACACCACTCTTGAGCGGTGACCACGGCGTTACGCCCAGCCCCAGCTCGCGAGCCATCGGGACCAGTTCGCCTTCAACGGTGCGCTCGAGCAGTGAGTATTCGATCTGAAGCGCGATGAGGGGTGACCAGCCGCGCATGCGGGCAATGGTCTGCGCTTCCGCGCACTTCCATGCGGGCGTGTCAGAAAAGCCGAGGTAGCGGACTTTTCCGCTCGATACCAGGTCGTCGAGGGCGCGCATCGTTTCATCGATGGGCGTCGTCGCGTCCCAGGCGTGCAGCCAGTACAAATCAATGTAGCTGGTCTGCAGCCTGCGCAGAGACTCCTCGCATTGCGCCACGATGGCCTTGCGACTCATGCCCCCGCCGTTGGGATCGCCGCGAAACAGGTTGCTCGTGAACTTGGTCGCGATGACCAACCGATCGCGTTTGCTCGCGTGACGACCGACGTGATCGCCGATTATCTTCTCAGAGTGTCCCTTCGTGTACGCGTTGGCCGTATCGATGAAGTTCCCACCAAGTTCGAAGAAGCGATCCATGATGGCTTCCGAGTCCTTCACGCTCGAGCCCCATCCCCAGTCTTTGCCAAAGGTCATGGCGCCGAGGCAAAGAGGGGAAACACGGAGACCGGAACGACCGAGGGTGACGTAGTGATTGAGGGGCATGGGTGGCTCCCGCAGTTTTGGCTGGCATCGAAGCTGCAGCCTGTCAGGCTAGCGCACTCAGCTGCCCAGTCAAGACGGTCGTTGGAGCCCCCCTCACAGGAACTTCTCAGAATGCTGCTGAGGTTGGTTTGCGAAATACCCTGCAGGGATGCAGCACGATCTCCCACAGTCCCTAAACCCAGTAGCGCCGCAGGGTCTATCGGGTGGGTCCTGGTTCAACCATGGGGCTGACCTGCTTGCAGCCAGCCGCTTCAGTGACTCACCTTAGTTCCCCCGAAGGATTGAGGCTCGGGCGCAAGCCAGAGTGATTCTCAGCGCGACTGGCTCCCATGGATGATTGACCCAAAATCTAAGAACTGGACCACTATTAGGAAGAGAGGTCCTTCCCGCCTCAGGCTTGCCGCTGCATTCCGTCCCAATTCCAGTTCTCCTCCTCCCCTCCCCGACCCCACGACACCATGTCTCCTCCCATCATTCCTAGCAGGATCCCCCTCAGCGACGACTTAGGTCTCGGCATCAAGGACAGCCCAGCTCGTGGGGTTAACAAGGACGGCACTTTCAACGTGCGACGCTTGGGGCTGCCTCGTTTCCGTTCCTACGAGCTCTACCACCATCTCATCACCATGGGCGGCTTCAGATTCATGGCTTTGATTCTCCTGGGGTATCTGCTCACGAACGTCCTATTCGCCGCCATCTACCTGGGTGTCGGCATGGAGAACTTTGTCCGACCCAGCGGCAACGGCCTTCTGGACCGGACCCTGGATGCCTTCTTCTTCAGTGCCCAGACCCTCACTACCGTGGGCTATGGCCATATCAGTCCCAAGAGCCACTTGGCGAGCGCTGTCGCGGCTCTGGAATCACTCCTCGGGCTGCTCAGCTTCGCCTTCGCCACCGGGCTGCTCTACGGTCGCTTTTCCCGGCCCCACGCCCAGATTCGATTCAGTCAGAAGGGGTTAGTAGCGCCTTACAAAGACATCACGGGTTTCATGTTCCGGTTTGTGAACCGCCGCAGCAACCAGCTCATCGAAGCTGAGGCCACCGTAAGCCTCTCCTTGCACGATGCGGACACCAACACCCGCCGCTTCATGAATCTGCCGCTCGAGCGCAGTAAGATCAGCCTTTTCCCCACTAACTGGACCGTCGTGCATCCCATCGACGAGACAAGCCCCCTTTACAACCTGCACGACACTGATCTCCGAATGGCCCAGGCCGAGTTCATCGTCCTCGTCAAAGCCTTCGATGACACCTTCTCCCAGACCATTTGTCAGCGCACCTCCTACACCGCCGACGAAATACTGTGGGGTGTCCGCTTTAAGCCCATGTCCACCTTCGGGAAGGATGGCAGGATGGAAGTCGATGTGGATTTGTTGGATGCGGTGGAGGCTCTTACAGGGTGACAAGGTCTATGTCCAAAAGTGGCAACCAGCAGACTACTTTGAAGCACTATAGCGGGTAGACGTGGCGTCTCGCCGCCGCTCGTTGCATGCAGCGCAAACCGGCGTGACGTGACCCAACCGCCGCACTTCACAGCAACGAAGAAACCAGTCACTAGCTCCGCCCAATCCTTTCAAAGTGCTGTTGCAGTTCTTCCATGCTGAAAGGTTTTGAGAGCAGGGTGACGAATGGATATGCCTCGATAAGGTTCAAGGCGGCTTGGTCGACTCGGCCGGTGGCCAGCAGGACCGGCAGAGTGGGACGCAAGGCGCGAAGACGTGGCAGGGTTCCGCTGCCACCCAATCCCGGCATGTTCATGTCCAGCATCACCACATCAGGATTCAACCCGGTTTCAAGCTTCGCCAGAGCCTCCTCACCGCTATATACCCCAGTGGCGTTGTGGCCCAGCACTGCCAGAAGCTCCAGCAGGGAACTCTGGATCATCGCGTCGTCATCCACCAGAAGCACGGTCAGCTTCCCATGCGTGAATTTGAATCGAGGTTCAGTCGCAGATTCAATGGCATGAGCGGCAACTTCACAGGACGGGAACCGCAGCCTCACGCGAGTACCCTGGCCAGGCACACTCTGGATTTCAAGCTGGCCTTTGTGGGCTTTCACGGTGCTGTAGACCATGGACAGGCCCAGCCCCGTGCCTTTTCCCACTGCCTTGGTGGTGAAGAAGGGATCCATGGCTTTTTCCAGGATCTCCTTGGGCATCCCGGTTCCCGTGTCCTCCACCATTACTTCAATCCAGTCGTTGTCCACGTTCCGGGAACGGAGTGTCAGGGTGCCCCTATCAGGCATGGCATCTACGGCATTGACGCAGAGGTTCATGAAGGCGTGGGTTAGGGCGCTCGCATCGCCTCTAATGAGCCGCAGTTCGGATTCCAGGTCCAGCTCGAGGCGAATCTTTGACAGGGTGGTGCGTTCCAGCATGCGGACCTCCTCGCGGAGGATTGCATTCATATCCAGTTCCCGTTCATCGGCGGGACTCTGACGGGCAAAACTGAGCAGACTTTTGACCATCTTTCCGCCCCGGATAGCCGCCTTGGAGATGGTGTCGAAGGCACGGTAGGCTGGGCTTCCCTCAGCCTGGGCGTCGATATTGGCCGAGGCCATACCAAGAATGGCCCCCAGCACATTGTTCATGTCGTGGGCGACCCCCCCCGCCAAGATGCCCAGACTTTCCATTTTTTGGGCTTGCTGAAGCTGGGCTTGGAGTTTTACCTTCTCTTCTTCCGCCTGTTTCCGCTCGGTGATGTCTATAAACGTGCATACCACTTGTCGGACCGTTCCATCTTCGCTCAGTTGAGTCTCGGCATCCACAGACAACCAGACACGGTTCCCTGCAGTGGGGCGATACACACCCATCACAATTTCCCGAACAGAATGGCGGGAGGCAATTGCCTGGGGCACAGGGTGGGTGGCTCCGGGGAAGGGAGAGCCATCTTCGTGAATAACATTCCACTCCGGATCGAACGAAGTTTTCCCTAGCAGCTGGTCTTCGCTGAGGCCCAATAATTCCAATGCTTTGGGATTGCTCAATAGTATTTCGGCTTGCGGACCTTGCAGAAGCACCCCCACCTGCATGTCCCATACGAGCTGCCGGTATTCTTCTTCGCTCTCCCTCAGTTTCTCCTCGGCCAGCTTCCGTTCAGTGATGTCCAGGAAAGCCCCAACCAACCCTATCAATTCGCCAGTTGGGTTGCGCATCACATTCTTCGTGACCACGATCTGTCGCAGACCTGACGCGGCCTCCACCATCGTTTCATACTGAAGCGTTTTCCCGGTCTCCAGGAGCAGACGATCCGACTGACGGTACAGCTCCCTCAGAAGGGGTGGAGAGATGTCAAAACTCGTCTTGCCGAGGAAGTCCTCTTCGGTAAGTCCCATA
>JANYIU010000220.1 GCA_025361955.1 Holophagaceae bacterium
CACGGGAGCCCTGGTGGCCGGGATCATCCGCCCGGGTGAGGGGCTTCGTTTCAATCCGCGAGGCAGCGAGACCTTCGAACCGGGTGATGTGATCCTGGCCATGGGAACTCACCAGGCCTTGAAGGATCTGGAGACCCTGGCGCACGGAGAATAGCCCTGCTGGATCAAACTTTTTTCTTGAAGGGCTTGCCTGTCCTTCGATCCAGGGGTGCTTTGTCCTCGGTGCGGTTGAAGGGGCTTGGCCCCTTTCGCGGCGCCTTGGCACGATCATCGAAAGAGTTGGTTGGCTTCTGATAGGGACGGGAAGGCCTTTCGCTTTTTGCTTCAAAGGGTTTGGACCCGGGGGTCCAGCCGGGCTTCTCGCCGGGACGCGGCGCGAAGGTCTTCTTCTCGCGCCGGGGTTCGGTCTTGGGCATATCCGGGATATCGAAACCGCCATGGGCTTCGTCCTCAATTAGGGAAAGCAGCGCGGCGACGAGGGGCGCCGGTTCCCGTTCCACCAACAGGGTGCGGGCCAAGTCCAGGAAGGCGGGGGCTTCCTGCCTGGCCACGCGCTCGGCCAATCGTTTGGCTCTCGCGAGGCGAATCTCGGCCTGGGTGGGGAGGCCACGCCAGTCCAACTGCAGGCCACCGCGGCGGCCCCAGGCCAGCAGGATGCGCGATTCCTTGAAGCTCACGAGGGCCATGGAGGTGCCCTTGGCGCCAGCCCGGCCGGTGTGGCCGGAGCGGTGAATGTAGTTCTCGAACTGAGTGGGGATGCCCATATGGACCACCAGGGGCATGTTCTCCACATCAATGCCTCGCGCAGCGACATCCGTGGCCACCAGGTAGCGCAGCTTGCCCTCCTTGAAGCTGGACATGATGCGGTTCCGGGCCCCTTGGTTCAGGTCGCCATGGAGGTAGTCCGCGGCCAGGCCCGCATCCCGCAGGGCCTCGGACACGGTCTCAGTCTGCTGCTTCATCTTGGTGAAGATGAGGGCCGAGCTGGGTTCGTCCAATAACAGAAAATTCACCAGGGCCTTGGTTTGAAGGTGATCCGCCACCAGGCAGGGGGTATGCGTGATATCCGCGTGCTGGGTGGCTCCGCCGGATTCGCCGAGCTGGATCTTGAAGGGATCCTTCAGGAAGCGCTTCGCCAGGCTGGCGATGGGAGCGGGCAGGGTGGCTGAGAAGAGGTAGGTCTGAGGGCCTTCGGGAATGCGCGCGAGAATCCGCTCCACGTCCTCAATGAAGCCCATGTTCAGCATCTCGTCGCATTCGTCCAGCACAACCATGGAAACCTTGGACAGATCGAGGGTTTGTCGCTCCAGGTGATCCATGACGCGACCCGGCGTGCCGACGATGACGGAAGCACCGTAATGCAGGGCCTTCAGCTGAGGCACATAGCTCAGCCCACCCACTAGCAGGGCGGGAGCCAGGCGAGGTTGGACGCTCGCCAGTTCCTCGGACACCTGTTGGGCCAATTCCCGGGTGGGGGCCAAAATCAGGACCTGGGGATGCTTGTCTGGCGTGAGGCGATGCAGCAAGGGCAGGCCAAAGGCCAAGGTCTTGCCGCTGCCTGTGCGGCTCTGGACCAGCAGATCCCGGCCCTCAAGGCCCGGTTGGAAGCAAGCCTCCTGGACCGGGGTGGGGGTAGTGAAGCCGCGACGATCCAAGGCGACCAGAAAGGGTTCGCTGCAGCCAAGGGCTGCGAAGGTACTGGTGTTCAAGGGTTCTCCCAGGGCGCTTGCCGGATGTGAAAGGCGGACTGCGCCTGCCGGGCTTGGCCCAAACGACAATCATCTCATTGGATGGCGAATGAAGCGAGAAGTATTTTTCCAAGTCCTCGACCGATAAGCCATCACCGCTACAATGATTTCATGATCACAGTCCTGTTAATCCGCCATGGCATCGCCGAAGACTCCAAGGGCTCCGACGCGGAGCGGGCCCTGACCGCTGAGGGCTGGGAGAAGACCCGGGCAGCGGTGAAGGGATTGGTGAAGCGGGGCTACGCGCCCAGCCGGGGGATCAGCAGCCCCTATCGGCGCGCTGCGGAAACCATGGTGTGCCTGCAGGAGGCCACGGCCGAGGGCTTTCCCGTGGGCTACTGGGATGGGTTGAAACCCGGCGGGCATCCCCGCAAGGCTGAGGATTGGCTGCTGGGCGAGTTGGCCGAGATGAAAGAGTTCGAGGTACTGGCTCTCGTCAGCCATGAGCCCTTTCTTTCGAGCCTCATCCGCCATCTCACCAGGCGGTCCATCGAGGTGAAGAAGTCCAGCTGCACAGTTCTTCACTGGGACGGGCAAGCCTTCGAGTTCGCCGCACACTTCACCCCTGCGGAGCTGCGCGAGGACTGATCACGTCCCCCTGCTGTTCAGCGCTTGCAGCTCTTTCGCGATCGCTTGGCTGAGGCTGTTCATGACTCGGCTGTGAGCGGACACGAGATCTTCGATGTTGCCCCCGTGCACCGGTTCCTGCAGGTTCAACCGGCCAAGGAAAAGCAACTTGCCACCGCCGGGCTGAGTGACCATCCAAGTCGCCCTGAATTGGAGCGTGCCATTGGGGGCGCCATCGCATTGCTGGACATCCAGAGAGATTTGGTAAATCGCCTGCACCCGGTCTCCCAAAGGATACGGGACCACGGCATCGCTGCCCAGGATGGCCGATAGATTTTCCACCAGCACCCGCTGCATGTCCTTTTCCAGGGTGTTGCCCCAGCGGTGGGTCGCTGCCAGCCGATGGCTGTCCTGCCCTTCCAGAACCACGATCTGGGATCGCTGGAGAAGTTCCGGCAGTTGCACGGGCATGATCTCGAGGGCTAGCGGTTTTTCCGCGGGTGCCCACTTGGCTTCCTCCAGGGCGATGGACCTCAGGGTATGAAAGGTTACCGCCGGGGAGGGACTGCGGCAGCTGGAGAGCAGAGCCAGCCCCAGAAGCGTGGCGAGCAGTGATGGTCGGATCATTGTCCCTTCTCCTTGCCCCAAATCACGGCTTCAGGATTTCGCTCCAGGGTGTCCGCCAGGTCACGCAGGGCGCGGGACGCCTTGGCGAACTCGTCCAGGGCACGCCGCAGATCGTGCTGGACCGGGGAATCGGATCGCAGTGCCTGCTCCAGAGCTGCCAGGGTGGCTTGGACCTGGGTCAGGGTGGCCTGGGCCTGAGGTGCCGTCTCCCGATCCAACCGGTTCATCAAGGTGGTCGCCTGCTGGAGGGTTTCCCGCATAGCCGGGATGGTGCTCTTCAGTTCGCTGGAGATCTCCTCGAGAGGCAGTTTCTGGAGACGGTCCACGAACTTGGTGAGGTTGGATACCAGGGCCTCCATGGTGGTGGGCAGGGTGGGAATCTCTCGGTAATTGCCATGTTGGGCCATGCTTTGCCGGGGAGCCTGAGGATAGAAATCCAGATCTACGAAGAGATTGCCCGTGATCAGGGAGCCCATCTTCAACTGGGCCCGGAGGCCCCTGGACACCAGCTTCTCGACCACAGCATCCAGGGCAGTCAGGCTGCCTCCATCCAAAGCAGCAAGGCGTTCGGGCTCGATTGAGATCAGCACGGGAACATGGACCTCCATCTTGTTCGTGTGCAATTCCAGCTTCAGGTCCTCCACCTGACCAACCTTGATGCCCCGGAATTCCACGGGGGCTCCCCGGGTGAGTCCGCGCACCGATTTATTGAAGTCGAGGAGGTAATAGTAGCGGTCCAGGTAGACCTTTTCGTAGATGCGGTCGTGGCTCGAATAGAGGGTGAAGACATGCTCCTTCGGGGTGGGTTCCATGGCGTCCAGGCTCACGGGGTTCTCGAAGGAGACACCACCAAGCAGCAGGTCGAGCATGGAGTCCGAGCTCACGCGGATCCCGTTCGCGTCGAGGGTGACATCCACGCCGCCCACGTTCCAGAACCGGGTATCTTTGTACACCAGCAGGTCGTATGGCTCGCGGATGAACACCTTGATGGACACCGATTTTCCGTCCTTGTTGAGGTCGAAACTCGCCACCTCGCCCACGGGAATCTGCCTGAAGTACACCGGCGAACCGATGCTCATGGAGCCCAGCTTCTCCGCACGCAGGGCGAATAGTTGGCCGCCCGCATGGTTGGTGACGATGGGAGGATACTCCAGCCCTTCAAAATGCCTTGAGGTCTTGCCCGCCTCCCCAGGGTCCATGCTGATATAGGCCCCCGAAAGCAGCGTGCCCAGTCCGGAGATTCCACTGGTGCCCAGGCGGGCTCGCACGATCCAGAAGCGACTGTTCACAGAGAGCAGTTCCGAGGCCTCCTGGGTAAATTCGGCGGTGACTTCAACCTTGGAACGGTCGTGGCTGAGCCTGAGGGACTTGACCTTGCCGACTTCGACATCCTTGCACTTGATCTTGGTATGCCCGGCTTCCAATCCATCGGCGTTCAGGAAGGTGACGGTGAAGGTCGGGCCCTTGTTCGCATACGCATTGAAGGCCAACCAGATGCCGATGATCGTGGCCACCAGTGGAATCAGCCACACCGAGGGCAAACGGCGCCGAATCTGGATGATGGATTCAGCTTCGGGAACAAGGTTTTCGGTGGAGTCGTTCATAGGTCATCCTGAAGTTCGCGCTTCATCTCATCCCAGAGGAGGCGCGGATCGAAACTATGTGAGGCGAGCATGGTGGCGATCACGACCAGGGCGAAGGCCATGGCGGCCGGACCCGGCTCGATGGTAGCGATGGCCCCCATGGAGACCACGGCCACGGTGAGGGTGACCACGAAAATGTCCACCATGGACCACCGGCCGATGGTGACCGTGAGCCGATAGAGGCGGGTCCGAGTCTCAGGACTCCACTGGGAATGGCGATGCAGGGAGAGGAGTAGGGAGCTCAGGATGCTGATCTTCAGCAGCGGTACGACGATACTGGCGAAGAAGATAAGAAGGGCCAGGGGCCATGAACCGGATTGCATGAAGTAAATGATCCCTTCCATGATGGTGTCGGTCCTTTCCTTGCCGAAGGAAATGACCCGCAGCACAGGCAGCACATTGGCGGGAATATACAGGAGCGCCGCAGTGATCAGCAAGGCCCAGGTTCGCTGGACGCTCTCCGGCTTGCGGCTGTGGAGGGCGGCGCCGCAGCGAGGACAGGCATCGCTCCCAATTAAGGGAGACAGCCGACCACAGGCAAGGCAGCTCACCAGGGAAGCCTGCTTCGCGGTGAGGGTGCCCGCCCCTTTCATAAGCCCCCCTCCAGGGCATCCCAGACGGCACGGGGGTCCAAGGAGGTGATCAGGGTGGCCATGGCGACGGTGAACGCCGCCAAGGCATAGAGTGATGCGCCGGGAATGACGATAGCCATGTCATTGAGTCTCACGTAGGCCACCAGAATGCCCAGGAGGAAGACCTCGGTCATGCCCCAGGGCTGGAACTCCAGAACGATTCGGAAGATCCGCATGGCCCAGCGAGTGGTATGTTTCCGCCGGGCCTGGATTAGTACATAGATGAGCCCGCCGAGGTAGACCGGAGGCGCCAGGACCACGGTGGTGATGAGAATGGCCGCAAGCCAGGGCCAACCCAGGGAGACCAGGGCATTCACACATCCTGGGATCGTGGCCAACTGGACGGAGCCATGGAGTTGCAGCACCAGGAGTGGAAAGGCATTGGCTGCACCGAACAGCAACAGCGCCACGAAGGAGATCGTGAGGGGAATGTCCAGGGATTCGTGGGCTCCTCGGCGGAGAAAAGCGCCGCAACGCAGGCAGACCGCCGTCTCCTCCTTGGGCAGAGATCCTATCCGTTGCAGGAGATCGCATTCTGGGCATGCCATGAGTGCAGAGTCGGCCAATTTTTTCCTCGAGACGAGTATAGGGCAATTATGGGTTGGGTGCTGTGACAGGTCTACCGGCGCATCGAGCGGGTATTTCGATAGCAGCAGCATTGCTGAATCGATGCTTGAAGCCGGGAACTTCTTCGACTAGGATGAAGCAACTTGATGGATTGTCAGATTTTCTGCGCCGCATAGATACGAGATTTTCCGGTTTGTATCACTCCTAGCCACGAGGAAGGCTGCTCCCGCCAATGGGGTGTCGGCACGGAATTCCTGGAAGGAGCGGATGGGCATGTGCTGCGATGGCATGGCCGGGAGGCAGGTACCGGCGAGGCCATCGTCAGGGACGTGGATTTGGTGGTCCTGGCCATGGGGTTCCTCCATGCGGATCACCAAGGAGCGGCGGACCAGCTCGGCTTGGAGGTGGGTGCGACCGGGGACATCCAGGTGGAGCCGGAGGGGAAGACCGGTGTCCCAGGCGTTTTCGTCACGGGCGACGCCGCCCTGGGCGCTTCATTGGTGGTCAGGGCCATCCAGACTGGCCGCCAGACAGCCAAGGCTGTGGACGGCTTCCTGGTGGGATAGTGCTGTTCTCTTCGGAATCTCTGTGGTGAGCTGGTGTCATGAAGCGTCCCAGTCCCACCTTAGCCACCCTGACTTCAGGCATGAAACTCCACTACCGCATCCAGGGGGAACCCGGAGCCCCCTGGATGGTATTGATAAACGGATTATTGTCAGATACGACCATGTGGGCCGGGGCGTTGCCTGGATTGACTCCACGCTTCCGGGTGCTGACCTTCGACTGCCGGGGCCAAGGGAGATCCGAGGTGCCCGAGGATGGGCCGTACACAGTGGCAACCATGGCGCAGGAGGCCTGGGAGCTGCTGCAGATTTTGGACATCCGGAAACCTTGGCTGCTGGGACTCTCCAACGGAAGCTCCATCGCTCTGGAACTGCTGGCGGCCAACCCAGGGGTTTTCCCTGGTGCCGTCTTGACCAGCTGCATGCCTTGCATCGATTTCATCACCCGGCTTAGGATCCAGCACTGGATCCAGTGTCTTGAACTGGGTGGATCGCTGCTGCAGTTCGATGCCGCTGCGCCCTACCTGTGGGGAGACCGTTTCCTGGAACAGCGGCATGGCGTGCTGCGGGCCTACCATCAGGTGATTGCCTCAGGCAAAGGGCATGCGGATTCCGCCGTTTCCCCAGGAATCGATACCTTCAAGGGCGCGCGTCTCCAGATGGAGGGAATCCTCCACTGGGATATCAGAAAACGGTTGGAACGGATCCGAGATCCTTTGCTGCTCCTTTGCGGGGCGGAGGATCTGCTGACCCCGCCTTGGAAATGTTTGCAGACTGCCCAAAGCATTCCTCATAGCCGCTTCGAGTTGGTCCCAGGCATCGGTCATGCCCTTCCGGTGGAGGATCCGAAAAGCTATGTGGAGTATGCTCTCGCCTTTATTGACAAAACGATAGGGGACACGGAATTGCATGGTTGAAAGGACTGAGCTGAGGCATACTCAAGTGTCCCACGCTAAACTTTGCTTGTTTTCATTCCCCGGGAGGGGAGGCCTATGCCGACAGAAGTGCCATCACCTGCCATCCTCAGCCTTCAGGAGCTGAAGGAGGTCTCCATCGGCCGCCTGGCCGAGATGGCCAAGGCCTATACGATCGAAAATCCCCTCTCCCTGCGGAAACAGGAACTGATCTTCCGGCTTCTGGAAGCTCAGGCAGAGAAGGAGGGCATGTTCTTCGCCGAGGGCGTCCTGGAGGTGCTGCCGGAAGGCTTCGGTTTCCTGCGCGCCCCCGAGCACAATTACCTGGCGGGGCCCGACGATATCTATGTCTCCCCTAGCCAGATCCGCAAGTTCAATCTGCACTCTGGCGACACCCTCTCCGGCATGATCCGTCCGCCGAAAAACGAAGAGAAGTTCTTCGCCCTGCTGCGCATCGACGCCATCAATTTTGATCCCCCTGGCGCCACCAAGGACCGGGTCCATTTCGACAATCTCGTGCCCGTCTATCCCACGGAAATGCTGAAGATGGAGCGCGATCCCCAGGAACTCTCCACCCGCTCCCTGGATCTGATGACACCCCTGGGTAAGGGCCAGCGGGCGTTGATCGTTGCGCCTCCGCGCACGGGCAAGACTGTGCTCCTCCAGAACATCGCCAACTCCATCACCGCTAACCACCCAGAGGTTTTCCTGATCGTACTGCTCATCGATGAGCGCCCTGAGGAAGTCACGGACATGGAGCGCCATGTGAAGGGCGAGGTCGTCTCCAGCACCTTCGACGAGCCCGCTACCCGCCATGTTCAGGTGGCCGAGATGGTTATCGAGAAGGCCAAGCGGCTCGTGGAACACAAGAAGGACGTGGTGATCCTGTTGGATTCAATCACCCGGCTGGCGCGGGCCTACAACACAGTCGTGCCGCCTTCCGGCAAGGTGCTCTCCGGTGGCGTGGATTCCAACGCCCTGCAGCGTCCCAAGCGATTCTTCGGCGCAGCCCGCAACATCGAGGGCGGCGGCAGTCTCACGATCGTGGCCACCGCTCTGATCGAGACCGGCTCGCGCATGGACGATGTGATCTTCGAGGAATTCAAGGGCACGGGCAACAGTGAGATCGTGCTGGACCGCAAGCTATCCGACAAGCGGGTGTTTCCCTCCATGGACATCGGCAAGAGCGGCACTCGCAAGGAGGATCTTCTCATTGAAGCTGCCAGGCTCCAGAAAATCTGGGTACTGCGCAAGATCCTCTCCGCGTCCGGCCCCGTGGAAAGCATGGAACTGCTGCTGGAGCGTCTGGCCAAGACCAAGACCAACGACGAGTTCCTGGCCAACCTGCAGGAGACAGGGAGCAGCCGCCGCTGAAATGCCGTGGCTAGTGGACGCTGGGCCGCGGTCGGTAAAAGGTGATCGCGGCCTCTGGCTGCGCGCGCTATAACTGATGACTGATGACTGCCCACCGTCCACTGCTTGCAGGTGCTTCCCATGCCCCACGCCATTCTCGAATACTCCGACAACATCCTTGACGATGCGGACTTCGTCCACATGCTCTCGAGACTGCACGATCTCCTGGTGGAAACCGGGGGCTGCAACCCGAAGGAGATCAAGTCCCGGGTCTACCGTGTGGAGCACTACCGGGTCGGCGACGGCAGCGAGGACAATTCCTTTGCGCACCTCACCATCCGCGTCAAGGAGGGACGACCCCCCGAGATGCTTCAGCGGATGGGGGAGGCAGCCTTGACGCTACTGAAAGAGCACTATGCCCTCTCCTTGGAGCGGCAGCGCTGTGACCTGACAGTGGAGATCCATCCCATGCGACGGGACAGTTATTTCAAGATCAGCAGCGCTGGGAATTGAGTAGCTGCAGGTCAGTGGTCAGTGATCAGAGGCTAGTGGCCAGTTAAGGGTGCTCGCGGCCTTCGGCTGTGCACGTTATATCCGGCAACTGACCCATCTTGTTAAGGGCTTCCTTGACTTTCCCCTATTCCACCTTCCAGATCGGTTCCATCGTCATCGACCCGCCGCTGATCATGGCTCCCTTGCACGAAATCACGGATCAGCCTTTTCGCCAGATGATCCGTGAAGTGGGCGGGGTTGGGCTAACGGTTTCCGAGATGATCAGCAGCGAGGCCTTGGTGCGCCATGCGTGGAAGGCTGAGCGCATGATGATCACTGAGGGTGAGCGGCCCTGCGCGATGCAACTTGCGGGGTGTGATCCTGCACACCTGGCCGAGGCCGCCCGCATGACCGAGGCAGCCGGAGCGGATATTGTCGACTTGAACATGGGCTGCCCCGCCAGCAATGTGACCAAGGGGGGCGCAGGGTCAGCTCTGCTAAGAGACATCCGTCTGGCGGAAGCCTGCGTTGCCGCCATCGTGAAGGCTGTGAAGGTGCCTGTCACCGTGAAGATGCGGGCTGGTTGGGACAACAGCCAGAAAGAGCGCGCGGAGTACCTCGACTTCCTGAAGATGTTCGAGACGGTCGGCATCCAGGCCTTGACCATCCATCCCCGTACCCGTTCCCAGCAATACCAAGGTCGTGCGGACTGGAGCCTCATCGCGAAGGCGGTGGCAGCGGGTACCTCCTATCCCATCATCGGCAATGGGGACGTGGTTACCGCCGAGGATGCTCTGCGCATGGTGCGCGAAACCGGTTGCCATGGCGTGATGATCGGGCGTGCCGCGCTGACGAATCCTTGGATCTTCCGTCAGGTGCTGGAGTCAGGCTTCACGGTGACGGAAGCGCAGCGCATTGATTTGTGTGTTCGCTTCTTCGGACTGTTGCTTGAGATTTTGGATGAACGGGAAGCCGTCCACAAGATCAAGAAGATCGGCGGCTGGTTCACCAAGGGCATCCGCAATGGTGCTCACTTCCGGCAGCGGCTGAACCATATCCACGAGGCTGACGAACTCATCCGGGAACTGGAAGCATTGAAGTCTCTTTAAGGGCCAAATGGCATCTTCGTCACGCTTCACGAACGGAAAAGGAACATGGAACCCCAGGCAACCTTTCGCGCGGTCCTCTTCGACATGGATGGCACGCTCGTCGATAACATGGCCTTTCATACCCGCGCTTTGATTGAGGTGACCAAACGTCGCCTCGGGATTGACCTTGCCGCCGAGTTTGTCGATCAAGAATTCGCGGGCCGGAAAGATTTGGAGATTTTTGAAATCATCACCGGACGCCCGAGGCAGGATAGGGCGGCAGCAGGCTGGGCGGCCGAGAAGGAAGTGCTGTATCGCGAACTGTATGGTCCCCATCTGAGGCTCATTCAAGGAACCCATGAACTCCTGACGCGACTCCGCGACGCTGGCAAGCGGGTGGCTCTTGCCAGTGCCGCACCGGTTGAGAACCGGGCCTTCGTCCTGGATGGACTCAAGTTGCGTTCAATGTTTGATCAGATCGTAGGTCAGGAAGACGCCCCCAGGGGGAAACCCGCACCGGACCTTTTCCTTGCCGCGGCTTCAAGACTTGGTCTGGAGCCTTCCCTCTGCCTGGTCTTCGAGGATGCGGTAAACGGTATTCTCGGGGCTCGCGCAGCAGGCATGCAGGCCGTAGGCATCACCACTGTATGTAGCCCAGAAACTTTGCAAAACGCGGGAGCGCGCTGGACCATGCCCGATCTGGCAGAACTGCCTGAGGACCTGGAGCGAATGCTTTTCGGCTAGCTGGGCAAGGGTTGCGGAATCTCCATCGTGAACTCGGCCCAGTGTCCGAGTTCCGAATGGGCGTCGACACGGCCACCGTGAAGTAGGACGATGCGCCAGGATGTGTATAGGCCGACGCCGGTGCCCTTTTGGGTCTGCAGTTCAGGTGTCTGCAGGCGACTGAACTTGCGGAAGAGCTTGCTTCGCTGTTCGGGAGGCCAGCCTGGCCCTTCGTTGTAGACGCCCACTAGAAAACCGCTTGCGTTCTTCTCCACGCGCACGCGGAGGATGCCTCCCTCGTTGCCGTACTTGGACGCGTTCCCCACCAGGTTCACCATCACGATCTTCAACAGGGAGGGATCCACCTCGACTGCAAGCGATGGGGTGCTATAGGCGCGCTCGAGGACTTGGTGCTTCGCCTGCAATTGAGGCAAGACGATATCGACCGCTGGTTCGACGATCTCCGCGATCAGCTCCACCGTCTTCCGATTCAGGCTTAGATCCCCGCCTTCTACCCGCGCCAAATCCAGGTAATTCTTGACGAGATCCAGCAGGTATTCGCCCTTCTTGATGAGCTTCTCGAGCTTGGCGACATGCTTGGGATCCAGGGGACCCATATAGCCTTGGCTGAGTACCCGTGCATCGGTGATCATGCTGGCCACGGGGTTTTTCAGTTCATGGCTCACAAAGCCGAGCATTTCCGTGTAGGCCTGGTTGGCAGCGGTGAGCTGCTCGATGCGCCAAGCCTTCTCCACCGCCTGGGACAGACGTTCCGCGATGGCCTGCCAGAGCTGGACGTGGTAAGGCGTGTAACTGCGGGGCGTGCGGGAACTCAGGAAAACCAAGCCCACGGACCGGCCTTCGACGGAAAGAACGCAGGTCAGGCTGGAGCGCACGCCTTCTTTGACCAGGAGGCTCGACGAGAAACTGCGGGGGTGTTCCTGCAGGTACTCTTCCAGGTCATAGATGATGCGGGGCGATCCGCTCTCGAGGACCGTGTGCAGGCTCGACTGGCTGATGTCTTCCGAGTAGCCCTTCTTCAGGTGGATAGGCTCGTAGAGGGCGCGTGTCCAGTGGGCGGCGACTCGACGGCCGTCATCCTCAATGAAGGACAAGCCGATACGATCGCAAGGATACAGATCCCGGATCGTATCGAACAGGAAGTCCATCAGGTTGTCGAGGGTGGGCGCCGCTGCGATCTTCTGGTTGATGCGATCCAGGATGGCCTGCTCGTCCGCAGGGAAATGCTCGTGCTCAGTCTGCAGGGTATGGAGGAAGTGGAGGACCGGGTGGGATTCGGGCATGGCACCCTCTGCAGGACCGTTGCCCCATTGTGGCAGCTTCCTGAAATGCGAAGGCCGGACGGGTGTCCGGCCTTCACGGGTATTCACAGGCGATCTAGATTTATTCGATGTACTTGCCGCGCGGTGTGTAGTGGGTATGCAAGAGCTTGTGGCTCTTGTGGCCGCAGGGGCCATCCGTCAAGAATTCGTTGTAAATTTTGAGCACGTCAGGGTTCTCATGGGACTTGCGCACTTCGTAGGAGGCATCCTCGGCGTAGATCGCCTTGGCGCGGGCCAATCGAATCTCCGGGGAGGTGGGGATGGGCTGGCCGCCACCACCGATGCACCCACCGGGGCATCCCATGAACTCGATGAAGTGGCACTCGCTGAACTTGCCGCCGGCCTTGATGTCCTCCATGACCCGCTTGGCATTGGCGGTGCCGTGGGCCACAGCGACCTTCAGGGTGGCGCCCTTCAACCAATCCCAGTTAGGCACCAGGTGCTTGAGAATATCGGGCACGGGGCCCACCTGGGTGATCGGCAGCTCAACGTATTTCACACCATCGAAACCGCGGACGGGAATGATGTCCGCGTGCTCGAAGAGGTTCTCGACCTTGAGGCCAGTGACCAATTCGATGACGGTGCGCAGGGCCGCCTCCATCACGCCGCCGGTGGCGCCGAAGATCACACCGGAACCCGTAGCGGTACCAAAGGGAGTGTCGAAACCGGACTTGGGCAGCTTGGGCAGCTCGAGGCCGGCTTCGCTGATCATTTTGGCCAGCTCGCGGGTCGTGAGGCCATAGTCCACGTCCTTGAAGCCGCTGTCGTCCATTTCGGGACGGTTGCACTCGAACTTCTTGGCCGAGCAGGGCATGAGGGCCACGGTGACGATGTCCTTCGGGTCGATGCCTTCCTTCTCGGCGTAGTAGGTCTTGATGACCGCGCCGAACATCTGCTGGGGGCTCTTGGCGGAACTGAGGTTGGGGATGTACTCGGGGTAGAAGTGCTCGAGGTACTTCACCCAGCCCGGGGAGCAGCTGGTGAACTGCGGCAGGGCGATCCCAGGCTCCTTGCCCACCAGGGCCTTGTAGAGGCGCAGGATCAGCTCAGTGCCTTCCTCGATGATGGTGAGATCGGCGCTGAAGTTGGTGTCGAAGATCCGGTCGAAGCCGCACATGCGCAGGGCGGTGTTCAGCTCAAAGGTGAGCGGAGTACCCGCAGGCAGGCCGAAGCACTCGCCGATGGCGGCGCGGGGGCTTGGGGCGGTCTGGATGACCACGTGCTTCGTGGGGTCATCAATGGCGGCCCAGACTTCGTCCGTGGGGTCATTGGCGCGCAGAGCGCCTGTGGGGCAGCGGTTGATGCACTGGCCACAGTTGATGCAGACCACGTCACCCAAGGGCTTGTCCAGGAAGGTCGTGATGTAGCTCTTGTCGCTGCGGCCGGCGACCTCGATGGTGCCCACTTCCTGCAGATCGATGCAGGTCCGGACGCAACGGCGGCAGAGGACGCACTTGTTGTTATCGCGGATCACGGAATAGCTGGAGCGATCGATCTCATACTTGGGCTTGTCGGGATGCCCGAAACGGAAGAAGTCCACACCGTTTTCCTTGGCCAGGCTCTGCAGCTCGCAATTGTTGTTGCGGCCGCAGGCGTAACACTCGCCATAGTGCTCCGAGAGGAGCAGATCGATGACGTGGCGTCGGGCTTGGCGCACCTTCTGGGTATGGGTCTGGACCTTGATGGGAGACGTGACAGGGAAGGCGCAGGCGGCCTGCAGGTTGCGCTGGCCTTCAACTTCCACGACGCAGACCCGGCACACGCCAGCGACGCAGAGGTCGGGGTGGTGGCAGAGGGTGGGGATGCGCACGCCGATCTGCTGGGCAGCGGCGAGGATGGTGGTGCCCAAAGGGACTTTCACTTCCTGGCCGTTGATGGTGACTGATACGGTTCCGCCGATGGCATCCGGACTGGCAGGTCTGGAGATGGCCATGGACCTCTGGCTGACCGGGGCCCGGTTGCCTGCTTCATCAATAGGTGTCTGAGACATGCTCGATTCCTCGCTCATTCACACGTGGGAAGGGGTTCGGCCCATGATCTCGGCGCGGAAGTTATGCACCACGGAGAGAAAGGCGCTTGGGCTGCTTTGGCCGAGGCCGCACTTGGAGGCGATCTGCATGGTCTCGCCCAAGGCGCAGAGTTCCTTCAGGTAGGCCATGGAACACTGGCCTTCCTTCAAGAGTTCAACGCCTTCCAGGAGCTTGACATTGCCGCGTCGGCAGGGGGTGCACTGACCACAGGATTCATCGACGAAGAAATCCAGGAAGTTGTGGAGCACATCCAGCATGTCGCGTTGCTGACCAAAGACGATGATGGAGCCGCCGGTCGGGATGTCCTCGAAGGCGATGGTTCGCTCGAACTGGCTGGCAGGGATGCACTGGCCAGAGGCGCCGCCAACCTGGACAGCCTTGGCGCCTTCGCCAGCGACTTCTTTCAGGAGCTGGGCCACGGTGATGCCCATTGGGAATTCGTAAACGCCGGGCTTCTGGCAGTCGCCGGAGATGCTGAAGATTTTGAAGCCCGAAGATTTCTCGGTGCCCATGGCCTTCCACCAGTCCGCGCCCTTCTGCAGGATGCAGGCGGCCGAAGCCAGGGTCTCGACGTTGTTCACGACCGAGGGGCGCCCAAGGAAGCCCGTATTGACGGGGAAGGGCGGACGGTTGCGGGGCTCGCCGCGGAAGCCCTCGAGGGCCTCGATGAGGGCAGTTTCTTCGCCGCAGATGTAGGCGCCGGCACCCATGAAGATGCGGATATCAAATTCGAGGTCGCTGCCCAGGATCTGCTTGCCGAGGAACTTCTGCTCCCGACGCTTGGCCAGGACGGCTTCCAGGTGCGGGCGGAGGTAGGTGTATTCGCCGCGCAGGAAGAGAATGCCTTGGGTGGCGCCGACGGCCTTGCCGGCGATGGTCATGCCCTCGAACACGAGATCGGCGTGCTCCTGCAGGATGACACGATCCTTGAAGGTGCCAGGTTCGCCTTCATCCGCGTTGCAGATGATGAATTTCTCTTCGGCCCGCGCGGCCGCTGCGAAGTTCCATTTCATGCCGGTGGGGAAGCCTGCGCCGCCCCGGCCCTTCAGGCCGGAGTTCTTCACTTCTTCGATGATATCGGGGCGGCTCAAGGACAGGGCTTTCTTCAAGCCTGCCTCGGGCGCCATGGTGCTGAAGGTCGGGAGAGGGCTCATACGAGATGCACCTCCTTCTGCTCGGTGGCGTGGACGCCGAAGGAACGGCGGCATTCTTCAAGGATTTCGTGGATCTTTTCGGGAGTCACACGGGTGTAAAGCTTTTCGTTCACCAGCATCGCCGGGCCCTGATCGCACATGCCCATGCAGTTCGCCCATTCCAGGCTGAACTTGCCGTCGACCGTGGTTTTGCCGAACGTGATGCCGAGATCGTTTTCCAGTTGGCGCATGACCCCCTCCTTCCCCTGCATATCGCAGGAAATGGTGCGGCAGAGGCGGATGATGTATTTGCCGTGGGCCTCGCTGCCGAGGAAAGCGTAGAACGAGACCACGCTGTAGACTTCGACTGGGTGGATGCCGAGCTGATCCGCGATGACCTGCATCGCGAAACTGTCGATCTTCTGATACTTGCGCTTGATCTCCTGAACCATGGGGATCAGCGCGGTGCGGCCTTTGCCGTGCTTCTCGGCGAGAGCCTGGATCTCTCCGGCGAGGCGCTCGCGGTCGGTCATGAGCATCGGGTTCCTCCTATCGCTTCAAGAGGTGGTTGACCTTCTCGATCAGCTTGGCTGGCTCGATAGGCTTGGACTGGAAGTCGTCGACAGGCACCATCTCGTCGTCCTTCCCGAAGGAGAGACCAGAGACGGATTCCACGGAGGTGAGCATGAGGATCGGGAGCTTGTTCCCGGCCCGGCGCAACTCCTGGGCAAGGGTGAAACCGTCGTCAGGCAGTTCCATGATCACGTCGAGAATCAGCAGGTCAGGCTTGAAGGAGCTTACTTTCTTGAGCCCATCCTGGCGGTTGTACGCCGCTTCGACTTGGTGACCTTCCTTGGTTAAGAATAGTCGAGTCGCTTCGACGATATCGGGATCGTCGTCCACCACTAAGATTCTGGCCATGTACTGGCTCCTTTCCCGAATAGAGGCCGCGAGGCCGGGGTGCTTCCTTCGTGAAATCTGGCCCAGGGCAACGAAGCTGCTTGGCTCAAGCAAGGTGCCAAGAATAATCCGATGTTTCCAAGGCAACATTCACAATGTGAATTTCCTATTGTATCAAATCGTAACGAGTCCACAAGAGGCTGCACGAAGGTTGGGTGAATTTTATTTTTCATACGCGCCATTGATGGGAAAATCAATATTCATGACGTTTCCTTTTGAAATTCTCATCGGCCGGAATGAGCCAAACCTGGGGAGTGTCCGTCTGCCAGCATGGCAAAACCCTTTTCTATGGGTGCTGTGCGGGGGAATCGGGCTTGCTCGCGGGAGGTTGTGATCCGGGTCCGTGAGCGGAACCTCCTGGTGGCATCCGATATAATCGGCAGGAAGAGGTGATCGGGCATGTGCACAACCTGTGGTTGCGGTGGGGATGGAGCGAAGATCGAAGGGATAGGCCACAAACACGTTGCGGAGGGACATTCTCACGGGCTGGGCGAGAGCGATTCGGCGACGCATCACCACGGCGTCTTGCATGGTCTGAAAAGGCGCCCCTCTGTGCCTCACGAGCACGGGGAAGGCCGGATGATCCAGTTGGAACAGGATCTGCTGGCCAAGAACAACGCCTTTGCCGCCGAGAACCGGAAACGCTGGGCGGAGGACGGTGTTTTCGCACTGAACCTGGTTTCCAGCCCCGGCTCGGGCAAGACGACGCTCCTTACCGCCACCATCGAGGCATTGAAGAAGCGGGTGAACCTCGCGGTGGTGGAAGGGGATCAGCAGACCACGTTCGATGCGGATCGCATTCGGGCAACCGGTGTTCCAGCCATCCAGATCAACACAGGCAAGGGCTGCCATCTCGATGCGCACATGGTGGGTCATGCCGTGGAGAAGCTCGGGATCACCCAGGATTCCGTGCTCATGATCGAGAACGTTGGGAATCTTGTCTGCCCAGCCGGGTTCGATCTTGGCGAGGCGCACAAAGTGGTGATCCTCTCGGTCACCGAGGGGGAGGACAAACCCTTCAAGTACCCCGACATGTTCGCCGCTGCCGACTTGATGATCCTCAACAAGATCGACCTGCTTCCCTACGTTCGTTTCGACGTTGAAAAATGCATCGAGTATGCCATGAGCGTAAACCCAGGATTGCAGGTGCTGAGGCTCTCAGCCACCACTGGCGAGAATCTCCAGCTCTGGATCGATTGGATCGAAACCGGCCTCCAGAACCTGCGCCAAAGTAAGGAAGTTACCATCGCGACGCTCAAGCAGCGCATTGCCGAACTGGAAGCACAGCTGGCCAAGCCTGCACAATGACATGCTGAAACGGCGTGAAGGAATAGGGGTGCCGCGATGCCTCGCCTGAGCATCGAGGTGCAAGGCGTAGTCCAGGGTGTGGGCTTCAGGCCCTTCGTGTACCGCATCGCACACCTGCATGGGGTGACCGGCTGGGTGCGAAACCGCCCGGATGGTGTGGAGATTGAAATTCAAGGGCCCAGGACCGTGCTGGATGAGTTTCTGGTGTCCTTGCGCAAGGATCGCCCAGCCCCCGCCCGGATCGAACGCATCGCAACGTGTGAAACGATCGAACAAGCGGGAGAAGCGTCTTTCGCAATCGTGGCCAGCGGCCACAGCGCGGAGACCCGGCCTTCGGTGCCAGCCGATCTCGCCATCTGCCCTGAGTGCGCACAGGAGCTGGACACGCCTGGAGACCGCCGGTACCAGTATCCATTCACGAACTGCACGTATTGTGGGCCGCGCTACTCCATCATCGAGGGCCTTCCCTATGATCGGCCCAAGACATCCATGAAGGGCTTCCCTCTGTGCGCGGATTGCCTGCGCGAATACCAGGATCCTCTCGACCGTCGTTTCCATGCTCAGCCGGTGGCCTGTCCCGTGTGTGGTCCCCAGTTACGGTTGACGGATGGCCATGGCGTCGCAATAGCGGCGAAGGTTGCCGCCCTGGTGGGCGCCGCCGACGCCTTGGCGAGCGGCGCGATCGTGGCCCTGAAGGGGTTGGGCGGCTTCCAGCTGCTGGCGGATGCCACCTCCACAGGCGCGGTGGCGCGGCTCCGACAGCGCAAACGGCGCGAGGAGAAACCCTTTGCCGTGATGTTCCAGACGCTGGCGGCACTAAAACGGGATTGTGACGTGAGCGAGGCCGAAGCGCGGCTGCTGGGTTCCCCCGAAGCGCCGATTCTCCTGCTGAAACGGCGCGATGGTGGGACCGTGGCTGCAGCTGTGGCCCCCCGCAATCCTCACTTGGGGGCTTTCCTGCCGTACACACCCCTGCATCACCTCCTGCTTGCCGCGGTGGATCGGCCCTTGATCTGCACCAGCGGCAATATCTCTGAAGAACCCATGGCCATCGATGACGCCGACGCCTTCGAGCGTTTGCGGGAAATCGCGGATGTCTTCCTGCTCCATGACCGGCCCATTCTCAGACCCGTGGATGATTCGGTGGTGCGGCTGGAGGCCCACGGGATGAACGTTTTGCGCCGGGCCCGGGGCTATGCTCCATTGGCGCATCCGGTGCCGTCGCAGGCACCGCCGATCCTGAGCCTGGGTGCCCACCAGAAGAACACCATCGCCTTGCTCAACCGCGGCCAGGCCGTCGTGAGCCAACACCTCGGGGATCTACACAGCCTCCAGGGCGCGCAACTCCTGGAGCGAACCGTCGAGGACTTGCTGAAATTCTTCGCTACCCGGCCGGAGATTCTGGCCTGCGATCTCCACCCTGACTACGCCTCCACGCGGCTGGCGGAGCGGCTGGCGGTTCAGTGGCAGGTGCCGCTTGTGCGGGTTCAACACCACCATGCCCATGTGGCCGCCGTGATGGCCGAACTCGGTTTGGCGGGTCCAGTGCTGGGGCTGGCCTGGGACGGCTCTGGTTTTGGCCTGGACCAGACCCTCTGGGGTGGCGAGGCCCTCCGAGTGGACGCCAAGGGGTGCCAACGGGTGGGCCATCTGCGCACGTTCCCGCTACCAGGCGGCGACCGAGCGGTGAAGGAATCCCGGCGCAGCGCCGCGGGACTGCTCTGGGAACTATCCGGTGCCACGGGTCCCGTGGATAACCTGTACACGGCCTCTGAGCAGCCCTTGCTGCATTCCATGCTGGAACGAGGCCTCAACACGCCCCGCACCTCCAGTATCGGGCGCCTTTTTGATGCCGTAGCCGCGTTGACCGGCATCCGAACGGTGCGGGGCTTCGAGGGACAAGCCGCCATGGAGCTGGAATTTGCTGCCGAGCGTGCCTCGGATCCGGAGGCCTATCCATGGGCCTTCCGCGGGGAAGAATGCCTCGTGGCGGATCCGGCGCCCCTGATCCAGGCTCTCCTGAAGGATCTACAGCAGGGCCTCAGCGTTGCGATCGTGGCCCAGCGGTTCCATCGCGCCCTGGCCGAACTGGCTTTGGCCTGGGCGAGGCATGCGGACTTGAAGGCTGTGGTCCTTTGTGGCGGTTGTTTCCAAAACGCCTTGCTGACGCGCTTGGTGCGTGAACGGTTGCTGAATGCGGGCTTCCAGGTACACCTACCGGTTGTGTTCCCGACCAATGATGGTGCGATCTCCCTGGGTCAGGCTTGGGTCGCGGCGCAGAGATCCCTACTGGATTCATGAGCGTGGATCCAGGGTTGGGACCTATCATCTGAATGGAACCATAACTCCTTATCGACCGACCTCATCGTTGCTCGCGTTCCCCATGGGCCTGGAAAAAACCCAACGCGGAGGTTGTCAGTTCCCTGTCAAGGGGTGGAGGAGAGTTTTTCCTTCCTGCGGGGCAGGGTCGGCCCGCCGGGAGGGCGGCAAGGTCGCGAAAAACGCGCCAGGAAAAGTGCCTGTCACGTCTTTCGCGAACCCGCTG
>JANYIU010000152.1 GCA_025361955.1 Holophagaceae bacterium
CGCATTTTTCGCGAAAGCACGAACGCACGGCCCTCGTGCGGCAGGCACGCTTGTTGCTAGAGGCATTATGTGCCGCGCGCGAGCTAAGTGTAGCGCGTTGGTGGGCTTAAAGCGCAGCGCTTTGGTTCAGTTCCGTGGCCCGGCCCAAAGGGCACCGGTGTGCTATGTGGATTGATTCGTCGTTGGCGCGTTCAGGGACGCAGGGGGTGGGGGCGGCTCCGCTGTACTGACCGCAACTGAGCAGGGCTGTGGTCCTGGCGCGTTTTCTGAGAAAGAGAACGGGGGCCAACTAAGGCCCTTTGTCCCAGGCCTGCCATAGGATGGCAAAATCGTGCATCCGCCGCATCCCCCGCCAGATCGTCTGGGGTCCGGGAGGGCCGTCGCTCTTGCGGTTAAGATGGCCTCCCAGTTGACCGAGATAATGGATCATTTCGGCCAGCGTGGGTTCGGTGGTCTCCGCCCCTTTGCCCCGCAGCACCACCACCACAGGTTTCCACTCGCCAGGGTCAAAGAGGATGCCGCACGGCAAGTCCGGACAAGCTCGCCCGGCCAACGTGACGTGGTGAATACGCCAAGCGACCACCATCTGTAAGGCAATCCGGGGCCGCAGCCGCTGGGCAGTTTTGAACTGGGCCTGCTCGACGCGGCACCCACTCTTGAGGATCTTATGGAACACCTCAATTTGCCAGCGCAAGCAGTACAGCGCGATGAGGTGCAACGCCTCGTCCAGGTTTTGGACCGCCAGGTTCGTTAAGAGAATCCACTCGATGGGATCTTCGCCAGCGGGCGCAGTGATCTCTTTGGCCATGACCACCCGCAAGGTGATCGGGGTGAGCTTGGCACCCTTGCGCAACGGCGGCTTAAGTTGCACTTCACAGGTCCGGACCGCCAGGACGGCTTCGCGAGCCGTGCGCTGGGTCAGCTGGCGACAGCCTTGTTTCTTTTTGAACTGCTGCTTGGCGCCAATCTTCACTGTGGTCGTGCCCAGCACCGGTGCTTGTTCAATGCGGGAATGGAGTTTCAGCAGTTCAGGGTCCGGCCCTTGGGTGCTGTCTGAGGGCAGCAGCCTGCGATCCTGGTTGGAGCGAATAATCCAGTCCGCGGCCACTTGGTTTCGCTCTCGCCGTTGCCGGTGTTCGGCATAGATTTCATAAATGTCGCTCTCGCGATCACTGGTGGAAATCACCTGCACCTCCGGGCATCGCTCCTGGAGCGCGCTGGCGCGCCGGTAGCCCTCCGAGCCAGCGGAAACTTTCCTTCTCTTCAATCGGCAACTGCTTGCGCAGTTCCGCTTCTCCATGTTCCTCCGGATCCCGGGCGTGAATATCGGTATGCCAGAGCCCCAGCGGCACTCCGCCCTCTGCTTCCACCACATATTCATTGTGGGCGAAAAACCCCTGGCGGCTTTCTTCGCTCAGCGGACCGGTCCCGGCGAGTGACTTTTTCTTGGAGTAATCCAGTTCGGTCGTGTCCTGAATGTGCAACACGACTTTGGCCAGCCGGCAGCGGGCCGCCACCTGCTCCCGGTGGGGGGCCAGAATTTGCTCCAGTGTTACCGCCTCATGAGCGAAGAGCCGATAGGCCGCCATGGTCTCCTTCCAACTCCCACAGGCTGCGGCGGTGGAGCCTTGGGGCGTTTGCCACATCTTTTCGAGCACTTGCCGCAGGCGACGGTGCAACCGTTCATCGCCCAAATCCAGGCAGGCAAACTCCGCTTCGATCCAGGGGCTCATCCCAACGGTTCCTCCGCGCACAGGGCTCGGCGAAAATCAGGCGCCAAGGGATAGACCCAAACATGCTTCACAGGCACGGGAGTCTGGTCCCCTCTGGGATGCGGCCCCTTTTTGCCTCGGCCTTGCGTCTGGCCCAGAGGAACCCACTGGGCCGCCCGGTAACAAGTGCCCCGGTAGGGCTCCTGGACAAAGGTTTCCAATAACACCGGACGCCAGCCATACCGGGCCGAAAAATCCCCCGGCAACTGCCGGGCGCAACGAGCCAAAAGAGGGCTGGCCAGATGGGCGACTCTTACCCAAGGCAATAGCAGAAACCGGGCGTTGTTGAGCACCCGCGGCAACGCGCGTTGACGCTGGGCCGCAGTCCAGCCGATAAACCGGTCGCGCAGCGCCACACTCCAAGCCGCCGCACCAAAACCAATGGCCCCCAAAACCTGTTGGTTGGCGCAAATCAGATATCGCAGTTGTGCGCCGGGCAGGTTGTAGTGGCCCAAGAAATGATACTGAGCTACGAGACTGTTCCAAAGCTGCGACTGCTCAGGGCGGCGCACGAGCTGCAATTCGAGGGGCTGCAGCTCGGACAATGAGACCTGCAGCGGCTGCGGTGGCGGTTCGAGCCGGAGGGTTGGCTGCCACACCTTACCGTTGCCATTGCCGTTTCGCGGGGCTGGCAGTTCAATCAAACCCTTGGCCTGCAACCGTAACAATGCGACGCGGGCGCTCATCACCGCCTCCCGGCCACCGGGGGTGCGCCACCCCAGACGCTGGCAGACCCGCCGGGCAATTTCGGCGCGCAGCCAAGGCTGTGCCGAGGCAATTTCTTCCCGCACAGCGCACAGTGCTGGGGGCCCGAAAGGGCGGCCCAGCACTTGTGCAGGAATCGACTGATCTACCCGCGGTTGTCGCACGCGGACAGTTATGACAGAAGCTCCCGCCTGTGTCCCGCGAAAAATGCGCAATTGTCACGAAAAGATGTGTATAAGGCTCAGGGCGA
>JANYIU010000272.1 GCA_025361955.1 Holophagaceae bacterium
TGGAAGAGCGGGGCATCTCCCGGCTGGTGAGCGTTCAGCTGAAGGAAGCCGAGCAGCTGGTCTAGCGGGTTTAATTCCTCGTGATCACTTGCCGGACCCCGAGGGGGATGTCAATACGAAAGAAATTGAAATTTGTGGAAAACCTCATCGCAGCGGAAATGGCTGTTTGCTTCCAACCGCACATTTTAAAACATTTAATATCAATAGTTGCAACGTCGCCTCACAGATGTGGCAATGCGCAGAAGTCTAGAAAATGGTGGAATTAGGGGGTTGACAGGGGGGAAATCCGCAAGGTTTTCCACATGAGCCGCGGAATTCAGTCCGGTGCAATCTGTAATTGCTGAAAAGATTAGTCATTGTCGCGATAGTTGATTCTCATTCCCAGTTTCCGAATTCGCCCCCGATTCCACTCAAAATTCGGCTTGACGAGCGGAGCGAGTGGGTTTTTGAAGGAATTGTATCCAGGCCGCGGGAGCATGGAGCAAATGAGTTAGCCGAGCCGTCGCCTTGGCAGTAACCGCGATAATTACGAGGAAAACATAGGGTAAACAACTCGTATTCTTATCGGTTTTTCCCCTATTGCATTCAGGGCATGGGTGCTGGATCGATGGCAAACCCTTAGAATTTTCACCTTAAGGAGTAGGAGGGGTTTTCACTCCGTAGTGGATGACCTCCACTTTCTCCAGGGTGACCATCGCGCCGCACCTGGATTGTTCCAACAGCGTATCCACGATGGGGAGAAAGTTCCTGATCTTCTCCTCCGTGTCGACGATCTCGATCACGATGGGCAGATCCTCGGAGAGCCGCAGGATCCGAGTCGTATGGATGCAGCGACTATTTGCCCCAAAGCCCTCAACCCCCCGCAGCACGGTGGCCCCCGCCAGCCCGCGCTCCTTTGCGGTCTTGACGATCTCGGTGTGCAGGGCGTGGTGGTTCACGCGGTCAGCTTCTCCGATGAACACCCGCAACAGCTATCTTTCACTTTGGATTCTCATGCCCATTCTCTCCGTTGCTCAAACCAGTTTGCCGATCACCCTGCCGGCCCAGGTCGCGGACAGGCATGAAATTGCGGATTTCCCGCTAGGCTTGGGTCATGGCCAAGACGACCTCCATGTTCGAATGCACCGCCTGCGGTGCGCGGTATCCCCAGTATTTGGGAAAGTGCGGCACCTGCGGCGCCTTCGGGACCCTCGAGGAAGTGAAGGGTGCCATGAAGCGGGACCTACAGCGGACCGGGAGCGCTTACGCCCAGAGCCAGTACGGGGGTCCCGTGCCGCTCACGGAGGTGGCGATCAGTGATACGGAGCGCACCCCCACTGGGCTCAAGGAGCTGGACCGCGTGCTGGGCGGCGGCGTGGTGCCGGGCATGGTGGTGCTCTTGGGGGGCGAACCCGGCATCGGCAAGTCAACCTTGGTGCTGCAGTGGGCAGCTGCATCCTTGGGCACCGTGCTCTACGCCTCCGGCGAAGAGAGCGAGCGCCAGATCAAGCTCCGGGCTCAGCGCCTGGGCGCCGAGAGCCCCGATATCCATGTCTACGCCGAGACCGATGTGCGGCGGATCCTGGAAGTGGCCGACCGGATGAAGCCCTCGCTCGTGCTGGTGGATTCCATCCAAACCCTCTTTGATCCTGATTTTGAATCCAGTGCCGGTTCAGTCAGCCAGGTGCGCGGCTGCGCTGCCTTGCTGACCCGCTGGTCCAAGTTGACCGGTACGCCCCTGGTGCTGGTGGGCCACGTTACCAAGGACGGCAGCCTCGCGGGGCCCAAGGTCTTGGAGCACCTGGTGGACACGGTGTTGGCCTTCGAAGGGGACCGCCACCATCATCACCGCCTGCTGCGAGCCCTCAAGAACCGCTTCGGTGCGGCCTTCGAGCTGGGCGTTTTCGCCATGACGGAAAAGGGCCTCGTGCCCGCCGAGGGCAATCCTTTCTTCCTGGAATTGGAGCCAAGACCCGGCTGTGCGGCCACGGTGGTGCTCTCGGGCACCCGTCCCATGGTGGTGGAGATCCAGGCCCTGGTGGCCTCTGCGGGCCTTGGCATCCCCCGGCGCACGGCCCTCGGCATTGACGGCCAGCGCTTGGCTATGCTTTGCGCGGTGGCCGAACGTCGCGGCGGCGTGCAGCTCCATGACCGGGATGTCTACCTGAACGTGGCGGGCGGCCTGGAGGTCGAAGATCCCGCTGCGGACTTGGCCGTCATCGCAGCCCTCGCCAGCAGCTCTACCGGCCGGATCCTGGCCAACAAGTGTCTCTTCCTGGGTGAAGTGGGCCTCACCGGCGAGGTGCGCCCCGTAGCCCAGCTCCCGCTCCGTTTGCAGGAAGGCGCCCGCCTGGGTTTCGACCGCGCCGCCGTGCCCTGGATGGGGCTGGACCCAGGCCTCAGCTCACCCCTGGAGCTTTATCCTGAGCGAGGATTGGAAAGGCTAAGGGCGAAGGCCTGGCTACTGGCGAAGGCAGAGGAGGCAAATGCGGATGAGCGCTGATGGACACGACGGCGTTCTGCAAAGGTGCGTTTGCCAAAGCATTTTGACTTGTTTTGATCGCCCCATGAAAACAATGGAATCCAGATGAAAAGCATTTTCAACAGGGACGAAGGGAATAAAAAAATCCAATCTCATTTCATTGTTTTCATCCCTGTTCATTTCCTACAGTCGTTCCTTTCACTGTCCGCTTTGGGAACAAAGCTGGGTGCTGTTGCTCTGTCGTAAGTCCACTTTTCCGAGGTCCCCATGCGTTCTATGACTGCCTTTGCCGAAGTGAACCAGCCCCTGGTGCAGGGGCAGTTGCACCTGACCCTGCGCAGCGTGAACCACAAGTCCATGGAACTGGCGGTGCGCATGCA
>JANYIU010000298.1 GCA_025361955.1 Holophagaceae bacterium
AAACCGAGACCCACAAGTCTGGATATGGCCTTGCGCGCTGGAGCCAAAGCACCCGTCCGCACCGATTCTCCGAGTTCCAGGGCGGCTGTCGTGAGTCGCTTCCCCAGGATTCCCTGGGCGGACTCATCGGCTACAAGGTTCCGGATGCGGAGGTCGGTGTTGGCTTGCGCCTGCAAGCTGTCCAGCAGGTCGACACCTGCCTTCCAGGTCGCACCAAGATGCTGAATGAACGGGAGCGGTTCCAGCCTGAGCCAGGTCGCCTTCGAGAAAGAGATGCGCAAGGGAGCGGCACCCTCCGGCCGGTCCAGTGAAATCCCATCGTCATGGATGCTGCCCGTGGAGTTGGGCTGCAGACCATGAGTTGTGAAGTCCTCGGCGGTGGCGAGACGGATGCTTTGAGGGTGATCGGCGGATTCATGGCTGAGAAGCATGATGAGATTTCCGCTGCTACAGGGCTGAAGGTTGACGGCCGTCCGGAAGATGCTGTGGATCTTCACCGGGTAGCTACCCGGCGGCACATTGGGACCGATGGCAGCGGCCTCCAGGGGTTGCTCAGCCCAATTGTTCATGAACGCGCACCAGGGCATCCTTGAGGGCAGATTTGACCGAGGCCCGTCCCGTTTCAATATTTCGCCGGACCAGATCGATGGCTTTGGCGGTGTCACCGTGGCGAACTGCAGCCAGGATTTCGAGGTGCTCCAGGCAAGTGTCCCGCATGCGCTCAGGTGTTCTGATATCGTTGCTGCGCACGAAGCGGATCCGGTCGTCGATGTTCTTTAGCATCAGCTGGAGGGTATGGTTCTTGGTGGCCTGGGCGAAGGTCTGGTGGAACTCTTCATCCTCGTCCACGGGGTACCTGTCCATGCCTGGCAGGTCGCGGAGAAACTTGGTCCATTGCTCCTCGAGCTTCAGAAGTTGGGACCCCTCCATGCCGTCCCTGCAGACGCATTCCATGACATGGGTCTCCAGGGCGCTTCTGACGTCGTATAACTCATGGATTTCGGTCAGATTCAATTGCTTGACGTGGTAGCCCTGTCGGGGCTTCTTATCGATCAGGTTTCTTGCGGCGAGCATTTGCAGAGCTTCGCGGACAGGGCTGCGGCTGACATTGAATTCGGCACATAACAATTCTTCTGTCAGCCGCTGCCCCGGCGCATATTCCCAATGCAAAATCCTATCGCTAAGTTCGGTGAAAACGTCGCGGCTCAGATTTATTTTGGCCATTGATCTCATCCTTTGCTTCCCTGGAGTGATAAGGCAATGGTTGGAAAAAGATCCCAGCCAGCGACTGCGGGAAGTGGAACCCTACAAGGCTTGCTTGACGAGTGGGACGATGTCCAGCTCCGCAGGGATATTGGTATCCAGCGTATCCGCCGATTCATTGGTAAGATGCAGGCTGTCCAGCAGGTAGAAGAACAGACTGAGAACCATCGCCACGATGGTCGCAAGCACCATTCCGCGCAGCTGGGTATGGCCGAAATTGATGGAAACGCCGGAGATTCCAACCACCAGGACGATGGCGGAAAGCAGCAGGTTCCGGCTCTTGGAGTAGTCGACCTTGGCTTCGATCAGCATGCGTAGGCCTGAAGCGGCGATGACACCAAAGAGCATCATGCTGATTCCGCCGATCACCGGCACGGGAATGCTGCGAATGGCGCCGCTCACTTGCCCGAAGAAGGCAATGACGATGGAGATGACACCGGCTCCGCCGACGACCCAGACGGAATAGACCCTGGTGATAGCCATGACGCCCATGTTCTCGCCGTAGGTGGTGGTCGGGCAGGAGCCGCTAAGGCCGGAGAGCATCGTCGAGAGCCCGTCACCCAGCAGTGAGTTGTGGAGCCCGGGCACCTTCAGCAGGTCCCTGCCTACGATGTTGCTGGTCACGAAGAGATGGCCGATGTGCTCGGAAATCACCACCAGCGCCGCCGGCATGATGATCAGGATGGAAGGCCAATCGAAGATCGGCAGGACGAACTTGGGAACGGCAAAGAAGGCGCCGCTCTGCACCGAACTGAAATCCAGGGTTCCCGGGATCCAGATATTGATGATCGCAGCCAGCGCATAACCCGCGAGCACACCAATCAGGATGGGAATGGCGGCAAGGAAGTTGCGGAAGACCAGGGATCCCACCACCACCACCATCAGGGTGAAGAGTGAAATCACAGTCGCCACTCCGCTCACCTGACCGTTCTGTTGGAAGGCCATGCCGGTGGCGACGGGAGCCAGTTCCAGACCGATCAGGGCCACGATGGCGCCCATGGCCGCAGGGGGCAGAACGATGTTCAGCCAGGCCCTGCCAGCGATCCGGATGATGAAGGAAACGAGGGTGAAGATCAGGCCGGCCATGACGAAGCCGCCCAGGGCATGCTGGAAGCCCACGCCGGGTGAACTCGCCAAGGTGATGCAGGTGATCGTCGGAGCGATGAAGGCGAAGCTGGAACCCAGGAACGCGGGGGCCTTGCCACGGCAGACGAAGATGTAGATCAGGGTGCCGATGCCGTTCATCATCAGCACCAGGGCAGGATCCACGACCGTGGCCTTGGCGGCATTGTTGAAGAGGATCGGCACCAGGACGGACGCGCCGAACATCGCGAAAAGATGCTGCAGACTTAGCGGTATTCCCTTTAAAAGTGGCACTCGTTCTTCAACCTGGATGATCTCTCGGGTTGCCATTTAGGCCCTCCATGGGTCTGGGCTTCCAGTCGGGGGACTCCGCGATGTCGTCCCAGCGCCTTCGGCGTGAATTTCAAAAACCAACTTCATGCGACGTGATGCACTTGCGAAGAGGAATGAAAACCGAAATTCCCGAAGGGGATGCTGGATCTCCTTGAATTGCGACGATAGGTGCTGCGTTATTCGAAAACGAAGACATTCACTGGTTTCCCGGGGCGCTCATCCGATTCCTCGACACGGGTGTTGAGCTTCATTCCGGTCCGCGGTTCGTCCACCCCAAGCCTTCCCGAGGCGCGCAGACCGTTCTCAAATTCCACGATGCCGAAAAGAAGATATTTGACGTTATATCCCTCGGGAAGATTCCAAACCCTGGTCCAAGTCAGAAGAGTTACGGGACCTTCGAGGGGGAACGTCTCCCACCGCTTCCCGGTGACGGGATCGCGGCGGCTTGAACACTTGCTGCAGATCATCGGGGCCGGGTAGTGGAGAGCGCCGCAGGTGAGGCACTTGTACCCGAGTATCTCCGGTGCCTTGACGTCATACATGCTGAAATCGATCATGGGTCCGGTTTCTCCTCAATCTTTCGCGCAGATGATGGCGACCACGTTGTTTCCGAAACCACCGAAGTTGACGGACATCCCATATTTGGGATCTCTCACCTGACGCCCCTCTTCCACTTCCCCGCGAAGCTGTCGCACCAACTCGACCACTTGGGAGACCCCCGTCGCGCCCACGGGATGGCCCTTGGATTTGAGGCCCCCAGAGGGATTGATGGGAAGGCTGCCGTGAATGGTCGTTTCTCCTTTGCGAACCGCCAGGTAGGACTTTCCGCGATCGAAGAAGCCGACTTCTTCGCTGATGGCCAGCTCCAGGATGACGAAGGCATCGTGGAGTTCCGCGAAGGAGATGTCCTTCGGTCCGATTCCAGCCATCTTGTAGGCCTTTTCGCCCGCGATGCGCACCGCGTCCAGAAGGAGCGGATCCTTCCGGTTGTGGACGCAGTGGGTGTCCGTGGCAGAGCCGACGCCCGCGATGCGTACGGCCTTCTTCTTGAACAGCGCGGCCTTCGGAGAGTCCATGTTCACGAGCACGAGGGCGGCGGCGCCGTCGGTGACCGGGCAGGTCGAATACATCCGGAGGGGCTCAGCGACATAGTTGTTGACCACGCTTGCGGTAACATTGTCGTGGATGGCGTCGATGGTGCAGGTTCCTTGGACATGGGCGTACTGATTCAGGGCGCCGTTGTCGTGATCCTTCACTGCGATCAGGGCCAAATCCCGCTCCGTGCAGCCGTACTTGTCCATGTAGAGCCGGGCGAACATGCCGCCGAAACTGGGCAGGGTAAGCCCCATGTTGTACTCGGCTTCCGTGTGGAGCATGGTGGCCACGGTATCCGTGGCCTCCCAACCGGTGAGTTTTCGCATGATCTCGCCGCCCACGACCAGGACCACATCCGCCATCCCCGAAGCGATCGCCATGTAGGCAACCTTGACGGCGCTCGCTCCGGAAGCGGGACCATTTTCGATGAGCTCTGCTGGGACCGGTTCCATGTCCATCCTGCTGACCAGGGAGGAAGCTACGGAGGTCTGATGGCAGAAGATCCCAGAGGCCATGTTCGCGACGAAAACCTGATCGACCTCATGTCGCTGTTCTAAAATTCCAGCGTCAATCAGTGCGTCTGTGGCTGCGTAGGCCATCACGTCGGCGAGGTCGTACTCGCTCGAGTTGCCGAACCTGGTGTGCCCTACGCCAACAATACCAACCCTTGCCGTCATCCGATTACCTCTTGAATCCAGGGATCTGTGTGTATTCGGTGGGCATGCTGAGTTTTTTGGATGTGGCCAGAATCTCCGGCGGAACCGGGCGAGTCCCGGTGCACTTGCTGGCCTTCACTGCATCCCAGAGCTTGCGGGTGAGGGTGAAGGTGGGCACGCCGCCCAACTCGTGCCGCACGCCGGGGTAGAGATGGGAGCGGTCCTCGAGTTCATACTCGATCATCCAACGCTTCCAGCCGTTGGGGCTCTCGGCGACGATGTGAACCTCGTCCGCGCCCTGATACTCGATGTGGTTTTCCATCTTGGCGGCAAATAGCTGTGCGCCCACCCGCAGGCCCCGTTTGATCGTCAGGGTGTGGAGGCTCATGCCGAGTTTGTGATCCACGGAGCGGCTGTTCACGATGCCGGCGATGACCCCGTTGATCGCACCCACGAGCACGAATTCATTGGCGGTGCGATAGCGGTACCAGCCAAGCAGCTCCTCATACATGCGAGCGGCGACGATGTCGTAATAGTCGGCGGGAACACCGATGAGCGGAAACACGGTTCCTAGCAAAACGCCGACTTCTTCTCGCTTGGCCTCACGCACGACCATGACCTCGCCGCTGGCGAGGGTGATCATCTTGGCGGGATAGGGATTGAGGCCCAGTTCGGGGGGCCGGAGTTTGAGTTCGAGTGCGTCGATGGCCATTGATACTCCAGTATGCAGGATTCTGCCGAAGGGACAGAGGGGTGGGTTTAAGCCGTTGCGTAATTACAACTTGGCCATTGAGTTGGGGGACCAGGATAAGGGACCGCGGAAAATAATCTGAACTGCGCAGATTATTTTTGCGCGGCTATTAATGCTTTTCCATGATCGCTTCCTGGTGGAGCCAGGGATTGGTGTCACCCGCGATATCTCCGAATTTTGTCAATTTCGCTTTCGCTTTCTTCGCCATGAGTTCGGCATAGCGATCATCTTCTACGAAGGCGAGAATGCGCGAGATGCAGGATTCTCCATCCACGAACCGCCAGGGGAAACAGCCGATGACGGCTCGCTGGTTCAGGAGCAGGTCGATGTCTCCGCCCAGGCATTCCGCGTGGATGATGCCGTGATTGAACATTTCCAGATGCATGAGCTGGTACTTGTCGGTGGAGAAGATTTCATCCAGGGACATTTTGTACGTTTTTTGGAAGTGCTCATCGCACTCCTTGGCCTGGGCCGGCATCCATTCCCGGATCTTGGTGTTCATGGGATGGTCGGCACTGCCGCAATCCACGCCGATCCAGCGCAGTTTCTTCCGCTTGGCCCAATCGGCGAATTCGCGGTTCGGTCCAGGGTGCTTGATCATGTAACGGATCTCGTCGGCGGTGGGCTGATCCCAGCCGTAGTGGTGGTAGCCAGTGTGAATGATGAGAATGTCGCCTTCCTTCACCTCCACCCGATCCTCCACCATCTTGGAGGTGTAGACGTCGTAGTCTCCGCAGACATCCGACAGATCCACGATGGCTCCCTCGTGCATGAGGAAGTCCAACTCGAGGCTGGCGATGTCCTTGCCTGGCGTGTAGAAATGGATCTCACCGTCCAGATGGGTGCCCACATGGTTCGAGTGGGTGACCACCTGGCCGTTGGCCCCATTTGGAGCCAGCCGCTTGAAATATTGGACTTGCAGCGGGATGTAGGTGGGCCAAGGCGGGGTTGCGATGCCCAGGGGGATGCTCAACTCGATGGGTTTCATGGGTTTCTCCTAGAGGAGGTGGACGATTGATCGCACTTGTCCGCGAAGGCCGCAACGGCATCCCGGAAACAGTTTTCAGGGGGTTTCACCAGCCCGGCGCCGACCATGCCGATGCCGGGTTCTTTATGGGCGATGCCGGTGTTGATGACCGGTAGGATTCCCGTTTCGACGACCTTGCAAACATCGATGCCAGTGGGTGATCCGCGGAAATTCATTGCGGGAATCTGATAGCTCGAGTTCTCCGCCACGGTGATTTCGTACATCCGGTTGGTGAATTGGATGGCGTCCTGGGCAGTCCCACCGACGAACTGGACGATGGCCGGAGCGGCGGCCATGCAGAACCCTCCAATCCCGGCGGTTTCCGTGATCGTAGAGTCGCCGATGTCTGGGGCGGCGTCCGCCGCCGAGAATCCCGGCAGGTAGAGTCCATCGACGATGGAAGCGGGTCCGGTGAACCAGCGGTCCCCCAGTCCTGAAATGCGGATCCCGAAGTCCGTACCGTTCCGGGCCATGGCGACGATGAGCGAGCTGCCCTCGATAGCCTGCGCGGCATCCAGGACGCACTTGCAGGCGGGCATGGAGAGATTGAGGAAGAAGTGATCGTTGGCGTTGAGGAAGGACAGGACTTTGGCGATTTTCTCTCTGGGCTCATCCAGGCGCACCAGCCAGGGCGCGAGTTCCCGGATGATGAGCGAGGTGGCAGCGCGGTTTCGGTTGTGGCCTTCGTCGCCCATCTGGAGGGCCTGGGCGATGACCGACTTCATATCGATGGGACCGTGCAGCTTCAGCACCTTCTTCATGACCGGGGCCAGTTCCGTCTCGATCCAGCGCAGCCGTTCCAGCACTTCCTCGGAGAAAGCACCATAACGGAGCACCTTGCCCAGGCCTTCGTTGATCGTGCAATAGGCGCGATTCCCGTAGGTTGCGTTCTCGAGGATCCAGACCGGCATCCGGGCGGTCACAACTCCGGCCATGGGGCCCACGGCATTGTGGTGGTGGCAGGGCTCGAAGGTGATCTTCCCTGACCTGGCCAAGGCCTCTGCCTCGGCGCGATTTTCGGCCAAGCCTTCGTAGATGAGGCCGCCGATGACGGCGCCCTTCATGGGCCCGAACATGCGTTCCCAGGTGATCGGAGGCCCGGCGTGGAGTAAGGTGTGGCGAGTCATGCCCGGGATGACCTCACCGGCGATGCCGATATCCACGAGCATTGGCTTGCCCTTGAGGATGATCTCAGCGGCTTTCTGGTTGGCAGCGGCCACATCGACGCCACTCCGTTCGATCCGGTCCAGGGCTTCGATCATGGCCTTGTTTCCGCCTGCGGGAGGCTTCCACGCCACCTGGACGGCTTCGACTCCGCTAGCCCTGAGGTTCTCCGCGAAGGAAGCCAAGCCGAGGTTCACGACTGCCAGGTCCTGCTTGAAGAGCTGGAGGATGGGCTCGACGTTCATCTGATCGCTCACCGGACACCTGTCCTTTCCATCCGCGCATTCACTTTTTCAAGGATCTTCACCGCGAGCATCGAAGCCTGATAATTCGACGGAAGCACGACGCAGCCGATTGCTTCGAGCTTGGCTTGCTGCGCCGCGAAGTTCTGGAAATCCCTCTGGGTTCCGGTGATCGAGGCCAGCACGGGAACATAGCCGCCGCGCTTGTGCGCCGCTTCCCGCAGGGCGATCAGTGCTGGCACCAAAGCCCCCGCCGGATCCTCGTGGGATCCGTAGCCCAGAACCACATCCACCAGAACGACGGCGATCTCCGCATCCTTGAGCTCGGCCAGGATCCGATCGGTGCGCGTGCTGGGATCGATCATGGGGTGCGGACGCCCCACGGTGAAAACGTCATCGCCCAGATCCACCACGGTGTGGCCCACGGACGTTTGCGGGTCCGGTGGGATGAACTTCGGATCAGTCTGGTTGTTGGAAAAGACCGCACCCGTCAATTGATGGAGCAGGATCCAAGCCTCGTCCGCCAAGGTTCCACCCGTGTAGTAGCCGCGGATGAATTTCTGAGAATCGCGGATGCCCTTGGTTTCGCGCTCCACGATCGCCTCGATCGCCGCGACGGGGAGGGTGAAGGTCCGGGGCTGGTAGGGTCGGCTGGTCGTCAAGGCCACAGCCATACCTGCCGTTTCTTCCAGATTGGTGGCGAAGCTCACCCTTGATCCAGCCCCGGAAGCCTCAGGCTTCAGGCCGATGAAATGCACGACCGCAGGCTTGCCGGTCCGCTCCAGGGCGGCGATGACCCTTTCAGCCATGGCCTGTGCCGGGGGTTTCGAGATGACGACGATGACCTGGGTCTCGGCATCGTGGGCCAGGGCCTCGATCGCCATCAGCACGGTCGCTCCGCC
>JANYIU010000173.1 GCA_025361955.1 Holophagaceae bacterium
GGCCGGGTGGTGAAGGGGGTGAAGTTCCAGAACCTCCGCGATATGGGCCATCCCGCAGAACTGGCTTGCCGTTACGATCTCGAGGGGGCCGACGAGGTGGTGTTCCTGGATATCAGCGCCACCGATGAGAACCGCGGCACCCAGGAGGCCTGGGTCCGGGAAGTGGCCCATGCGCTGTCCATCCCCTTCACGGTGGGCGGGGGCGTCAGCAGCGTGGAGGGTGTGCGCCGCCTGCTGCGGGCGGGAGCGGACAAAGTAGGCATCAACACGGCGGCCGTGAAAAATCCTCAGCTCATCGCCGAGGCGGCTGCTATCTTCGGCCGCCAGTGCATCGTGTTGGCCATTGACGCCGCGCGGGACCCCCAACTGGGCTGGCGGGTCTTCGTGAACGGGGGGAAGAAACCTACGGAGCTGGCTGCCGTCGAGTGGATGGATCAAGTCACGGAGCTGGGCGCGGGGGAGATCCTGCTGACCTCCATCGATCGCGATGGCACCCTGGAGGGCTTCGATCTGGAACTGCTCCAGAAGGCCGGGCGGTTGTCCATTCCCGTCATTGCTTCCGGGGGCGCGGGCAAAGAGCTCCATTTTTTGGAAGCCTTGCAGCACGGGGCCGATGCTGTGCTAGCCGCGACCCTTTTCCATGAAGGCACGCTGCCCATTCCGAAGCTCAAGGCATTCCTCGCCGAGAATGGTATTTCTGTCCGAAGGTGATTTCCGTGTTCGATATCAAGCTAGTCAAATTCGACGGCCAGGGCCTCGTGCCCGGCATCGTGCAAACCCCTGGGGGCGAGGTGCGGATGCTCGCTTACCTCAACCGCGAATCCCCGGAACGGACGCTGGAGACCCGTTTCGTGACCTTCTGGAGCCGCTCTCGAAAGTCTCTTTGGACCAAGGGCGAGACCAGCGGCAACCGCTTGCAGCTGGTAGAACTGCGCCTCGACTGTGACGGCGATGCCGTGCTCATCATCGCGGAGCCGCAAGGGCCCACCTGCCACCGAGGGACCGATTCCTGTTTCGCGGGCGAGGCGCTGCCCCAGCCTTGGCTGGAGCGCCTGGAGGCTCTGTTGCGAAAGCGCAAGGCCACTGCGGCTAGGGATGGCAGCTACACCCAGAAGCTCTTTGCCGGAGGTGTGGACCGCATCGGCAAGAAGGTGGTGGAGGAAGCGGGTGAGGTGGTCATCGGCGCCAAAAATTTTGTTTCAGAACCCAGTGAGCAGCACCGGGAGGAGTTCCTCGGTGAGGCCGCTGATCTGCTCTTCCACCTGCAGATGCTGCTGGTTTCACAAGGCCTGAGTTTGCAGGACGCGGCCCGTGTGCTGCGTGAACGGCACCAGCAGCGATCATGAATAAGGTGAATCCATGAACATTCAGTCCATCTGCGTCTACTGTGGGTCCTCCGAGGGCCGCGCCGAGGCCTACACCCAGCAGGCGCGGCAACTGGGACAGTCATTGGCGGAACGTTCCATCACGCTCGTCTATGGCGGGGCCAATGTCGGCCTGATGGGGATTCTCGCCGACGCCTCGCTGGCCTCGGGTGGAAGTGTCATCGGCGTCATGCCCAAGGCTCTCGTGGATAAGGAAAAGGCCCATCGTGGGCTCACCAAGCTTCATGTGGTCGGCTCCATGCATGAGCGGAAAGCCCTGATGGCGGAACTTGCCGACGGCTTCATCGCCCTTCCAGGGGGTGCCGGCACCATGGACGAGTTGTTCGAGGTGTGGACCTGGGGCCAGCTTGGCTTCCACGGGAAACCCTGCGGCTTGATGAATATCGCCTCTTACTACGACTCCCTGGTGGTCTTTCTGGAGCATGCGGTTACGGAGGGCTTCATCAGGGCCTGCCACCGCGACATGCTCATCATCGCGAAGACAACCGAGGAATTGCTTGCCCGATTCACGACCTACCTTCCTCCCACCGCTGAGAAGTGGATCGGGCGGAACGAAACCTAGAAGAGCCAGCCATGCCTACCCATACCCCGCACTTTCCCGATCTGTTGTTTCCTGCTGCCCGCCGTCTCCGTCATTGGGAGGGTGTGCTCATGGAGATGATGGATAGCCATGGCTATCAGGAGTTGAGACCCTCACTGGTTTTGCGGGAACCAGTGGAGGAACACAGCATTCGTTTCTTTGACGAGGATCATCTCGTGGCCCTGCGCTGGGACTTCACCGTGGCGCTGGCGCGGATGCTCTTGCGCCGCTTCCCGGAACCGCCTCGCCGCATCTCCTACGCGGGGGATGTCTTCCGGAGGACTGCGCAATCCTGGGAGCCCATGGAGCACGTTGAGGTAGGATGCGAGCACATCCACCTGGATCCCGCCGACAGTCGGGAAGTGGATGTGGAGTTGGCTTGCCTTATGATGTCACTGCCGTCCGTGCTCGGTTTGAAGGGTGGCATTCTGGCGCTGGGGCACGCAGCGTTGCTGCGCCGCCCCATGGACGCCGAGGCCCTTCCCAAGGCGCTCTCCAGCCGCCTGGTATGGGCTCTGGAACGTCGGTCCCTGCATCGGGCCGCGGAAGCGCTGGCGGATCACCCCGCTGCGGAACGATTGTTGGCCCATGCGGAAACCCTGTTGGTGGAACCTGATGGCGAGGCGAGCCTCGCGGCCCTCGGGCATAGCCCCTATGCAATTCTGCTGGAGGAGGAACGGGCCCATCTCCAGCGTGCCCTGACCGCGCTCACGCCCCTGCTGCCGGATAACCTGATCCTCAGGCTGGACTTGGCGGATGTGAAGGGCCTTGATTTCTATACGGGGCCGACGCTGCGTCTTTGGGCCCCGGGGGCCCAGCAGGAACTGGCTGCAGGGGGCCGCTACGACAGCCTCTTTCCCGATCTTGGCCGCCCCTGGTACGCCGCTGGATTCTGCGTGCGTCTCACCCGTTTGCTGGACCTGGCCGAGACGCGGCCGGAACTTTTCGAAACCGAATGAAATGAGAACCACCAAGACACCAAGACACGAAGTGGAAAAGAAAGAAATCTTTCTTAGTGTCGTAGTGTCTTTGTGGTGATTTTTAAGGATTCGCCATGACCATTCTGATCGCTCTGCCCAAAGGGCGCATCGCGGACGAGCTGCTGCCCATGCTGGCGCACACGGCCCTTGCTCTGGACGAGCGGGCCATGAAGTCCCGGGTCCTCTGCATCCCCACGGCGACGCCAGGTGTCGAAGCACTGCTCCTGAAGGGGAGCGACCTGCCGCGTTATGTGGCCGGTGGTGTGGCGGCCTTGGGTGTCGTAGGCTCGGACACGCTCGATGAATGCGAAGTGGATCTCCTGGAACTGGCGGATCTGCAGCTGGGGGTCTGTCGCCTCTCGCTTTGCGCGCTTCAAGGCATCAGCCTGGAGTCCCTGCGCCGCAAGCCCCACCTGCGCATCGCCACGAAGTACCTGCGCATGACCCGAGCCTGGCTTCGCTCCGAGGAGCTCACCGCGGAGCTGGTGCCGCTTCAGAGCAGTGTGGAACTGGCACCCATCCTCGGGTTGGCGGATGCCATCGTGGATCTGGTGCAGACCGGCAGCACCCTGCGCGCCCACGGCCTTCAGGAGATCCAGGTGATGGGCCGGACCTCTGCCCGCTTGGTCGCCTCGCGCGGGGCCTACCTCAGCGAACCTGGCCGCATCGCCCCGTTGGCCAGGTTGCTGACCTCAGCTCTATTGAAGCCCTGAGACCTGCTAGAACGTGGTGATTGCGGGTCCTGGAAGGGGCTGGACGGGATAGTACTTCCGGTAGATCCGCTCGAAGGTCTTGTCCTTCTTCATATCCTTGAAGGCCTTGTCCCATGCCTTCACCGTGACATCAGGGGTCCTCTGCGAGAAGGCGATGAACAGCTGGACCTTTAAAATAGGAAGAGCCTCCTTGAGATTCTCGGCCTTGTAACCGGCGGACTGGGCCAGTTCTGAAATCCCGGTGGTGGCAAAAGCGAATGCCTCGATGCGGCCTGCCATGAGCTTCTTCACATTGGAAATATTATCGATCGTGCGGTCCAGGTTCTTGAAGCCCTTAGCGGTGAGAAAGAGATCCCGGACATCGTCTTTATAGACGCCGATGGAGCCGAGCTTCCTGGCATCCTCCAAGGTCTTCAGCACGAGCGTGGAATCCGCCTTCACAAAGAGGGAGTAGCGTTTCTCGTCGGTGGGGCCGACCCACTTGAAATGGGCATTCCGTTCCGCGGTCCGGGCTGTGGCGAAAAGGGCCACATTGGGCAGGGTCTGCAGTTCAAGGTAGCCTCGGGCCCACGGAATCACCTTGATGCGATCGATGTTGCCGGTGCGTTTCTGGATCTCCCGCACGATTTCAACCGCTAGGCCAGATAATGTCCCATCCGTTCGGTAGAATTGGCCTGGAGCGTCGATCTCCGTATAAATGGCCAGGGGCTGAGCCATGCCGAATCCACAGCAAATAATGGCTAAAAATAGTGACGCAAGCCTTCGTTTCACCTGTCCTCCCCCGTGCCGACAGTACAAGACTAGCCCTCTTTCAAAGGATCCAGTTGGGCTTGTGTGGCCTTGATGGGAGTCCGCACCGTGCAGCTGGGGTCTACACCCAAGCGTCTGGTCACAAGGATTTCCCCACCCCGAAGATCCACATAACCACCGGGTGGTGGATTCATCCGCCGGGGTGAATCACTGAAAAATGCGGCCCACCTGAGGCTGCGATGCGGCAGTGGCAAATAGGGAAAGTATAGATTGAAGCTGGGTACGGAGGAGGGAGCAGGCACCGGGGAATTCCCAGTGCACTCATACATCCTCAACTCGCTTCGATCTGTTTATTCCGGTGCAGCAGGAAGGAACCCACGCGGTTGCTGGCAAGGTCTGCTTTCAGGTTGCTCGGGGCCCGCTCAAAAGATCGAGTCGCCTGGCTTGCGACGCCAGGGCTCGGCTTTCTTCTGCTCGGCTCTGGGCTTCACATCCTTGGCAGCGGCCAGGGTTTCCAGCAGATTTGTGCCCAGCCGGACGGCCGCAGCTTTCGTTGCAGCGGGATCCTTGGGAGGCTCTGCTGCCAAGGTGACCCCAGGCAATGTCACAGCGCTCTCCACCTGCTCCCGCAGCCGTTTTTCGTACCAGGCCTTCCGCTTCGGGTCTAGGACCCTGGTCTGTTTGGGACCCGTGCGGTGGACCGTTACCGGTTTGGGCTTGGCCTCCTTGCGGTCTTCCCTTACTTCGGATTCAGGATTGGAAGCTTCTTCCAGGATCTTCGCGAGATCGGCCAAGCTGCCGAGGCTACGCTTGCTCATAGTTTAGGAACACTCCTCTGTGGACCATATTGCCAGGCCCAGCCTGAAGAGAATAACGACTCTGCGCGGGGGATCCAAGCCAAATGATCCGGATTCAGCGCATGACCCGGAAGGATGCGCGTAGAGCCTGTCCCCAGGACGCAAAAAAAGGGCCCCGGAGGGCCCTGATCCTTGCTGACATGAAAATCAAGCGAATTTTGAGGCGAAGCGAGCCATGGCCAGTTCTTCGTTGGTGGGGATCACGGCCACGGCGGTGCGGGAATCGGGGGTGGAGATGAGGCGGTCGCCTTTGCGCCGGGCTTGGTTGATCTTCTCATCGATCTGGATGCCGAAAAGGTTGGCCAAACGGGTGCAGATCCAGGAGCGGAGCATGGGACCGTTCTCGCCGATGCCCGCCGTGAAGGTGATGCAATCGATGCCATCCATGGCTGCGGCGTAAGCGCCGATGTACTTCAGGACGCCATAGCCCAGCACTTCCATGGTGAGGCGGGCGCGGTCGCTGGTCTTGGCTTCCCACTGGGTCTCGATTTCGCGACAGTCGCTGCTGATGCCGGAAATGCCCAACAGGCCGGACTGCTTTTGGAGGATGGCGTTCATGCCCTTGGCATCGAGGCCTTCCTTCTCCATGACCGTGATGAGGACGCCTGGGTCCACGTTGCCGCTGCGGGTGCCCATGATGACGCCTTCCAGTGGGGTCAGACCCATGCTGGTGTCGATGCTCTTGCCGCGAGCCACTGCGGCTATGGAAGAACCATTGCCCAGGTGGCAGGTGACGATCTTCAACTTCTCGATCGGCTTGCCCAGGAGGGTGGCCGTGCGGTCAGCCACGAAGCGGTGGCTGGTGCCATGGAAGCCGTAGCGGCGCAGGCCGAGCTTCTTGCAGAGGTCGTAGGGCAGGCCGTAGGTGTATGCGTAGTCAGGCATACTGTGGTGGAAGGCGGTGTCGAAAACGGCGACGTGGGGCACCTTGGGAAACATCGCCATGGCGGTCTTGATGCCCATGGCGTTGGCCGGGTTGTGCAGGGGTGCGTAGAAGGCCAATTCCTCGATTTCCTGGAGGATGGCTTGGTTGATCACGATGGGATCACCGAAGTTGGGTCCGCCGTGGGCCACGCGGTGGCCAACAGCCGCCACGTCCTCGCCCTTCAACACGGTGTCATGGAGTTTTTCCATGATGGCGTTCAGGGCTTCCTTGTGATCTTGCATATCCAGCTCGATGCGGCCCTTTTCACCTTGAATGGTCCAGCGGACAAAGCCCTCGGCAAGGCCGATGCGTTCAGCGATGCCATCGGCGAGGGAAGCTTCCGTCACCATATTGATCACGTTGAACTTGAGGGAACTGGAGCCCGCGTTCAGAGTGAGGATGATCATGGCTGTCTCCTGGTTGGGTGCTTGCGTTTGCTATGGCCAAGGGCCGAGAATTTCAGCGATGGGTGCGCAGCCTTGCCGCGAGGCCGGTCATCCGGCTGTTCCGCGGAACGTGCCAGACGGGCGTGGAAAAGAAAGACGCGACCGTTCCTGGCGACTGCTAGCAGCCAGTTTACCGGCAAGCCGAGGGAATCTGGAATATTCCTGCAGTGATCAGCTACCGTTCTTCTCCAACTGCGCAGTTTCCGTTTCAGGTCAGGGATCCCTGGCGCACCCTCGCAACCCTCAGAATCGGGGGATCCGGGCCAGCAACACCCCATTTTCCGCGGTCCGGTTTGCTCCCAGGGAGCCGCCGACGCGAAGGGCCCAACGGGCGCTGATGTCACGGGGCCGGGCCGCCAGTTCGGGCCGCAGGCTCTCGGGAATGCTCGAGGCGGGGTTCCACCGCAGGCGCCATTCCCTTTGATCCGCGCCGCACACGATGCCCACCCGGGACCCTTGGATATAGGGAAGGATCTGCCGGGACAGTGCCAAAATATAACCGCGCAGGAGGTCGCCCGGGGTTGCTGAATTCCAAGATCCCCCGGATGCCCGAAAAAAGATTGGCAAGATCGTGGACCGCCGATCTTACCAAAGCCTCAGATGCATGATCCACTTGACCCCCAGAGCAATATGGCGCCTTGCCCCGGATAAATGTAGACTTGTTCCAATCAAATTCCATGGAAAGGTTGTGGTCACATGCAACCCGAAAACAAGAAAATCGGAGAGATGCTGGTCGAGGCAGAGCTCATTTCCTTGGCCCAATTACAGGAGGCGCTTCGGCACCAACGCATCACCGGTGGGCGCATGGGGAGCAACCTCGTGGCTCTGGGCTTCATCAGCGAAGACCTGCTCATGGATTTCCTGGCCCAGAAGACGGGTGTTCCCAGGCTGGATCTCAGGAATCTGGATGTTCCCGTCACTGTGCTCCAGCGCATTCCGAAGCGTCTGGCTGACCAGTTGAATGTCCTGCCAGTGTCCTTCAAGGGACCCAAATTCCTGGTCCTTGCAATGACGGATCCCTCGGATCTCAACGCCGTGGACAGCGCGCGGTTCGCGTCCGGGATGAATATCGAACCCGTGGTGGCCTCCTATTCGTCACTCAAACAGGCCATCGCGGAACAGTACCGGAAACTCGAGCTGCCAGTGGCGAAGAGCGCCGAAGTGGGCCAACCGGCCAGTCTGGACGAGGGGCTGCCGGTCGATTTCGATCTGCAGGCCTCCCCTCTGGAGGTCAGAAGCACCCATCCGCCCATGACCAGCAAGGACTATGGCCGGGACCCCTTCTTCGCTGCCGGTGGCCAGGCTCCCCCGAGTCCTTTCAGCTTTTTCGCGAGTGAAGAACTCACAGTGCCAACACCGGACGCTCTCACGCCCCCTGGAGTGACTTCGCCCTCGCCCACGCCCATGATCATCCACGCCCGCTCCACGGATGGTCCGCAGGTGCCGCGACTCAGTTCTTTCCAGACCCGAACGCTGATCATGGGGTTGATCAAACTGCTCCAGCGCCGCAGCGTGCTGGGGGATGACGAGCTCCAGCGATATATCTCGAATCTGATCGAATCGGGCGAACTCAAGGATGTCGATCGACCCAATACCTGAACATCCATTGGGATCAATGGGTCGTCTTTGATTCACTCTTGAGCTGAGCTTCCAACTGTCGGAGGGCGCAGGTCTTCGAGCGACAGGTGCCACAGCCTGAAGCACAACCCTTGCCGTTGGTGGTGTGAAAGAGACCTCGGAGGATGAACCCTGCCGAGAGGGCCACGAGGAGCAGAACGACGACTGTTTGGAAGGCCATGACCGTCACACGAAACCGGCTAAGTGGCCGATGACAATGGTTCCCCACGCCAGCAGCCAAGCCAGACCCAGGCCGTAGGCGACCGAAAAGGCTGTCCAGGTGAGGCTGCGGGTTTCCTTAAGGATCATCCCCACGGTGCCAAGGCAAGGCGTGTAGATGAGAGTGAACACCATGAAGGCCAGGGCCGTGAGGGGCGTCAGTCCGGAGCGACGTCTCAGGGCGTCCTGCAGGGGACTGCTTCGGACTCTCGGATCCGCAGGCTCGGCGCTGGCCTGATGGACCACCGCCAGGGTACCGACGACGATCTCCTTGGCAACGAATCCGGCGGTGAGCGCGACACCATCCTTCCATGCCTCGGGGCGCTTATGGTCAGGATCCAGGATGGGCGCCAGGGCGGGTTGAAGCAGCCTGCCGAAGCGGGCCGCGAAGCTGGTGTTCATGATGCGGCTTTCGTGGGCCAGATCGAGCGCAGCGAGGCGATTGCCCTTTTCTGCGAAAGGAAGGTCCATGGCGGTCAAGGCGGCTCGGTTGGATTGATGCTCCGCGGTCCAAGCCCGGTTGGTGATGCCTGGATAGTGGGAGAGGAACCAGACCAGGGTGGCTCCCGCCAGGATCACCGTCCCCGCGCGACTGAGAAAGACTGAACCCTTCTCCCACATATGGATGAGAGTCGCTTTGAGCACCGGCATGCGGTAGGGCGGCAGCTCCATGACGAAGGGATTATTGGCCCCGCGAAACAGTGTCAGCCGAAGCACCTTGCCCATGATCATGGCCAGGGCGAACCCCAGAAAGTGCATGGCCAGGATGGCAAAGGCCGCAGCCAGGGGTTTGAAGAAGGTGCCGGCGATGAGGATGTAGACCTGCAAGCGGGCGGAACAACTCACGAGAGGCGACACAAGAATGGTGATGAAACGGTCTTCCCTTGACTCGATGGTCCGTG
>JANYIU010000094.1 GCA_025361955.1 Holophagaceae bacterium
TTCCGCATCAACAACAAGGATAGTGGCCAGTTCGAACGCACCCTCATCGTCGCAGAGGAAGGCGCCTCCGTGAGCTACCTCGAAGGCTGCACCGCACCCCAATTCGACACCAACCAGCTGCACGCAGCGGTGGTGGAACTCATCGCATTGGACGACGCCAGCATCAAGTACAGCACCGTCCAGAACTGGTACGCCGGTGATAAAAATGGTATCGGCGGAATCTACAATTTCGTCACCAAGCGAGGCCTCTGCAAGGGCCGCAATAGCAAGATTAGTTGGACCCAAGTGGAGACCGGCAGCGCCATCACCTGGAAATATCCATCCTGCGTGCTGCTGGGCGACAACAGCATCGGCGAGTTCTACTCCGTGGCCCTCACCAACCATCATCAGCAGGCCGACACCGGCACCAAGATGATCCACATCGGCCGGAATACCAAGTCCACCATCATCAGCAAGGGCATCAGCGCTGGTGTAAGCAGCAATTCCTACCGCGGCCTGGTGCGCGTGATGCCCAAGGCGACAGGCGCCCGCAACTTCAGCCAATGCGATTCCATGCTCATTGGCCAGAATTCCTCGGCGAACACCTACCCCTACATCGAAGTGCAGAACAAATCCGCCAAGGTGGAGCACGAAGCCACCACCAGCAAGATCGGCGAAGAACAGCTTTTCTATTTCCAGCAGCGGGGCATCCCGGTGGAAGACGCCATCAGCATGATCATCAACGGCTTCTGCAAGGATGTCTTCCGGGAACTGCCCATGGAATTCGCCGTGGAAGCCACCAAACTGCTGGGTTTGAAACTGGAAGGTTCGGTGGGATGAAAAAAATGGAACCGCGAAAGGCGCGAAAGGGCGCGAAAAACAAAACCTGTTCTTCTTTCGTGGAATTTAGCGTATTTCGCGGTTAGCGCTTTGGAGTTGTGAATGCTGAGCATCAATAATTTAAGCGCCTCCATCGGCGACACTCCGGTCCTCAAGGGGATCAATCTCGAAATCAAAGCGGGTGAAGTGCACGCCATCATGGGCCCCAACGGTTCCGGGAAAAGCACGCTGGGCAAGGTGCTTGCCGGACACCCTTCGTATCTGGTCACCTCGGGCGAAGTGCTGTTCGAAGGCAGGAATCTGTTCGAGATGGAAGCCGACGAGCGCGCCCGCGCCGGCGTTTTCATGGGTTTCCAGCATCCCATCGAGGTGCCCGGCGTTAGCAACGCGCAATTCCTGCGGCTGGCCTACAACAAGCAGGCCGAGGCCAACGGCAAGGAAGAAATGGATCCGCTGGAATTCGATGATTTCATCCGCGAAAAGATCCAGCTGGTGGGCATGCGCGATGAGTTCCTGGATCGCAGCCTGAACGTGGGTTTCAGCGGCGGCGAAAAAAAGCGCAACGAGATCCTGCAGATGGCCGTGCTGGAACCCAAGCTCGCCATCCTTGACGAACTCGATTCCGGGCTGGACGTGGACGCGCTTCGCATCGTAGGCGAAGCCGTCACCACCCTGAAGTCCCCCGAGAAAGCTATTCTTCTCATCACCCATTACCAGCGGCTCCTGGACCACATTCCCGCCAGCCATATCCACATTCTCCAGGATGGCCGGATCGTCAAATCCGGAGGCCCCGAGCTGGCCCGGGAAGTGGAAAGCCGCGGCTACGACTGGGTCAAGGAAGAAACCACCGCCGGGGCGAACCAATGACCGCCCCGGTCGCCAGCATCGGCGACTGCAGCCTGGTTTCCGACCTCATCGGCGGGAGCCGCCCTTCGGGATGGGCAGAACTGCGCAAGGCCGCCGAGCAGGCGCTCCAGCATCAGGAGCTGCCGACGACCAAGGACGAGGATTGGAAGTACGCGGATCTCCGCGATCTCAAGGCCATCGCTTTCATACCTGGCCTGCCTGAAACGGTGGATATCAAAGGCAGCATCCTGCCGGAAGCCCGGGGGACGCGTCTGGTCTTCGTCAACGGCCACTACGACCCGCATCACAGCTGCACTTCCGCCCTTCCACAAGGCGTGCGTTTGCTGCATCTGGCCTCGGCATCTGAAGGTGCAGCACAGTTGGGCAGCCTGCTGAAGCCGGACAATTCGGACATCTTCGCCAATCTGAATTCAGCGAGATTCATGGATGGCGCCCATATCTTCGTACCGAAAAACGTGAAAGTGGAAGCACCCCTGCACCTGCTCTTCCAAAGTCATGCAACGAACACCGCCACGGTCTCTCAGCCCCGCATCATTGTGCTGGTTGAGCCTGGCGCAGAGGTGGAGCTCATCGAGGAGCACACCGGAACCGGAACCTACTTCACGAATTCCTGTGTGGAAATCTTTGTAGGAGAAAACGCAGAGCTTCGCCATGAGCGCATCCAGCGGGAATCGACGAGCGCGTTCCACATTTCCAACTTGCGGGCCAAGATTTCCCGAGACGGCCGCTACCACAGCCGCACCATCACCTTTGGCGCCAAGTTCAGCCGTCAGACACCCCAAGTCTCCATCCAGGGGGCCGGGGCCGATGTGATCCTGGACGGACTCGCACTCTTGAGTGGGACCCAGTTTGCGGATACCCACTCGGTGTTGGACCACACCCAGCCGGACTGCACCAGCCATCAGCTGCACAAGGCCATCGTGGACGACGAAGCCCGCGCGGTTTTCAATGGTCGCATTTTCGTGCGCAGAGGCGCGCATGGCACCGACGCGCGTCAGCAGAGTCGCAATCTGCTGCTCAGTGAAAAGGCCCGCGTGGATACCAAACCCCAACTTGAAATAGACACAGATGATGTCAAGTGCGCCCACGGCGCCGC
>JANYIU010000097.1 GCA_025361955.1 Holophagaceae bacterium
GGTCTCGATGTTTGGGAGAAGCACGCCCCGCCGTCCGTCGGAGGTCGAGACCACCACGCCGTAGCGTTTGACGTCCAACTCTGAGGGCCCCTGGACGGGTTCCAGGGACGAAAGCACATCCACATGGATCTCCAAGGTGTCCAGTTCGTCTTCGCGGATGGGGGCGAACCGGGTGTCCTGCGAGCAAGTGGAAATGGCGTTCTGGATGACTTCTTCTTGCACCGTGGCGTGCCGCGGTTCGAGCGTTCCCTTGCAGCCCCGCAGTTCGCCGTTGCGGGTGTGGATGCTCACGAACGTGGCGGCGCGCTGGTCTGCCAGGGCCCGCTGGATTTCCTCCGGAATCTCCGAGGGTGACTTCTTATGCCGCGTAAAATGATGGATGGTCAACCTGGCGAGTTCGACAAAGGGGTCCATGCAGTACCTCCGCAGTCGGTCCAGCCTGGGTTGAATCCCGCGAGTGGGCTAGCCACAATAGCAGTTTCGTCCGAAAGTGAATCCATGCCACGCATTGCCACACCCAAAATGACCTCGCTAGGGCCCGTGGGCAGCTTTATCAAGCACCACTACCGCCATTTCAACGCCGCCACCCTGGTCGACGCAGCCGAGGGCTACCGGGTTTTCCTGGGGCAGGGCGGGAAAATGATGCTCACCCTGGCGGGGGCCATGAGCACCGCTGAGCTGGGACTGTCGTTGGCCGAGATGATCCGCCAGGACAAAATCCATCTCATCGTCTGCACCGGCGCCAACTTGGAAGAGGACATCTTCAACCTGGTGGCCCATGATTTCTACGAGCGGGTGCCCCACTACCGGGATCTCACACCCAAGGATGAAGAGGTTTTACTGAAGCGCCACATGAACCGCGTCACGGACACCTGCATCCCCGAGATGGAGGCCATGCGGCGGATCGAGAAGGCCATGCTGAAGGTGTGGACAGACGCTGACAAGGCCGGGAAGCGCTTCTTTCCCCACGAGTTCTTCCAGCAGATCCTGCAAGCCGGCGCCCTGGAGCGGTCCTACCAGGTCGATCCCAGCCACTCGTGGATGTTGGCGGCTCTTGACAAGGGCGTTCCCATCGTAGTACCCGGCTGGGAGGACAGCACCCTCGGCAACATGTATGCGGCTGCCGTGATCCGGGGCGAGGTGAAGAACGTCCATACGGTTCGCACGGGCATCGAATACATGACTTGGTTGGCGGAGCACTACCAGCAGGTCACCAAGACGGCGCCACTGGGTATGTTCCAGATCGGCGGCGGCATCGCTGGGGACTTCCCCATCTGCGTGGTACCCATGCTCCATCAGGACCTGGAACGGACCGACGTCCCGCTCTGGGGTTATTTCTGCCAGATCAGCGACTCCACCACGAGCTATGGCTCCTACTCCGGTGCCGTCCCCAACGAGAAGATCACCTGGGGGAAGCTGGCCGTGGCGACGCCGAAATACATCATCGAGAGCGACGCCACCATCGTCGCGCCGCTGATGTTTGCCTACCTGTTGGGGTGGTAGCTTTTAAGGATTCTTTTTTAAAAGGGAAACTTGATTGTCGGCAACCCTCAGTCTAGAAGAACCAGGACCCCTTATCGCCTGACCTGATCGTTGCTCGCATTCCGCACGGCCCTGCAAAAAAATTCAACGCGGAGGAGCGGAGAAAAGCAGAGATCGCGGAGGAAGATTTTTTCTCCGTGGTCCTCGTTTTTTTCTCCGCGCCTCCGCGTCGAGCTTTGCGCTTCAAGGTTCAAAAGCGAGGGGGCCCTGCCAGGGTGGCAAGCGGAGGGTCGCCAATAACCAGGAAATAGGACTATCTAACACCAAGACCACCAATGAGATAGCTAATTTCTGCGGATTACCTTGGCCCTGTGTGCTTCCCTGGTGATCTTGGCGGTGAAATGTTTCCTGACGAATGCCAAACGGCATCATTCCGGTGCTGGGTCCAGGTATGAGGCCCAATCTCCCTGGGGCAATTCCACGGCTTGCCTTTCCAACTGGAGCAGCCGGTCGGCCTCAAAGAGATGGACCCAGGCCCCGTAGCGGAGTCCGGAATCCAGGACAATGGGGAGGACGCAACGCACGAACAGCCCGCCCTCCACATCCTGCAATTGGTCCAAGTCCGCCAGGGCCGAATCCAGCTCCGCCTCATCCCCGTAGCCGACGAACTCGCCTTCCACCCAGCCCGGACCCGGTGGGGTCGTTTCGGGCTCGGGGCCAGCGATCAGGGCAGGGAAGCCTGGCATCGGCAGATGAAAAAGCCGTCCAGCTATCCAGGCCCGACAGAACCCCTGGGGGTCCGTCCGCTCCAGCCAGGCATGTTGTTTCCCGCCGCGGCGCAGCGGGCCGTAGACAAAGAGGCCGTCGGCTTCCATGGGACCCTTCTGGCTGGTCAGGGCTTCAGTATGACCTTCTCGGCAGCCGTGAGGTTGAAGGTGATGACCTTCTCGGCCGGGATCTTGATCACCGTTTCGGCCGTGGCCGCAGCGGTGGCGGTCCCTGCCGCTGCACCGACAGCCGCGCCACCGAGGGCGTGATCACCCTTGTTGTTGCTGTCCGAAAGGATGCCGATCAGGGCCCCCAAGGCCGCGCCGCCGCCGATGAACTTCGCGTTCCGCGCCCCGCGCTTGTCCCCCACCATTACATAAGCGGCAGTATCGACGTCCTCGAGACCCAGGCGGGTGACCTTGATTCCAAGGCTCCCCTGGCCACTGCTCAACCGCCCCGCGGGGATGCTCTGGGTGACGACTCCCTGGACGGTCGTGTCGGCCTTCCAAACGGTCTTGCCTGCCACGACGATAGCTTCGGCCAAGGCGCCCTCCCAGGGGTCACCGGGCTGAACCTGGGACGTCGTAAGTACCTTGGTGAGCCTCACCATGACCGGAGTACCCTCGGGAACCTCCACGATCACTGGCTTCGGAGCGTTACTGACTGGAGCCGCAGCCACTTCTTGCGCTGCTTTGTGCTTTGCTTCCGCACCCTTCCTGGCGGCTTCCAGCTGTTTTGTCAGCGCCTTGGCCTGGGATTTGGCGACATGATCCGCTGTGGTCTTGTCCACCTTGGTTGGCTGCGGCTTACTTGATTGGATCTCGGCGAGTTGCTGTTCCAGGTTGGCGACTCGGGTATCGGCAATCTTGGCCGCCTCTTGGGCAGCCAGGGCCTGCTCGCTCACCTTCTTCTCGCAGCCCAGAGCGACCACCAGCAGCAGGGTACCAGCAAGGGTCGTGATGGATTTAGGATGAAATTCCACAAATACTCCTTATCGGGTGGGCATTCATAAGGTGCATGAAGACCCGCAAACGTTTCTTTGGATGCCGTTCGCGCCACCGTCCACCTGCTTGGCGGTGCAGCCCTGGCACATGAATAAGTCCCGACGAGCTGGCGCGCGAGATCGGGGCTTCTCCAAATCGGTGGGTGACTATTCAGGAATGGGAAACTGGTCTGTGAGGTGGAAGACTTCCTGACGGATCCGGGCAATGGCGCTCTCGTCAGCGCGGTGGTGGAGCGCCATATCGATCCAGCCAGCGACGAGTTCCATCTCCGACTCTCGCATGCCGCGGGTGGTGATGGCGGGGCTGCCGATGCGGATCCCGGAGGGCTTGAGGGGCGGGTTGGGGTCAAAGGGAATGCCATTCTTGTTGACGGTGATGCCCGCCAGATCGAGCACCTTCTCGGCCTCATTGCCCATGATGCCCTGCTGGAAGACATCCACCAGCATGAGGTGGTTGTCGGTGCCGCCGGAAACCACGCGCCAGCCCTTGGCCTGGAGGGTGGAGGCCAGCTTGGCGGCGTTCTTGATCACCTGTTCCTGGTAGGTCTTGAACTCGGGTTTCAGGGCCTCACCCAAGGCCACGGTCTTGGCTGCGATGACGTGCATGAGGGGACCGCCCTGAATGCCGGGGAAGACGGCGCGATCCAGGTCCTTGGCGTATTTTTCCTTGCACAGGATCAGGCCGCCCCGGGGTCCGCGGAGGGTCTTGTGGGTGGTGGTGGTGACAAAATCGGCATAGGGAACCGGGCTGGGGTGGTGGCCCGTGGCCACGAGGCCCGCGATGTGGGCCATGTCCACCATCATGAGGGCCCCGACCTCATCGCAGATGGCGCGGAAGGCGGGGAAGTCGAAGGTGCGCGGATAGGCCGAGGCACCCACCACGATCATCTTAGGTTTGTGTTCCCGGGCCAGGTCCCGGACCTGATCCATATCCACGCGCTCGGTGTCCTTGCGGACCTGATAGCCCACAAACTTGTAGAGAATGCCCGAGCTGTTCAGGGGGTGCCCATGGGTAAGGTGACCGCCGTGGGCCAGATCCAGTCCCAGGACCACATCGCCAGGCTTCAGGGCGGCGAAATAGACGGCCATGTTGGCCTGAGCGCCGCTGTGAGGCTGGACGTTGGCGTGCTCGGCCGCGAAGAGTTGCTTGGAGCGGGTGCGGCACAGTTCTTCGACCGTGTCGACATTCACGCAACCGCCGTAGTAGCGCCGCCCAGGATAGCCTTCGGCATATTTATTAGTGAAGTGGCTGCCCATGGCCTGCAGCACCGGCCGTGAGACGTAATTCTCCGAAGCGATAAGCTCCAGGTGATGGCGCTGGCGCAGGACTTCTAGCTCGAGAGCCTGGAAGACGGAAGGGTCAGCGAGGCGAAGGGCTTCGTACATGGTCATAGGGACACCTCGAAGGATTTGCCAAGCATATTCTCACAAATCGCTAGTGTCGAGCTGTGGCTATCACCAAATTGCCGCATCGTACCCAGATTCTTTACCAAGATATGGGTCGGCACGGCGAAGTGGTTTACAAAGAAGTTGGAAACCGAGTCCCCAGGCTACGGGTTGCCGGAATTGGGCCGTCCGGCGCACTGTTCCACATGGAACACGCCGCCTGAATGCGCGCCGGATCTGCCAAACTGAAGACCTAAGGAATGTCCGCCATGTCCTTTCTTCCCCCCCATGACCTGCCAGAACTTGAACACTTCGAACACCCCCTTTCCAGCCGCTATGCCTCCAAGGCCATGGTGCGGCTGTTGTCCCCCCTCTACCGGATGCGGATTTGGCGGCGGCTCTGGATCGCCTTGGCGGAAGCGGAGATGGAGCTCGGCCTGCCCATTTCCCAGGGGCAGATCGATGAGCTGAGGGCCACCCAGGACGAGGTGGACCTGGAAGCCATCGCCCGCCACGAAAGTGCCCTGCGCCACGATGTGATGGCCGCCATCTACGCCTGGGGAGACATCGCGCCCAAGGCCAGGCCCATCATTCATTTAGGTGCCACGAGCTGTTTCGTCACGGACAATGGCGATCTCCTCATCTGCCAGGAGGCCCTGAAGCTCCTGCGGTCCCGGCTCCAGGAGGTCATCGCCGCTCTGGCGATGTTCGCCAACGAATGGAAGGACCAGCCCTGCCTGGGCTTCACCCACTTCCAGCCGGCCCAACCTACCACGGTGGGCAAGCGGGCCTGTCTCTGGCTCCAGGATCTGCTTCTGGACCTGGAGGATCTGGATCACGTGGTTCGTACCACGCCGGTGCGGGGCGTGAAGGGGGTCACCGGCACCCAGGCCAGCTTCCTGGAACTGTTCGAAGGGGACGGCTCAAAGGTAGAAGAACTGGAGCACCGCTTCTGCGACAAGGTAGGCTTTCCGGCCATCCCTATCAGCGGCCAGACGGCCACCCGCAAGCTGGAGGACCGCATCGGGCAGGTCCTTTGCGGCATCGCTGCCAGCGCCTCGAAATTCGCCTGCGACCTGCGCCTGCTCCAGCATATGAAGGAAGTTGAGGAGCCCTTCGAGAAGAAACAGATCGGCTCCAGCGCCATGCCCTACAAGCGCAACCCCATGCGGAGTGAGCGCATCAACTCGCTGGCCCGGTTTGTTCTGGGCCTCCTGCCGAGCACCTATCAGACCACCGCCACCCAGTGGCTGGAGCGCACCCTGGACGATTCCGCCCACCGCCGTCTGACGATTTCGCAGGGGCTGCTGGCCGTGGACGCCATCCTGGTCCTGTTCAAGAACGTGGCCTCGGGGCTCGTGGTGAACCCCAAGATGATCGAGGCGCGCCTCACCAGCGAGCTGCCCTTCATGGCCGCTGAGGCGCTGTTGATGGAAGCGGTGAAGCGCGGGGGCGATCGCCAGGATCTCCACGAGCACTTCCGGGAGGCCTCCCTGGAGGCGGGCCGGCGGATCAAGCAGGAAGGCAAGGGCAATGATCTTTTGTCTCTCTTGGCTGCGGATCCCGCGTGGAGCATGACTGCGGCCGAACTGCAGGCGCTCCTGGATCCAATTCGTTTCACGGGCCGAGCCGGCGCGCAGGTGCGGCAATTTCTGGCATGCGAAGTGACCCAGGCCCTCAAGAACCATCAGGCCGCCGAAGCGGCCGAAGTGCGTGTGTGATGTTTTTTCCGTGTCCATCCAGGGTGATTAAATGCTGAAACTCGCTGTCATCGGTGCCCAGACGTTGCTGGGTCGAGAACTGGTGCATTCCCTGGAACCCCAGGAATGCACGGCGCTGCCCTTGTCCACAGGCCGCTTGACCCGGTTCGAGGAGGAGGGCGATCTGGTGGTCTTCGCGCCTGAACCCTCTTTGCTGGAGGGTTTGGATGCGGTGATCCTGGCGGATACACCCGTAAATCCCGACCTGCTGGCCGCCTTCCCGGGCCGAGTGCTGGACCTGCGTCCAGAGCCGGATGCCAAGCTCGAGCCCATTCCCCTTGCCGGAGTCTGGCCGGACCAGCCCAAGGCATTCAGGGGCCGTCCGGTCCTGGAACTGGTCCTGGCCTTACTGCCCAGCCTGTTGGAGGGCATCGGCGAGGTCGCAGGCACCCACCTGCGTTCCATCGCGTGTCTGGGCGATCTGGGCCTGGAAGGCCTCATGGAACAGACCCTGGCTGTTCTCAATGGCGAGGAGCCACCCCTGGAAAAGCTGGGCTACCGCGCCGCCTTCGAAGTCGTTCCGCAGAGTCCCAGGGGCAGCCTCATCGAGGTGCGGGTCCCCGCCTTCCACGGGGACCTCTTGATCCTGCACCTGCGCTCGGAAAACGGCGTCGCGATGGTCCAGAAGGCAGCCCCTGCGGGGGTAAAGTGGACGGAGCATCCGCCCAGCAGTCGCGAAGTGGCGGTGAGCAGCGACCTGCTGGCCCACCTCGTCCTGGGCGCGGGTGGG
>JANYIU010000121.1 GCA_025361955.1 Holophagaceae bacterium
CGCCTGGTTGCAGCGCTACCTGGTCAAGGGCCTGGCCCTGGGCGCCGTCAAATAGACACTACATTGGGAACCGCGAATAACGCGAATGGGCGCTTCGCGCCTGCGCGAATGTAAGCCACCCACAAAGCAGTCCTGTCCTGCTTTCATTGGCGTTCATTCGCGTCATTTGCGACCTTGCCGGTGTCCGTGCTGTCCGCCTGGTTGCAGCGCTACCTGGTCAAGGGCCTGGCCCTGGGCGCCGTCAAATAGACACTGCATTGGGAACCGCGAATAACGCGAATGGGCGCTTCGCGCCTGCGCGAATGTAAGCCACCCACAAAGCAGTCCTGTCCTGCTTTCATTGGCGTTCATTCGCGTCATTCGCGGTTTCAACATTGCTGCTTGCCGAATCCTCTGCCTCCCCCAGGGACTGGACGAAGGTCGTGAGGCGTTCTTCGCACTCACCCAGAGAGCGCAGGAGAGCAAACTGGGTGCGACAGCGGTCAAGGTTCTGGTTTTCGCGGTGGATGTTGAAGTAGCGGTCCCCATCCAGGAAATCCGTGAGGAAGCGAACGCCACACTCAAAGGTGAGGAGCTTGCCTGCCAGTACCAAACGTTCCCGTTCCGCAGGCAGCAGGGCGCCGTCCATGCCTTCGAGGTAGCCCTTGGCTAGGGCCTCGAACATGGGGATTTGAACGCTTACCTGGCGCACGTCCGGTTCGTCTTCGGCCATGGGGTTCGTGGCGGTGCGCACCATATCGCCGAAGTCATACAAGCTGAGGCCGGGCATCACCGTATCCAGGTCCAGTACGCACATCCCCTCGCCGGTGAGGTTATCGAGCAGGACATTATTCAGCTTCGTATCGTTATGGGTGATCCGTTCCGGGAGCTCGCCCTTTTCCTTCAGGGCTAGGAGGCTGTCCGCCAGCGCCTCATGGGCGAGGGCGAAGGCGATCTCCTGCTGCACGCGGGCGGCCCGGTTGCAGCGGTCGCCAGCGACGGCAAGCTTAAGGGTCTCGAAGCGGTCGCGGGTGTGGTGGAAGCGCGGGATCGTCTCGAAAAGTCGCGGACCGTCGTAATCCATCAGATGACGCTGGAAGGTGCCGAAGGCCTTCGCAGTCTGGAAGGCCTGGGCTGGGCTCGCGATGATGTCGTAGCTCTTGGCGCCTTCCACGAAGAGATAGCAGCGCCAGACACAGCCCTCGCCATCCACGTGGTAATCCGCACCCTCCAGGGTCTTCACCAGGGTCATCACGCGTCGGGTGGTGTCCTTAAGACCAGAGGCCTCCAGCTTTCTGCGGATATGGTTCGTCACGTGGGCCACGTTTTCCATGAGCTTGAGGGGTTCCTTGAATATGTAGCCGTTGATGCGCTGAAGGATGTAGCGCAACTCGGTTCCGCCCTGGTCGAAGACGGCAGCGAAGGTTTCGTTGATGTGGCCGTTGCCGTAAGGTTGGGCACCCAGGAAGTCACCCAGGATCGCGAAGCGGCACGCGATGGTCTTGAGTGCGGCTATGGGCAGGTTCGAAGGCATGTTCAACTCCAGAGGTGTTGGGGGTACTCGCCTGAGCGGATGAGTTCCTGGAGGCGGGTCACGACTAAGCTCTTGTCCTCCCGATAGGTCACGCCGAACCACCGATCCGGCGTCTCCAGGACCCGCATGGTCGCACGACCTTCCCGGATGAGCGTGTCCACCACGGTGGGGATGAAGAACTCAGCCTTGAGATCCCGCCCCCGTGCCGTCAAGAAGCGGGCGAAGTGTTCCTGAAGATGCTGGAAGATGCTGGGCCGGAACCCCCAGAAGTTCATGGAAACCGGTTCCCGGCCCGAGTAGCGGCGGCAGAAACCATCCTCGGCCAGTTCCCGGACCCCCTCTCCGTGGCGCTCCAAACCGGCGTGTTCTGCTACGGTCCTGAGCAGCCCGCCAGGTTCTACCTCGCAGATGCCCCGGGCCACGGTGCCGTATTCCGAAAGGGTGTTCGCCATCTGGAAGGCCACCATGGCATAGGCATTTGCAGACCCTTCCGTGGGGCGGGCCAGGAACTCCGTCAGGGTTGCGAAGGCCCTGCGACCGTAGAAGTCATCGGCGTTGATTGTGAGGAAGGGCACCTTCACTTTCGTTTCGGCCGCCAGAATCGCGTGGGCAGTGCCCCAGGGTTTCACTCGACCGGCGGGTAGGGTGAAGCCCTGGGGGAGCTGCTCCAACTCCTGGAAGGCGTACGCCACCTCCATCCACTTGCTATACCTGGAGCCGAGCTGCTCGTGGAAGTCGCGCTCGAGCGCCTTGCGTATCACGAAGACGACCCGCTCCACACCAGCCCGCTTGGCATCGTAGAGGGCGTAGTCCATGACCTTTTCGTCATTGGGGCCCACGGGTTCCAGTTGCTTCAAACCCCCGAAGCGGGAACCCACACCCGCAGCCATGACCACCAGTTCGGGCTTCATGCTTGCTCCGGCCAGTTCGCGGCGAACCATTCGTGGATGTTGGCCTTCGGACCACTGCTCAGATTATCGAGTACCCATACCCGGTGCCCCTTGGCCACGAAGTGGTCCACGCAGCGGCTGCCAATGAAGCCAGCGCCTCCCGTCACTAGCATTCGCATAGAGCCTCTTGAGAGAACCGGACTTGAGCAGAGGTGAAACACACGATCAAAGGCTGGAGAGATGCGCTTTCGAGACACGGCCTTCTCCTGGCCTGCACAGAAGTAGTCTAAGGCATCGTCAGGAATGGGTCACTGCTCTGGAATGGCTCCGGGCGCTAAATTGGAACAGGAGGAGGGGATCATGAGTGGGAGTTGCACTGCCCGCAACTCCCAAAGAACCGCTTCCATCCGAGTCCCTTTTCCTTTGCAATCCACTTCCTCCCCGATCCTCCAGTGATCTCCGCGCCTCCGCGTCGAGCTTTTTCCCTCAAGACCAAACGCCCAACACTGAAGCAGATAACCAAGATTTCAGCGAAACATCCGCGCAGGAAAAGACAAAGTTGAAGAGGAGTAGTAATAGGCTCAGATTGCGTTCATTGCTCGTGAGAGGACCTCAAGGGCAGGCGGTTTGATTGCGAAAGGGAAAAGCTCAACGCTGAGGCACGGAGAAAAGAGCGAGGATCCCGGAGAAAAAAAATCTTCCTCCGGTCCTCCGCGTCGAGCTTTTTCCCTCAAGACCAAACGCCAAATATTGCAGCAGATAGG
>JANYIU010000127.1 GCA_025361955.1 Holophagaceae bacterium
GCGGCGCCGGCCTGGCGCAGAGTGTTGTAGTCCTGGGCGGGGATCACGCCACCGGCGACGACCATGATGTCTTCGCGACCCAGCTTCTTCAGCTCACCCACGAGCTGGGGCAGCAGGGTCTTGTGGCCCGCCGCGAGGCTCGACATGGCGACCACATGGACATCGTTCTCCACCGACATGCGGGCGGCTTCTTCCGGGGTCTGGAAGAGGGGGCCCATGTCCACGTCGAAACCCAGGTCAGCGTAAGCCGTGGCCACCACCTTGGCGCCTCGATCATGGCCATCCTGGCCCAGCTTGGCCACCAGGATGCGGGGGCGACGGCCTTCCACTTTGGCGAAGGCATCGGTGAGGGCACGCACCTCCGCGACCTCCTTGCCCTTGGAGTATTCTGAACCGTAGACACCAGAAACCATGCGGATCTCCGCTTTATGACGGCCCCAGACCTGCTCGAGGGCGTCGCTGATCTCACCGAGCGAGGCCCGCACCTTCGCAGCTTCGACGCTCAGTTCGAGCAGATTACCCACCCCGGTCGCAGCGCATTTGGTGAGGGCGGCCAGGGCTGCCTGAACGGCGGAGCTATCGCGCTCGGCCTTGAGCTTGGCCAAGCGATCCAGCTGCTGGCGGCGCACCTCCACGTTGTCCACATCGAGGATCTCGATGGGATCCTCCTTGGCCAGCCGGTACTTGTTCACACCCACGATGGTCTCGGTGCCGCTGTCGATCTTGGCCTGCTTGCGCGCAGCGGCCTCCTCGATGCGCAGCTTGGGAATGCCGGATTCGGTTGCCGTGGCCATGCCGCCCAGCTTCTCCACTTCCTGGATGTGTTGCCAACCTCGGTGAGCGAGCTGGTGGGTGAGGCTCTCCAGGTAATAGGCGCCGCCCCAAGGATCCACGATCTTGCAGATGCCGGTCTCATCCTGGAGGAAGAGCTGGGTGTTCCGCGCGATGCGCGCGCTGAAGTCCGTGGGCAGAGCAATGGCCTCGTCCAGGGCGTTGGTATGCAGGGACTGGGTGTGGCCCAAAGCCGCGGCCATGGCTTCTATGCAGGTGCGGACCACGTTGTTGAAGGGGTCCTGCTCCGACAGCGACCAGCCAGAGGTCTGGCTGTGGGTGCGCAGGGCCATGGACTTGGGATCCTTGCAACCGAAGCCTTTGAGGAGCTTGGCCCAGAGCAGCCGGGCGGCGCGGAGCTTGGCCACCTCCATGAAGTAGTTCAAGCCCTCGGCCCAGAAGAAGGAAAGCCGGGGAGCGAACTCATCCACCTTCATGCCGGCCTGCAACCCGGCGCGGACATATTCCATGCCGTCCGCCAGGGTGTAAGCCATCTCCAGATCGGCCGTGGCGCCGGCTTCCTGCATGTGGTAACCCGAAATCGAAATGGAATTGAACTTGGGCATGTTCTTCGCCGTGTAGGCGATGATGTCCGCGATCGCCCGCATGGAAGGCTTGGGCGGGTAGATGTAGGTGTTGCGGACCATGAACTCCTTGAGGATGTCGTTCTGGATGGTCCCCGTCAGTTTGGCCAACTCCACGCCCTGTTCCAGACCCGACACGATGTAGAAGGCCAGGATCGGCAGCACGGCGCCGTTCATGGTCATGGAGACGCTCATCTTGTCCAGGGGGATCTGATCGAAAAGCACCTTCATGTCCAGGATGGAATCGATGGCCACGCCGGCCTTCCCGACATCGCCCGCGACGCGCGGGTGATCGGAGTCATAGCCGCGGTGCGTGGCCAAATCGAAGGCCACGGAGAGGCCCTTCTGGCCCGCCGCCAGATTGCGCCGATAGAACGCGTTGGAAGCTTCGGCGGTGGAGAAGCCCGCGTACTGGCGGACGGTCCAGGGACGGATCACGTACATCGAGGCGTATGGCCCGCGCAGGAAGGGCGGAATACCCGCGAGAAACGGCAGGTGCTCGGTGACCGCCATGTCCTCGCTGCTGTAGAGAGGCTTCACGCGGATCTGCTCGCTGGTCATCCAGCTGAGGGGTGCGGTGTCGCCCGCCTTGGCCTGCCAAGCAGCCAGACCCTGGCCCTTGGTGGTCATCATCTCCACCTTGGTGAAATCAGGAATGGCGCCCATCAGCACACCTCCAGAGTCTTGGCCAGACCAGTGAGCACGGCGTGGACATCGCTTCTGACATGGATGAAGTCATCGACGCCGGCCAACTTGAAGGCATCAACCTGCTCCTTCAGCAGCCCGGCCACCAGCACAACCTTCACGCCACCCGACTTGAGGGCCTTGGCCAGCAAGGGCACGGCCTCCACATAGGTGTCGTCGAGTCCCACGGCTACCACGATAGGGGCGCCGCTAGCGAGAGCCGCCTTGGCTGCTTCCTCGGGGGTCTTGAACCAAGCCTGATCGGCCACCTCGAAACCGCCCACCTGGAAGACCCCGCGCGTGAAGTCCAGGCGCGCCATGTAGGCTCCCGTGGGGCCGAGATTGGCCAGGAATACCTGGGGGCCGGTCTTCTTGGCACGGTAAGCCAGGACGGCCTTGCGCAAGGTTTCGAACATTGCCACCGCCCGGTGGCCCTTCAGCGCCTCCACCTTCGGGGTGTTGCCGCGACCCAGAGCAGCGGAAAGCTCGCCGAGCGTGGCTTTGGGGGCACTATCCACCAGGGACTGGAAAGACGCAGCCTCGACCGCGCCCTTGCGGGCTGCAGCGGCTCGGGGACCGTAGACCGCCTGCAGTGCGTCATGGTCAAGGGGCTGGAGGGCGGGTGAGGCCTCCAGGGCGTTTGCGTACTGGTTGCTGCCCACGATGATGTCCGTGCGCTGCACCAGGGCCTTCCGGCGCGCGGCAGCCACTTCGGCGATTTTGCTCTGGGGAAAGCCGGCTTCCAGAGCCGCCTTCAGACCGCCCCTGGCTTCCACCTCCTGGAAGAGCTTCCAGGCGGCGACACAGAGCTGGTGGGTGAGGGTTTCCACCGCCCAACTTCCGCCAGCGAGATCCACCACCTGGTCCAGTCTGGATTCTTCACGCAGGATGATCTGCGTGTTCCGGGCGAGGCGACGGCTCAGCTCGGAGGGCAGGCCCAAGGTGGCGTCATAGGGCGCTACATGCAGGCTGTCGACCCCCCCCACCACTGCCGCGAAGGCTTCGGTGGTGCCGCGCAGCACGTTCACGTGCGGATCGAATTGGGTCTTGTTGAACTGGCCGCTCTTGGCGTGCAGGCGGATCTTGGCGGCCTCATCGCTGCCACCGCAGGCGCGGACCACCTGGGCCCAAAGGACGCGAACGGCGCGCAGCTTGGCGATCTCCATGAAGAAGTGACCGCCCACGCACATCCGGATGAGGACGCGACTGGCGGCGTCATTCACGCTGATACCGCGGGCTTCCAAGGCACGCAGGGTTGCCACGGCGCTGGCGAGGGTGAAGGCCAGTTCCTGGACGGCGTTGCCACCAGCCTCATGCCATGGGCGCCCGCAGGCCACGAGGGTGCGGGCCCTGGGAGCATTCGTTCCGGCCCAACGGGTAAGCTCGGCGAGCTGGTCGTAAGCCTGATCCACGGACATGGGCAGGCTCCCCTTGGAGGCGAGCGCCCCTAGAGGATCGAAACCCAAGGAGAGTTCGGCCTTGGTGAGATCGGCGTTCTTCGCCTTGAGCGCGGCCACCACGAGCGCGGCGGCCGGCAGCGCTCCGGCGGAGCCCGCCAAGAACAGCGGCAAGGAGGTATCCACACCTTCCAGGGCCTGGACTGCATCGGCGTAAGTGCTGATGGAGGTGCCGTCCTTGCCAACCATGGAAGCATCGGCCTGATCAGCGTCAAGACCCTGCCGACCGGCCTCGTCCAGCACCAGGTTCACAGCGTTCTGGCCGCGCTCCAGGTCTTGGCGAAGGGCCTCGTTGAAAGCCTGGGCTTCCGGGAAGGGCAGCTCCTGGGCCACGAGCCATCCGGCGATACGCTTGCCCAGAGGCTCCGTGCCGCGCAGGAAGGGCCACTCG
>JANYIU010000180.1 GCA_025361955.1 Holophagaceae bacterium
AGGGCCTACCTCCATCTCTCATGCAGCAAAACTGCGCTACATGCTGTCATTGCTGATCTCCTTTTCGCACCGTCATGGCGCTAGATTGCACGATGCTTGGGGTACCCCCAGATTCGTGGGGGCCGTGCTCTGACCGCTTTACAAAATGGCGCTTCCGGAATTCTCTCAAACGCTTCTCGATGGGTCGCAATCCTTGCAAGAGAACCTTGAACTTCTGCCATGGCGAAGATCGAACCGCAGCCAACTCGGATTGAACTGTATCCAGCTTGGATTGAACCGCATCCCGCTCAGATCGAACCGCATCCCGCTCAGATCGAATCGTATCCAGCTCAGAGCGAACGGTATCCAACTCGGAGCGAACAGCATCCAACTCGGATCCCACCATGGCTCCTCTTGCGATGGCTTGATCACGGGCAAGGGTGAGGGCCTCGATCGTTCTCTCAGCCTTTCCGGAATCGTCCACGATATGTTGGATTAACCGTTCGAATTTATATGATGGAATCTCGCGAAATGATAGTGGGCCATGGGCCCCGGCTCCCTGGGTCTTGTTCAAGAAATCGCCCGCCTGCGTCAGGTCATGGCCGATCTGAACAAGAGCGTTATCCTGAACGAGGCGGTCGTAGGTTCCCACGCATGGGACGTGGTCATCGGCAAAATGCCATGAGTTGTTACTCCAGTAGGCATCCAGTTCAGTCTCCGTCATGTAGGCAAGGCGTTGAGACTGCCACCCAAGCCAAGCAGGAAATCCAGCAGCGATAAGGCGGAGGCCTTGCTCGCGCCTCTCAACTAGCTGCGTTCTGGCTGGCAGAGGTAGGTGTCGCACAATGATGCCGGCCGCATCGGCTATTCGGCCCTCGCCTTTGGTTTTGGTAATGTCGTGCTGTCCTGTCGTGTATTTGATATCACGCGATAGCCAAGCGATAACTTTGGAAGGGAATGGCATGGCGACGAATGGCATGCCAGCATCCACTTGATCCTGAGGGTGGCGCGCCGAAGCCACGAACGGCACCACTGAGTACTGGCACTTGGACAGAGACTTCACGTGAAAAGTGTCCACATCGCGATGCTGTACGTAATTGATGACCGGAACCATCAAGGCATCGGCTTCAGCTGGTATCTCGAAGGCGATCTGGTCGGCGAGGGAGCGTCCCGGCACCGTCGAGCACCAGAACTCATCGGCATCGAATGCCAGGGCGATCTCGAAACCATCTTCCCGGGCAAGGTCCCCTAGGATATTGACCATCTCTCGCTGAAAAAAGGGTCGCGTTTCCTTCCGCAGGACCTGTATACGAAGGGTGTCAGAACCAAATTCAGTCGAAAGAAAGCTCGACAGATGGGGATCACTGCCATGGTCATAAAGATAAAAATCCCTTATTCCATTCAAAACAAGGTGCTTGATGCTAGCCGCAAGTATAGCATGTGAGTCCTTTACACACGCAATACCACAGATTCTCATCCCACAGCTCCCGGTTAGATTTTATGACTGATCGTCATAGATTAACGCCGAGCGCCCCGCTCTTCAAGGAAGTGCATCACCGGGTTCACGCTGGTCCCGATCAGCCACGGGTGCTTAGCCAAGTACTGTTGCGTCGAGAACAGCGGTCCAGGGTCGCGTCCCTGCCATACGCCGATCCGGAGGAAGTGCCGGAATGGCTTGAGGCCCGAGGCTGACACATCGGGATAGACCCGCGTGTACCAAAATGTGTCGAAGAGTTCTGCTCGGGTGATCAGCCTGCGCTCCCGCCGCTCCCTCCATCGCGTCTTGAAGACCTCCTTGGACTGCCCCCTGAACACGGCCAAGGCGCGCCGCAGCGCGCGTTCGAGGTTCAGCAGGAATCGTCGTGACCTGGGGTGCCGCGACTGCAACTCGGCCACTCGTCGTGCCTGGGTATGAAGGGCCGCGTCGAGGCGATTCCAGGCCTCAACGTCGCGGGTCGCGAGAGCTTCTCCCTTGTGGCTTCCGGCTAGGTAAATCAGCTTTTCCGGGTGGATCAGACTAGCACCCTGGAAGCTGGCGAGCCCTTCCAGCGCATGGGCTATGCCTGTTTTGCTCTCCCGGACGAAGAGGAGAAGGTTTTGCCGGTACCACCACTCGATGCGCTGGTCGTTCCAGATGATCGGCCGGATGACGTCGTGGCACCTGTACCCCGCTTCGGCGAAGAGGCGAATCCAATAGCTTGGCCAGCGCTCATTGAGGTGGCTGTGGCCGCCCTGAAGGGGTGTCGCCGCCGAGAACAGGACGCGTTCAGCCGTCGACGCAATGCTGTGGACGAATGAGCGCGCCGCGGCATCAGGCAGGTGCTCGGCCACCTCGAGTGATATGGCCAGATCGTGCTTTGGGACACCGACCACGGATTGGGAGAGGTCCATGATGTGGAAGCGTCCCCTTGGGATGAACAGATACTCTTCGGTCCCCAGCCCAAAATCGAGGCCACTGACGATGGGCAGGCCGCACAAAGAGAACTCCGCCAGCCAGGCTCCCGCCCCACACCCGAAATCGACTACCGAGTGGATGTCGGGCAGCAGGCGGAGCAGGAGTGGGACGACCACAGCAGCGGAGCGGCGGGAGCCGTCCGAGATGTCCTCATAGAACCTTTCGTCATAGGTTGAGTCGGTCATAGCCCGGTCACCAGTCTAGGCAAATGGTAGGAGGGTAGTCTTCCAGCTGCGCGCGCGGTGGTCGCTTTACCCAGGGCCTCCTCTACTTGGCGGCAGACCTTCGCGGTGGAGCAAGCCTCGGCCAGTCGCAAGCGCTCGGGTCCTGGGCTGGGTTCCGACGCGATGCGCTCCAGGAGGGTGGCAAGCGCAGCCAGGAAGGATCGTCGATCGCCGCGCTCGAACGTTTCACCCAGCGAATGACGGTCCACCAAGTTGCCGATCGCGGAGCCCCGGGTCACCAGAAACCAGGAACCCGCTCGCAGCGCATCGACGAAATGGCCCGAAAAGACATCGCCTGCCTCGTAGGGCATGACGATCACGTCCGAATCCAAGAGCGCCTGAATAAAGACATTGTCCGGGACAGCGCGGTATCCGCGCGCCGCTGGTGAGCGCAAGTTGAACTCCGTGACCACACAAGCAGCTGCGCAGGTCGCCTGAATGCGTCGCTCCACCTCAGCGTCGACTGCGCCTGCCATGACAATCTTGATGCGCGAACGAACTTCGAACGCGGCGGTTGAAAGCGCGTCGATCACGAACTCGTAGCCCTTCTCGGGCCGCACCTCACCGAGCAGCCCGAGCCCAAGGCGAGGTTGGTCGCTGGCTGCAGACGCGGGCAGCCTTCGCGCCGCCCTGACGGGAACGTTCGCGAGGAACACGGGCGGGTGCGGCACATGAATGACGTTAGTGAGCCCGTACTGGGCTTCCAAGTAACGCTGGACCGGCTCCGAGTAGACGAACAGACCCTCCATGTTGCGGCAGCGACGCTGCAATTGCTCGCCAGAGGCAGCGTCTCTCGGGACACGATGGAGGAAGCCGAAGACTGCAACCTCCCGTTCCGAATCGCCCAGGATCTCCTCATAGTCAGGACAGAGAAGCACATCCGCCGTGATCAAAACAACGGCCTTCACGCCGGTCCGGCCTGCGTAAAACAGCGCGTTCCTGACGAACTCGGCGCACTCCTTGGGCTGGCGGCCCGGGTCGAGCTGCGGGTTGAGCAGACTGGAGCCCTTGATCTCGCCGTAGGCTCCGAACAGGTAGGCATGGGCGACGCCGAATTCGAGGAACAGGTATTCGGTCTCGCCGGGGACTTGGCACTTGAAGGATTCAAACTCCGGAGCCTCAAGGGTGCGCCGTCTCCTGGTGACTGCCATCATCCGAGGCGTCGGGTCGCAGCCGTTCAGCAGCGTACCGGCGAGACCGCGAACGAACTGGGCGCGGGCCACTGCTTGCTCGGTTAAGGAGCCCGGCTCAGTGGCTAGGTGTTCATGAATCCGATCGGCCGCACTGGGCATTCCTTGCAACTGGAGCAGCGTCGCCAGATAGGCGAGCGTCCCTGCTTCAGGGGTGCGAGCGTCGCTGCCACTCTGCCAGGCGTACCTCTTCAGGAACCATTGCGCTGAGCAACGCTCGCTGCGGATGAGGTGCCGAACCTTGGCGCCAGGAGTATAGCGAAGACACCCGCGTTCGCGCAGGCGCCGCTGCACCTCGATATCCTGGTCGCCCATTGGATCAGTATTGGTTTGGCCGACCTGCTCGGCGAACCCGCCGACGGCTTGGAGCGCGGTCCGGCGAAATGCAATGTTTGCTCCGTAGAAGAACTCAGACGCCGTGAGGTCGCGGGCGGAGTCGCCCAGGTCCAGGATGGCGAGGGGCTGCAGCAGCTCGCCGCCAAGCCACGCAGGCGGCGGGTTCTCCCAGTTTGGCTGGATGGGGCCGCCCGCGCACACCACATCGCCATCCGAAAAACTGGCCATGAGCGCCTCAGCCCAGCCACCTTGGCAGGTGGCATCGTCATCGAGGAAGGCGACCAGGTCGCCGGAGGTCTGGGCCAGCGCCAGGCTGCGTGCCCGGGACAGGCTGGGCGGCTCCGATACCGAGTAGCGCACCCCCGGCCACGACTGGACAAGCTTCTCGTTGGCGAGCCGATGGACCGCATCGTCGGAGTTGTCGACGACCACGACTTGATGGACAAGGTGATAACCGAGGTCGCCGAGGGCACCCAGGCAGTTCCGAAGAACATCCGGGCGGTTGTCTGCACAAATGGCAATCGACAGTTTAAAATCAACTTTTGGCTGCACAAATCCTCACGGGCTGAAGTGCCCAGCTTAATAGTCGCTGCGGAGTGAGACAATTTACCTCGAGGCAGCGCCTGAGCGGCTGACAGGAACGAAGGCTGGAAGTGGCTGGGCAGATCTCATTCAAGACACAGCAAGCCCCACAATCAAGCTGAAGTTGCATGGCGGATGAAATAGTCTGCGCAGGCGCACCGAGTGCCCCTCGGCGGGCTCAAGCGGAAATCAGGGCTGCCCTGGCTTGGCCATGCGTTCCTGGAAATCGGCACAGGTACGGCCCAGCTCCTTGCACGTGGACAGGTAGGGGCAGGGTTTGGTGAGGACCTGCTCGGTGCCGTCGGCGTTTTTCAACCGGATGGTGTAGATGCAGATATCTGGGGAAGGCGAGCGCGGGATTTCCACGGCTCCATTTAACACCCTGGCGAAGGCTGATTGCAATCAAGACCAGCCTTTTTTCACGCACGGCCAGAGGTGTGAATGGCCAGCAGCACTCCTGCGCGCAACTGGATCCGGGCTAGGGGTTCCGTGAACACATTGCTAAGGCCGCGCGCCTGGCTGAAGAACAGGGTTTCGTCCTGCAGCGGATAAGCCAGACCCGCCGTGGTCAGACCCTCCACATCGCCCTGGAGCGGAATGAGGCTGAGCGTATCGCCCGGCTGGCCATGGATCTCATCGCTGGGCGGTCGGAGGAGCCTGGTGGTGGCCAGCCGCTCCCATAGTTCGACGCGCACCTGGCGCAGCTCCGGACGCAGCAGCAGCAGCACATTCGCCACAGTCATGTCGAGGCGCCCACCCAGGGCCCCGGCAAGGATGATATGTTCTGCCCCCTGCCGGACCGCGCCCAGCAGGGCCAGTTCCAGGTCGGTCTCGTCTTTGCGCGCCGGGTGGCGCTCAAAGGGAATGCCGGCTTGGGTGAAATGGGCGAGGGTTTCCGGAGTGAGCGAATCCAGATCGCCGACGATGAGCTGCGGAACCAGTCCCAAGGCCTTACAGTGATTGGCCCCCCCGTCGACAGCGACCAGCCAGTCCACTGAGTGGGTGAGCAGCCGCCGGGCGGTCTCGGAATCCAATTCTCCGTTTGCGATGATGAGAACGCGCTTCATCTTTGGCCTTTGCAAATCGACCCAGGTTGGCGCTCGCGAGCCTTCCTGTCAAACCACTTCCTGATTTCCCACCCCATTCAGCGCACATTCTCCCGCAAGTTGCCGCTGCTCAATAACCTGGTCGTCCCGGTGGCGAGAGCGGCACAAGGAGCCGTAACGAAACAACCAAAAACAGTGGTTATTCCGTAACGGCTCCTAACCAGCGTTGAATAGCTACCCCTGCTGAACTTGCCACCCCAAGGTCGAAGACCGGTCACGTTGTGCAGGAATCCTTGACCCGAGCCCACATTCGGCTACATTGGAAAGGTCATCTTACGGGGTGGTTTTCCGGTCGCGGATCGGAAAGCCTGAGATCAAACCCACTGAACCTGATCCGGGTAATGCCGGCGGAGGGAGGGCTCGATGAGCTACCAAACTTTTTTCCAACGTCTGTTCCGGACGGCCGTCTCGGCGTCACTGCTGTCGTGGTGCACGACGGTGAGCCTGAGCGCCCAGAGCAAGGAACTGGTCATCTATGCCTACGATTCCTTCGTGGCCGAGTGGGGTCCCGGCCCCAAGGTCATCCCGCTCTTCGAGCAGCAATACAACTGCAAGGTGACCCTGGTTTCCAAAGGGGATGCCGGCCAAGTATTGTCCGCCGCGGTGCTGGAAAAGGCGGCGCCCAAGGCGGATGTGCTCGTCGGTCTGGACAACAACTTGGTGAGGAAGGCCATCAAGGCCGATGTCCTCTTGGCGTTCTCCCCCAAGAACCTGTCACTGCTGGCGCCCGGGCTGGATTTCGACCCGACCCACCACCTGATCCCCTTTGATTTCGGCTATTTCTGCGTCATCTGGGACAGCCAGAAGCTGGCGAATCCGCCCAAAACCCTAGCCGACCTCACCCAACCCGAGTATGCCAAGAAGCTCATCCTGATGGATCCGCGCACCTCCACGCCTGGCCTAGGCTTCCTGGCCACGGTGGTCGCGGCCCGGGGCGAGCAGTGGCCCGAATTCTGGCGGGCCCTCAAGCCCTCGATCCTCACCATCACCAGCGGCTGGGATGCCGGCTACGGCATGTTCACCCAGGGTGAAGCGCCCCTTGTCATCAGCTACACAACGAGTCCGGCCTATCACGTGGAAAACGACAAGACCGATCGCTACAAGGCCCTGATGTTCCCTGAAGGTCAGGTCATGCAGGTCGAAGCCGCGGGCATCGTAAAGGGCGCCAAGCACGTCGAGCTCGCGAAGGCCTTCATCGAGTTCATGCT
>JANYIU010000156.1 GCA_025361955.1 Holophagaceae bacterium
GACACCTTGGAGATCCATGTGGATGTGCTTTCGTCCCTGGAACCCGTCCAGGGGCCCTCAGAGTTGGACGTCAAACGCTACGGCGTGGTGGTCTCGACCTCCGACGGACGGCGGGGCGTGCTTCTCCCAAACATCGAGACCATCAACACCCCCGAAGACCAGATCGCCATCGCCTGCAGGAAGGCCGGCATCAACCCCCGCCACGAGGCGATCACCCTGGAGCGCTTCACCACCACTCGGCATCGTGCCTGAGATTCACCAGGGAGACGACAATACCACGGAGGGATTCACTGAGATTTGCAGGACGATTTCCATCCGTTTGCTGACAACCTACGCTGGGGGATCCTTCTGGCGCGTCGCCTTGACGCCGGAAAGGATACCGAAACCCAACAATATGATGGCGCCGACGGCAATCCATTGCCCTGGCACATGCAACAAGTGAGCGCCGTACATCAAACCAGCAATGAAAATCGCAAATCCCGTCGCGTAGAGTCCGAATGACATGATCGTTCCACCTCGGTTCCCATCCTGTGGCTCTGAATCTGAAATGATTCGTAAACGGCGTTCGGTTGGGCCACGAATCATCCAGTAGGTCTGGACCTAGCCCAGTGGGCACAAGCAAAGATCTTGTTGTCGTACAACCATGGTTCCACATCAAGGAGCGTGCCAAGGGGCTCTGGCCCCCCCCTCGCGTTTCCAACCCTATCTGGTCCAACCATTAACTGCACCGGGAGTTCGGGAAGGATCCTGCGACGGGCTTGATCCAACGCCATTGCCGTTCAAAACGATGGGGATTCATGTTCAAAATGATGGAGAAGCCACCGATAGCATACTTCAAGGTGAGTACTACCCCAGGCGCTTGAGGAACTCGGCGTCGTTCACGATGTAGCGGGTATGGGTGCCTTCCCCGATCTTGCCATCCTCGTCCCACATCTCGCCGGTGAGGCTGATCTTCTTGCCCTCCACTGCGGTGACGGTGGCCGTGCAACGCACCTGTTTGCCGATCCTGGTGGCCTTCATGTGCTTCACCTGGATCTCAATGCCCACGGTGCTGTGGCCTGGAGGCAGAAGGCCGTCCACACCCCGCTTGGCGGTGATCTCGAAGAGCGCCACCAAGGAGGGGGTGGAAAAGACATCCAGCCCGCCAGAACCCAGCGCCGCCGCCGATTCCTGAGGTTCGGTAGTCTTCTCGAATGTGCCCCTCTGGCCTATCGTAATCGTCATGGAAGCTCCTGCTCAGCCCCTGCATCAGTCCATTCCAAGCTTCTGGGGCTCTCCTGCTTCGTTGGGTCCGGGTTGGGCAGTCTCGGCGTCGGCGATGAGGTCCACGTCTTCTTCTTCGTCCAGGGCTTGGGCCAAGGCATCGATCATGGCGAGGCCCACCACCCGGTCACTGTCGGAAGCCAGGTTCAGCAGCTTGACGCCCAGGGCAGCGCGGCCGGTCTTGCGGACTTCGTCGATGGCGAAGCGGATGACCATGCCTTCCTGAGAGATGAGCAAGCAGCCCTCGCCGGGTTTGACCAGGACGGAACCCACCACGGGCCCATTGCGGACCCCGGCGCGGATGTTGATGACGCCCGTGCCGCCGCGGCCCTGGAGTCGATAGTCCTGGAGGAGGGAGCGCTTGCCGTAACCCTTCTCGGTGACCGTGAGGAGCATGCCGTGCATGGCGGTGCTCTCGTCGGCTTCCACGCCTTCGGGCAGATCGGGCAGCGGATCGGCCACTTCCATATCCACGAGGTGATCGCCCGCCCCCAGCCGCATGCCGCGCACGCCCGTGGCCACGCGGCCCATGGAGCGCACATCCTCCTCGGGGAAGCGGATGGCCTTGCCCTGGGCGCTGATGAGAAAGATCTGCTGACTGCCGTGGGAGACCCTGACCGAGATCAGGCTGTTGCCCTCCTCGATGTTCAGGGCGATGAGGCCGTTAGCGCGGATGTTGGCGTAGGCGGCCAGGGCGGTCTTCTTCACAGTGCCATGACTGGTGGCGAAGACCAGGTAGTGATCCTCGGGGAATTCCCGCAGGGCCATGAGGGTGACCACTTTCTCATCATCCTTGAGGCTGACCAGGTTCTTGACGTGCTTACCGCGGTTGGCGGCACCGCTCTCGGGGATGTCGTAGACCTTGAGGGCGTAGACGTAGCCCCGGTCCGTGAAGACCAGCAGGGTGTCGTGGGCCTTGGTGAGGAAGAGCCGTTCGACGAAATCCTCATCCTTGGTCTTCATGCCCAGTTTGCCTCTGCCGCCTCGCTTCTGGCGGCGGTAGGTGGACAGTTCCGTGCGTTTGATGTAGCCGGCCTTGGACATGGTGACAACCATGGGATCGTCGGGTACCACGTCCTCCATGCGGATCTCACCGGAGAAGGCGGCGATCTCGGTGCGGCGGGGATTGCCGAACTGATCGGAAACGGCCTGCAGTTCCTCCCGGATGACCTTCATGAGGAGGGTGTCGTCGGCGAGGATCGATTTCAGGTGGGCGATGGTCTTCTCGACCTCGGCCAGTTCGTCCAGAATCTTGTCCCGCTCCAGGCCCGTGAGGCGCTGGAGGCGCATATCCAGGATGGCCTGAGCCTGCCGGTCCGATAGGGCCAGACTGGGGTCCTTCTTGAGGGCCGCGGGGGTGACAAAGGCCCCCTCCATGAGTCCCGCCTTGGCCTCCTCGGGGGACTTGGCGGCGCGGATGAGCTTGATGACCGCGTCCAGGTGGTCCAGGGCGATCTTGAGGCCCATTAAAATGTGGTGACGGTCCTCGGCCTTGCGGAGCTGGAACATGGTTCGCCGGGTCACAACCTCGCGGCGGAAGCCGAGGAACTCCTTCAGGATTTCGCGCAGGGTGCAGACCCTGGGCTGGCCGTTCACGATGCACAGCATGGTGATGGGGAAGCTGCTCTGGAGGCCGGTCTGCTGGTAGAGCTGGTTGAGTACGATATCGCTGGGCTCGTTCTTCTTGAGCTCCACTACCAGCCGGATACCCTCCCGATCGGATTCGTCCCGGAGATCGCCGATCCCATCGATCTTCTTTTCGTGGACAAGGTCGGCGATCCGCTCGGTGAGGGTCGCCTTGTTGACCTGGTAGGGCAGCTCCGTGAAGACCAACTGCTCCAGCTCTCCCTTGTTCTTGATGCGCACCGTTTCCACGTGGGACTTGGCGCGAACGATGCAGCGACCCCGACCGGTGCGATAGGCCTCCAGCACGCCTTCGGTGCCCAGCATCAGGCCCCCGAGAGGAAAATCGGGTCCCTGGATGTGCGCCATGAGGCCCTCGAGTCCCAGGGCGGGGTTGTCGATCAGGGCCATGAGGGCGCCACAGCACTCCCTCAGGTTGTGGGGCGGAATGCTGGTGGCCATGCCCACAGCGATGCCCTGACTGCCGTTCACCAGGAGATTGGGGAACCGGGTGGGAAGGACCAGGGGCTCGACCATGCTGTCGTCGTAGTTGGGGCCGAAGTCCACCGTGTCCTGGTCAATGTCCGCCATCATCTCAGAGGCCAACCGGGACAGGCGGGCTTCGGTGTAACGCATGGCCGCCGGGCTGTCGCCATCGATGGAACCGAAGTTGCCCTGCCCGTCCACCAGCGGGTGGCGCATGGAGAAGGGCTGGGCCATGCGGACCAAGGTGTCGTAGATGGCCGAATCACCGTGCGGGTGGTACTTACCCATCACATCGCCGACCGTGCGGGCGGATTTCTTGTAGGCTCGGTTCCACTCGTTCCCGGCCTCCTGCATGGCGAAGAGGACGCGCCGGTGCACCGGCTTCAGACCGTCCCGGACGTCTGGTAGGGCCCGACCCACGATCACGCTCATGGCGTAATCCAGGTAGGACTTCCGCATCTCCTTCTCGATCTCGATAGGCTCAATGCGCTGGGGCTTGGGTTGCTGTTGTTCCACGTGGAACCTCAAAAAGAAAAATTCACCACCAAGCCACTAAGTCACAAAGAAATAATATTATAAGTCTTGTTCTTAGTGTCTTTGTGTCTTCGTGGTTCAACACTAGACATCCAGGTTTTCCGCCAGAAGGGCATTGTTCTCGATGAATCTCCGCCTGGGTTCGACGGCATCGCCCATGAGAATGGTGAAGATCTCGTCGGCTTCCACGGCGTCATCCACGTGGACCTTCAACAGGGTCCGGCGGGTTGGATCCATGGTGGTCTCCCAGAGCTGCTCAGGGTTCATCTCGCCGAGGCCTTTATAGCGCTGGATGTAGAGACCACGCTTGCCTTCCTCCACGATGTTGGTGAGCATATCCTCGGCATTGCCGAAGGTCATCTCCTTGACCTGTTTGGCGGGGGTCGTCTCTTCGGGCTCCTCGCCCTCTTCAAGCACTTTGGTGGCCTGGGTCCGGCGCAGTTTCAGCTCCCCGCCCGCGAAGGTGGCCAAGTCGTGGCGTAGGGCCATGAGGCGGCGGAATTCGCCCCAGTGGGCCACCTGGTCATCGATCCAGAGGGTGATGGGGCGGGACAGATGGATGCGGGTGAGCTTCAGGCGATGCACGGCAGGAATCACTTGCCCGTCCACCTCCATGGCCTCAATGGATTCCACCTCACATTGCCCGAGGCCCTGGGACTGGAGACAATCCGCAAAGGCCTGGATGGATTCTGCGTCTTGGAAACGACCATCCTCCAGCAGCCCCTCGTTCAGTAGGCCGTCCACCAGGGGCCGGGCATAGCCGCGGCGTTCCAACTTGGCGAAGAGGTGCTTCACCTCGCCCCATTTCTTCATCTCGCGGACGAGGTTCGGGCCCTGCATCAGCTCGCCGTTGGGAAGGGTGAGGGTCCAACCGTCCAGGGCCTTGTTGAAGAGGTACTCCTCCAGGCCGCGCTCGTCCTTGATGTAGCGCTCCTGCTTGCCCTTCTTGACCTTGTAAAGGGGCGGCTGGGCAATGTAGAGGTGGCCGCGCAGGACCAGTTCGGGCATCTGCCGGTAGAAGAACGTCAGCAAAAGTGTCCGGATGTGGCTGCCATCCACGTCGGCGTCGGTCATGAGGACGATCTTGTGGTAGCGGAGGTTCTCGACCTTGAACTCTTCCTGGCCGATGCCTGTGCCCAGGGCCTGGATGAGGATCCGCAGCTCGTTGTGGCCCAGGATCTTGTCGAACCGAGCCTTCTCCACGTTCAGGACCTTGCCCTTGAGGGGCAGGATGGCCTGGGCCTTGCGATCCCGGCCTTGCTTGGCGGAGCCACCGGCCGAATCACCCTCCACCAGGAAGATTTCGCAGAGGGCGGGATCCTTTTCCTGACAGTCCGCAGCTTGCCGGGCAGCCCGGCGCTATCCAGGCTGCCCTTGCGCCGGGTCAAATCCCGGGCCTTGCGGGCGGCTTCCCGCGCACGGGCGGCATCGATGGCCTTCTCCAGGATGGCCTTGGCTTCCCGCGGGTTCTCTTCAAAGAATGTGTTCAGCCGCTCGTAGACCACGGTCTGGACGATGCCCTTGACCTCGCTGGAGACCAGTTTGTCCTTGGTCTGGCTGCTGAATTTGGGATCGGGCACCTTCGTGGAGATCACCGCCGTGAGGCCTTCCCGCACATCCTCGCCGGTGAGGGTCACCTTGCTGGATTTCAGCAGGTTGTTCTTCTCCGCGTAGCTGTTGATGACCCGCGTCATGGCGGCCCGGAAGCCCTCCAGGTGCGTGCCGCCATCCCGGTTGCGGATGTTGTTGGTGAAACAGAAGAGGGTCTCCTGATAGGAATCGTTCCACTGCATGGACACTTCGACGATGACGTCGTTCTTGGTGTCCTCGATGTGGATGGGCGGCCGATGGAGGGTCGTCTTGTTCCGGTTGAGGTGTTCCACGAAGGCATCGATGCCGCCAGCATTCAGAAAATCATGGCTCTCACCATTGCGCTCGTCGGTGATGCGGATGTGGACGCCCTTGTTGAGGTAGCTGAGCTCCCGCAGGCGCTGGCTGAGGACCTCAAAGGAGAAGTCCAGGACCCCATGGAAGATCTCGGTATCAGGCTTGAAGCGGACCCGGGTACCCCTGCGTGTCGTGGGTCCGACCAGCGCGAGGGGCGCATCGGCCTTCCCCCGCGTGAAGGTCATGGCGTGCTCTTTCCCATCCCGCCAGATCGTCAACCAGAGGCGTTCGGAGAGGCCGTTCACGCAGGAAACGCCCACGCCATGAAGGCCGCCGGAAATCTTGTAGGAGTTGGCGTCGAACTTTCCGCCCGCGTGCAGCACGGTCATGATCACTTCCGCGGCGGAACGTTGTTCTTCCTTGTGCATATCCGTGGGAACGCCGCGTCCGTTGTCCTCCACCGTGCAACTGCCATCGTCGTGGAGGTAGACATCCACTCGGGTGCAGTAGCCGGCGAGGGCTTCATCCACGGAGTTGTCCACGACCTCGTAGACCATCTGGTGGAGACCGTTGCCATCATCCGTGTCGCCGATGTACATCCCTGGCCGCTTGCGCACGGCCTCGAGGTCTCTCAGTACGGTGATGTTGTCCGCGGTATAGGAGTTGGCAGAATTTTGCTCGGGCTGAACAGTTGTTTCTGAAGACATCAAGGCTCACTTTTCAAATGACAGAGGCGTGCAGCTGGAATCGATCCAGTGCTTCAGCTCGGGCTGGCGAACTTAACGGGCATGAGGATGTAGCGGAAGCTCATGTCCTCGATGCTGGGGGACATGAAGATGCCCTGCCCCACATCGTCCCTGAACTGGTAGACCACTTCCTCCCCGGGCAGTCGTTCGAGCAGCTCCGTGAGGTAATCGATATTGAAGGCCAGTTCGAGGGGTTGCTCCTCACCCGTGAAGCTGATGGTGCCTTGGTTCACGCCCTCATCGGGATGCTGGAAGAAGACCCGCAGGTTAGGGAATTCGAAGAACAGTCGCACGTTCTTGTTGTAGTCATCCTTCTTCAATCCCACGATTCGCAAAGTGCGGAGGAAATCTTCGCGATCAATGATGACGCGGCGAGGAAGGTCGGCAGGAAGCACCTTCTCATAGGCTGGATAGTTGCCAGTGACGCGACGGGTGGAAAATTTCAGACCGGGCTGCTCCATGAACAGGCTCCGGTCATCCCAGGAAAGCGTTAGGAACCCATCTTCGCCAAGGGAGCTAGGCAGGAGATCCAGGGCACGTTTGGGAACGATCAACCGAGCATCATTCTCGAGACCGGTCTCGCAAGGGAGTTCCACCACGGCAAGACGAAATCCGTCCGTGGAAACAACCCGGATGAAACGCTTCGAGAGGTGCAGGAGAACACCAGAGAGAGCCGGCTTGGTGGCGTCCTTGCTTACTGAGATGGAACCTAGCTGGATGGCCTTCCGGAAGGTGTTGACGGGTACTTGGATGGTGGGCAGGGTGGCGTCTGGCTTGGGCAGTTCCGGGAAACCTTCTCCTGGTTGGATGTTGTGCTCGGAGTTGAAGCCTTTGGCTCGGAGCCACAGGCGGTTGCCGGTGTCCGGCCATTCCAGAGTCAGGAGACCCTCTGGGTAGACGCGCACGGTCTCGATGAATTTCTTGCCCGGGATGGCTACGATCCGGTTGCCCGTTCCTTCCACGGGAACAGTGGCCTCGAAGGCCAGTTCCATGTCCGTGGCCTTCAGAATCATCTCCTGCTCTTTCACTTCCACCAGCACGTGCTGGAGGATCGGCAGGGTGACGCGGCGCTCGAGGGCGTGTTTGAGGATTCCCAAAGTCTTATCTAGACGATCCTTGGAAACCTGTACTTGAAAGTTCATGACTCACCTTGATCATGATGATAGGGGGAAATTGCTGCGGATAAGGCCGACAAACCCTCATTCTACCTGGAAATGCGACCTATCGTCACCTGTGGAAGCGCCGGCGACGATAGCGGTTTGAAAGTCCCAATGATCCGGGGCCTTCCGCTGCCAAGGGTCCTGCGGAAAAGGGTGGGAGAAGAATTGCGGAAATCGCATCATATCGTTTGCTATCAGCCAATACTATTCAACAGGGAGTGCAGGACCTTGTGGAAATCACTGTTCTTGTGCATCCGCGCCTTCACGGAATCAATGGCGTTCATCACCGTGCTGTGATGCATGTTGTTGAAGGAGCGCCCAATATCACTGAACGAGGCCCCGGTAAGTTCCCGTGCCAGATACATAGCGACTTGCCGAGGCAGCAGGATGGTCAGCTGGCGGGATTTCTTCTTCATGAGGTCATTGAAGGAGATGTTGAACGTCTCGGCGGTCATGCGACAGATTCGCTCGAGGGAGACGCCTGAGGAGGCCTCCTGGCCGCTGTGGCCCTGGTAGGCCTGCTGGGCCACCTCCAGACTGGGAGGAACCCCGAGGAAGCTGCTCTGGAAGACCACCCGGGTCAGCAACCCCTCCAAATCCCGGACGCTGCCTTTGGCCTTGTGGGCGATGAAGGTGATCACATCTTCGGGCACGAGCGGCATATCGCGGAATACCTCATCCTCCAGCTTCTTGTTGAGGATGGCCACCCGGGTCTCGAAATCGGGGGGCTGGATGTCCGCGGTGAGTCCCCACTTGCACCGGGTGATCAAGCGGTCGTGCAGTCCCTCGAGTTTCTGCGGGGGCTTGTCGGAGGTGATGACGATCTGTTTCCCGTACTGGAGCAGGTATTCCAGGATGTAGAAGATCTCTTCCTGGGTGCGCTCCATCTTTCCTAAAGTCTGTACATCATCCAGCAGCAGGACATCATTCTGCTGGTACTTCTTCCTCATGGGTTCGGTGTTCTTCGCCTTGATGGCCACCGTGAGCTCGTTGAAGAAGTTGTCGACCTTCAAATACGCCACCTTGAGACCGGGATGGCGAGCCAGAAGCCCCTTGCCGATGCCAATCATCAAATGGGTCTTGCCTAAGCCAGAAGCTCCGTACACGAAGAGCGGGTTCATATTGAGGGTGGTGTTCGATTTTCCGTGATTTTCCACCACGGCATTGGCGGCGGCGAACGCCAGCTGACTCGAAGGCCCTACCACGAAGCGATCAAGGGTGTAGCGATGGAAGCCCTGTGGAAACGGAGAGTCCATGGATTCAGCTATCTGGGCGTTGGCCGCAGTCTTCGTTTTACCACTGCTCTTAACGGGTGCCACTTCCCCAGCGACGGTGAAGGCTAAGCGAAGGTCGTGCAAGCCGGCTTGCACGAGCACATCGTGGAACTCTTCGGCCAACTGTTGCTCGATCCAGACGCGGGCGGAGGTGCTGGGGGTCTGGATCCACAGCATGGTTCCATCAAATGTCAGCGCCCTGCAAGGTTCGATCCAATCCTGGAAGGTCCGCTCCGGAAGCCGGGAAGACAAACCTTTCCTCAAGGTTTCCCATAGGGCCTGTGGATCTTCAGAAGACATGACTCACCCATCCTCCGTCTTTTCTACGAACACTCCGGCACCGTAAGGCAGCGTGGGTCTGCGGTGCGCCGGGCGATCGATCTCGTGACGGGGAGGAATACTCTAGCATCAGGGGGAGGGTTTGGAAATGCTCTTTAGGCTTGAGAAAACGAAGGTCCGCTGGTAGCCTCGAAGGTTCGCCTGTTCCTTCAGGATTGGGCTCATGAGGTGGATGATGAAGCGTACGTTCCAGCCCAATAACCGCCGCCGCGCCAAAAATCATGGCTTCCTTTCCCGGATGAAGACCAAGAACGGCCGTCTGGTGCTCAAGCGCCGCCGCGCCAAGGGCCGCCACGTCCTTGCACTCTAGCTTCCATGCGGGTGGCCGGGCGTTACCGGACGGTGTGCAGGAATGATCACGCCGTGCCAGAGAATCCTCCCAGGCCGCTCACTGGCCGGGATGCGGCTCTGGATATCCGGATTTGGCTTGGCGCGAATGGGGTCATTCCCCTGCTGCTGGTGAATGCCTCCAGGAAGCAGGGCTGCGCGGTTCAACGAAATCGTTTTCGCCGCAGGGTTCGCATGGCCTTCCTGGACTTACTCAGGGCCGACCCCCAACTCGCTGATTTCATCGGCGTCGTATGGGTGCGTCCAGCCAGGGGAAATCCAAAAAAGTGCCGGGTCAGCTATCAGGAAATCGAAGGCCAGCTGCGGTTGGCCTTCAGTCGTTGGGAATCCAGATGAAAAACAAGAACATGATGCTTTTCTTCGTCCTCAGCATGATCCTGCTCGGGGCCTACTATCTGCTGACCAACCGCATGAATCCCCCGGCGTCGGCGCCAACCCCGGTGCAGCAGGCGATCCAAGCGGCACCGACGGCGGCGCCGATCGCTGGAGCGCCCACACCCATCAATCCCTCTGCGGCGACTTTCACCAAGGATTTTGGCGTTCTGAAGCTCACTTGGCGGACCACGGACGGTGCCCTGGTGCAGGCGGTCTGGACCCAGGACGGCACGAAATTTTTCAACGAGGAAGCCAAAGACGCCGATGGCAAGACCCTGTCGCTGCCCTTTCCTGGGATCGGTGGAGCCCTGGATGCCCCCTTCGAGGGCGAACCGGTGGTGGTCGGCCAGTCGGTCACCTTCGCCAACGCTGGCGGGGACAAGCTGGTCTACCAGGTAGCCGAAAAGGAGCACGTCGTCAGCGTCGACTGGACCACCAGCCGCGGTTCCCGCTTGGCCTTGGTGCGGACACCCACGGATCCCAAACAGGTCCACAACCTTGGCCGGGTGTTTTCGCTGGAGCAGAAATCCGTCACCGCGGTGCCCTGGTCGGGCATGCTGAGCGATCCCTTTTTCAGCTTTGTCGGGGCCAAGCGCAAAGAGCTGCCTCCGGTCACGAACCGGGTCGGACTCGATGCGGGTGTCGGCGCACCCAACAAGGCCCAGACCTCCCACTATTTCGCCGCGATCTGGGAGGTCTCGGGCCAGCCCTTGCGCGATCCTGGGTTGGGCTACTATATTTCCGGCAACACGAAGTTGACCGCTCGGCTCTATCTGGGCCCGAAACAAGCAGAGCAGCTGGAGGCCTTCGGCAAGCCCTTCACTCAGGTCGTTGACTTCGGCTTCTTCGGTCTCGTGGCGAAGGGCATGTTCTGGATCTTGCGTTCCATCCACGCCTTCATTCCCAATTGGGGCTGGGCCATCGTGGTCTTCTCCATTCTGCTGCGGCTGGCGCTCTGGCCACTCAACACCAAGACCACGGTGCAGATGCTCCGCATGAAGGACTTGGAACCGCACCAGAAGACCATCCAGGCCAAGTACGAGAAATTCGGCAACGACATGACCAAGAAGGCCGAGATGCAAAAAGAGCTGATGGCCTTCTACAAAAAGAACGGCCACAACCCCATGGGTGGC
>JANYIU010000188.1 GCA_025361955.1 Holophagaceae bacterium
ATGAGCCAGAAGGGAACCATGAGGGAGAAAATCGGCAACTGCCGTCCCACCATCTGACTGAGGGCCATTTCCGGTAATCCTGTCACCTTCGCCAGGGTGATGACTGGGATGCCCAGGGCGCCGTAGGCGACCGGAGCCGTATTGCCGATGAGAGCCAGGATGGCGGCCTGCAGAGGACGGAAGCCGAGGCCGATGAGCATGGCGCCGGCGATGGCGACCGGTGTGCCGAAGCCCGCTGCCCCCTCAATGAAGGCGCCGAAACTGAAACCGATGAGGAGCAGCTGGATGCGGCGGTCATCCGCGATTCCGGCGATGGAGTGTTTGACTACCTCGAAATCACCCGTTTTCACGGTGATGTCGTACACGAAGATGGCGCCGAGGATGATCCATCCGATCGGCAGAAGGCCGTAGGCCGCGCCATTCGCCGCAGCGGCGAGGGCGAGCCGCGACGGCATCCCGTAGACGAAGATGGCGATGGCAAGCGAAGCCACAAGCCCAAGGATGGCGGCCCAGTGAGCTTTTATATGCGCGAACCCCAGCAACCCCAGCAAGATGATCACTGGTATCGCCGCGACCAAAGCCGATAGCAGCACATTGCCAAGGACAGGTGTATATACCTGAGTCCAAGTGAGCATTTTCACCTCCGTGAATGAGCCCAATTTATAGGTATTTATACCAATGTCAATAAGTGTTTTTACTTATTATGGAACTACTTGAATCGTGTGATTTAATCCAACCCCGGGCGCCGGGTGGGTCCAGAAACACCCCAAAACTACCTAGGCAGAGCCCAGGCAGCGGACTGGCAAGTATGAGCCTACGGTGATGCAGAAATTATCCGTATGACGATGCCAGTAAGTTACCCAATCCCCACTCACTGACTGGCCACGGCAAGGGTCATCTGGAAGCTTCCAATTCTTTCCTCAAGCCGTCGTAAGCCCCTCGCGAATGGCAAAGCGCGTCAGCTCGGCGATGCTGTGCATCTCCAATTTGTTCATCAGATTCTGCCGGTGGGCCTCGGCCGTTTTCACGCCGATCTTCAGCTCCAGGGCAATCTCCTTGGCCCGCTTCCCTTCCGCCAGGAGCTTCAGAACCTCGGTCTCACGGCTGGTCAGAATCTCGAGCGATTTCGAAGCTGTGGTGGAAACCTGACGGACGAATTCCTCGATGACGAATCCCGCGACAGTCGGGCTCAGATAGGGTTTGCCAGTGGCTACCGTCCGGATAGCCCGAGCAAGCTCTTCGAAGGCCGCTTCCTTCAGGACATAGCCAAGCGCTCCGGCACGAAGGATCTGCGTGACGAACCGCCGATCCGCATACATGGAAAGGGCGACGATGCGGATCGAGGGGCTCTCTGCGACGATCAGGCGAGTCGCTTCGATCCCGTTCAATTCCGGCATCGCGATGTCCATGATGACGACATCCGGGCGGAGGGTGCGAGCGAGTGCTACGACCTCGCGCCCGTCTGCGGCTTCTCCAACGACCGTCAAGTCAGCTTCCTGAGCGAGCAGCGTCCGCAGCCCTTCTCTCACGACTCGGTGGTCATCGGCTAACAGGATGGTCGTCATGGGGCCTCTACTCCTCGGAACGGTAACATGAGAGAAACTGCGGATCCTGCGTCTGCTGAAGACGTGATATCAACCCGGCCATCCAAGTCGGCGACACGTTCCTGGATGTTGAACAGTCCGAAGCTCCGATGTGCATCCCTCCGTGCCTCAACGGCTGCTACATCAAAGCCCTTGCCATCATCCTTGACCTGACTTTCAATGGCGGTGTCAGTCCAGCAGAGCCGGACTGAGACGTTTTTGGCTTCAGCGTGCTTGACGACATTGAGGAGCAGCTCGCGCGCGGCGGAAAATACCAGGAAACGACGATCATCGCTGAGTTCCACGGGTACCCCCTCTTGCGTGAACCGGACGATCAACCCATTTCTTTTTTCGGTCTCCTCGCAAAGCCACTCGATCGCAGCGCTCAGCCCAAGCTGATAGAGAACGGGAGGGCTGAGTTCCCAGGTGAGAGAGCGGGTTTCGTTCACCGCCTCGCCGACGAGGGCGTGGATCTCTTCCAGCGGTGCGGCAAAAGGCGTCCCTGCGGTCGCTTTAAGAAGCGTCGCCAGTTTCACCTTGCCCATGGCCAGAACAGCCCCCAGCTGGTCATGGAGCTGGGTCGCGATCACCCGCCGCTCCCTTTCCTCAAGGAGGGTGGTCTCCGCGGCTAGGGCCCGGAGTTTCCGCCTGGTCAAGTCGAGCTTCGCCTCCATTTGTCTTTGCTCGGTGATGTCACGTATGACCGCGACCCAACTCGTCACAGCCCCATCTTCCCCATGCAGGGGCATCAAGGCCATTTCACAGACGAAAACTTCACCGCTTTTACGCTTCAAGTGGAACGTTGGGAGATGCAGGAATCCCTTCCCCATGAATGCCGCCAGAGCCTTGATTTCCAGCTCTTCATGCGATGCGTCATCCACATGGATGAGGCGAGTGGACCTGCCCAGAAGCTCCATGCGGCTGTACCCGAAGAGCTTCCGGGTGGCCGGGTTGCAGTCTCGAATCGTCCGGTCCCCTGCATTCACGATCAAAAGGGCATCCAAGAGGCTGGCGAAAGTTTTATTGAGGAGCTCCTGGGAGGTTCGCAGCGCTTCCTCAGCCTTCTTCCGGTCGGTGATGTCCTGGATGATGCCTTCGTAGTGTTCAAATACTCCCTTATCGTTCCGGATGGCCCGCGCGTTTTCCAGGATCCAGATCACGGCTCCATCCGTCCGGCGAATTTGAGATTCCAGCCCGCGCACCTCTGTTTGGGTGGCAAGCGCTGTCTCGAAAGCGATTCGCCTATCCCGATCGAGATAGAAATCGGTCCGGATGTCCTTGATGGCCTCGACCATCTCCGCTGATCCGCTAAAGCCTGTCATCTGGGCGAGGGCGGGGTTCACGACAATGAACCGGCCCTCGGCCGTGGACTGGTAGATCCCCTCCGCGGCATTTTCGAAAATGCTGCGTAAATCCGCTTCCGCCCGGCGCAATGCTCGTTCTGCCTTTTCCCTCTCAATCAAGTCCTGCTGCAATTCATCATTGGCTGACTGAAGCTGCACGGAACGCTCGCGGACCTGTTCTTCCAAATGATCCTGGTACTCCAGGAGATCCTCTTCCGCACGCTGTCGGCGACTGATGTTGGCGAACAGAATCGCGATGACTGTGATCAGGAAGGCAACCGTCCCTGCCCCGGAAAGGATCAAGGTGCGGTAGCGCATGAAGGTGGATTCAGGCAGGTTGATGACTTCGCTGCCTTTTGGAAGAGCGGAGAGGGGGATGTTGAATCGCGAAAGGGCGGAATAGTCGAAGAGTAGTTTGTTCGGAGTATTGCGTTGGATTGGGATATTCATGGGTTTCTCGCCCGCCAGAATCCGGAGCGCGATCCGCGCCGCGGCTTCTCCATTGGCGGCACCACTCGTGAGCATTCCCCCCACCAGCCCATACCCGAGATTGAAGTCCCATGCCCCAAAGACGGGGGCGTTCGATGCGCCCGCCACAAGCTCCATGCTCCGCTGGTATTCAAAGAACTGGCCCGAGGCATCTCTGGAAAAGAAGGTGTAGAAAACGATGCTGCGTGGGGGAAGGTTTTTCAGTTTCGAAAGGATCTCCCCCATCGAAAATCCGCCGAGTTGAAGGAACGTGATGCGAGGATAGAGTGGCGCCAATGCCTTCAGTCGTTCGGCAACGATCAACCCCGATTCCGTGCTATCGTTCAACCCGAAGACGTTCAGGGTTCCTGGCTGAAGGCGCAGCGCGGTGTCAAGGCTGGCCTTCAAGTCGCCTTCTTCACTGACTCCCGTGATATTGGGATGGCCGACCAAATCCGTCTCCTTGGCGTAGTTGACGCCACAGAAAACGACGGGGATCCCAGGGAAAAGCGTATCTCCAAATCGCCTCATGAAATCGAAGGCATTGTTGTCTGTTACAAGCACAAGATCCGGTCTGTACGGCCCGTATTTCTGCCGGTACACCTCTGCGAGCTGGACGAGATAGCTATCCCAGTAGAACCGCTTCGTATCCAGGTATTCCACATAGAGGTTTTCTGCACCCACGGCTGGTTCGAGAACGGAGGTGATGCCCAGATGTTCGTCGTCGGTCCACTTGAAGCCTTTGAAATAGGAATGCAGAATCAGGATCCGCTTTCCCGGAAAGGCAAAGGCCTGAACATCCTTGGCCGGCGCGGCTTCGAACACCAGCCCCGCGGCAACAAAGAACAACGCAAACAGGAGGCCCACCCGTGAACGGAGCATCCTGGGGGGTAAGGTAAACCAAGCGCGGATTGTCATGGTGAACAACAAGTCTGACCAGCATTTAATTAATAACTCAATAATTTCACATCGGGCTGTAGGTGAAATCACTTACATGTTGATCCTACGACTCCTCCCCGTCAATCAGTAGGTCCGTGGCTTGCGCGGCGCACGCCCCGGAAGATACTCATGAGTGTCGTCTCTGGGAGGAACCATGGACACTTGCCCTCCCCGCGCTGCCGTCCTAATGTGCCATGCGCCCATTGTCATCCCGCTCATCGGCAACGGCCGGGCCCTGGAATGCGCGGCCACCACGGCGGCCATGCAGGCGGCGGCCCAGGCGGTGGCGCAGTGCGGGGCTGAAACGGTATTGGTGCTCTCACCCCACACCCCGCGCCACCGGCAAGCCTTTGGTTACGTGGGCGGGGCAGCGCTACGCGGCGACTTCCGCAGCTTTGGAATCAGTGGGCTGGAATTCACTTTCCGGGCTGATGTCGCAGCTGCCGCGGCCGTGGCTCACCAAGCGCAAAGGGCTGGCCTCCCAATGTCCCCCTCAAACGTCCAGAATCTGGATCATGGCGCCCTGGTCCCCCTTTGGTTTTTGCAGCAGGCCGGTTTCAAGGGGCGCGTGACCGTTTTCGGATTCCCTTGGGAAAGCGAGCCCGGTGACGCCCGGCGTTTCGGTGAGGTGCTCTCATCCGCCATGAAGGGCCTGGATCGGACCTGGGCTCTGGTGGCTTCTGGAGACATGAGCCACGCCTTGAAACAGGGCGCTCCCGCAGGCTTCCACCCCGGGGCGCATACCTTCGATGAAGCCGTCGTGGCCTGCGTGCGAGAGGGACGGATCAGCGACGTTTCCGGCATCGACCCGCACCTGCGTGCTCTGGCCGCCGAGGACGTGGTGGAGTCCTTGGAAGCGGCGGACGGAAGCCTCGGAAGCAACCGCACCGGGCTGCGCTGCCTGTCGTACGAAGCCCCCTTCGGAGTGGGCTACCTAGTCGCCATGCTTCGGGAAATTGAGTCATGACCTTGCCGGTTGCCCGCTGGTGGCACCTGGATGAAAACGGGCGAGTGGTCTGTGAGCTTTGCCCCCGATCCTGTACCTTGGCGGAAGGTCAAGCGGGCTACTGCGGGGTCCGCTCGAACGCTGGCGGGAGCCTGCGCACCGCCGTGACCGGCAGCACCAGCGGCCTCTCCGTCGACCCCATCGAGAAGAAACCTCTCTACCACTTTCTACCCGGAACGAAGGTCCTCTCTTTCGGCTCCGTGGGCTGCAACCTGGGCTGCACTTTTTGCCAGAACTGGGGCCTGAGCCAGACAGATGATTTTTCCCGGCTGCAAGCCTCCAGCCCAGAAGACATCGTACGCATGGCCCTCGCGCAGCGTTGTTCCGGAGTGGCCTTCACCTACAACGAGCCGATCATCTCGGCGGAGTACTGCCTGGAGGTGGCCCAGGCCTGCCACGAAGCCGGGCTGAAGACCCTCGCGGTCACGGCCGGCTATATTTCCGGCGGGGCACGGGAGGCCTTCTTCCAGGGCATGGATGCGACCAATGTGGATCTCAAAGGCTTCTCGGAGGCCTTCTACCGCGACTATTGCCGCGCTCGACTCAGGCCGGTCCTGGAGACCCTGGAATACCTTGTCCAGGAAACCCACGTGTGGACTGAAATCACGACGCTCCTGATTCCCGGCGGCAACGATTCAGAGGCAGAACTGGAAAGCCTGTCCACCTGGGTGGCTGATCGGCTGGGGCGGGATGTTCCCGTGCACTTGAGCGCCTTTCATCCAGATTTCCGATTGCTGGATCGGCCAGGCACTCCCTTCTCCACGCTGCAGCGGGCCAAGGCCATCGCCCGGTCAAAGGGGCTGAACTACGTCTACCTTGGCAACGCTCGAAACCCGGAAGGCAGCACCACCTTCTGCCCGAGTTGCGGTGAGACTTTGATCACGCGGGATGGGTATAACCTTACCTCGAATCGCCTGCGCGATGGCGCATGTGGAGCCTGCGGAAAGGTGATCCTGGGTGTGTTCCAGAAGGCTCAGAAGTGATGACTGGATAGCCGTGGGTGCGGGTTTAGTGAATGGAGGTCACGGACGGACCGGATTCACTTCCGCCATCGCGCTCCAGGAGCCCTGACGGGTGGGTTCGTGCAAGGCTGCAGCCAGGCAAGTCAGGAACGCCTCGCGCTCCAGGGTCTGCGCTCCCAGCTGCTGGAGATTGTCGTTGGGCAGCTGCCCGTCAATGAAATGGAAGCCCCAACCCCAGGCGACTTCGCACAGCCTTTTGAAGGCTGCTCGCGAAGCATAGTCGACTTTGGAGAACATGCTTTCCCCGAAGAAGGTGGCTCCCAGGGAAACACCGTAGAGCCCGCCCACCAGATCATCTTCGAAGAAAGTTTCAAAGGAGTGGGCATAACCGGCCTGATGCATAGCGATGTAGGCATCGCGCATTTCCGCCGTGATCCAAGTTCCATCCTGACCTGACCGCGGCATCTCCCGACAGGCTTCCACGACCTTGGCGAACGCTGTGTCAATGCGGATTTGGAAGCCAGAGCGTTGGAGAGCCCGGCGCATTCGCCGGGAGAGATGCTCGTCGCCTCGCATGATCAGTGCGCGCTGGGGAGGCGACCACCAGAGAATCGGGTCATCCTCGCTAAACCATGGAAAGATGCCCGCCTCGTAGGCCTTCAGAAGCCTTGGCACGGACAAGTCACCTCCTACCGCGAGCAGTCCGCTCGCTTCCGCGTTCCGGGGATCGGGGAAGTGGGGCGTGCGGTCAAGTCGGAAGAGAGTCACCTGCTCACTCCACCGGGGCGAGTTCAATGCCATGGTAATAATGCTTGAGGATCCTATCGAAGGTCCAACCCTCCAGGGAATATCCGTAGGCTCCACTCTGGTCCATGCCCACACCGTGACCCCAGCCTCGGCCAAAGAAGATCCAGCGCCGGAAGGGTTTCTCGCCGACCTGGATGAAGCGGAAGACATTGTCCTTGAAACCCAGCAGGTTGCGGATGCGCATGCCGGTGAAGCGATGGGAGCGGCCATCGCCATCCCGCACGATCATTTCCAGCACGCGACCCTGCTCGTTGTGGATCAGTTCCAACCCGCTGAAACCCTGGATCCCGCCCTTCTGTTTAAGTTTGTCGAGCAGCTCCGTCTCCTTGAGCTCCACCTTCCAATGGGCGGTGGGGTTGTAGCGGTCCATGGCCGCACCGTCCAGATCCATCCTGCGGACCAGCAGACGGGAACCCCCTTCGCGTGGGATCCACTTGACGCGGTCGCCCACCTGGATGGCGCTCTCACCCACCAGCCGCAAGGCGCCACCAGGCGCTTCCTCCGCCAGTAGAAAGGAGCTCGCTAGATTCAAAGATCCGGGCCCACCGTTCTTCACCCGCACCTGTCCATCCCGCAGGAGCGTACCATCGGACAGCTCCAGGGGTTGCAGTTCCTGCCAAATCCGGCCCAGGGCCTGCAGCCCCTGACCGAGCGTGGGGGCCTGTCCCTTCCAGGCACCTGGAGCCACGAGATTGCGTCGGACGAGGAAAGCAGCCAGCAGGCGCTGTTCCGGTTTGAGGTCCGTTTCCCCCAGGAAATAGGCCGCATCCTGGGGTCTTTCCATGCCCTCGATCACCTGATCCAGGCCAAGACTCCGGGCCATCCAGAGAAACAACCTTGAGCCCGATTCCATGGGGCGCTGCGGGACCGGTAGATTCAGGCGCTTGGCCAATTCCTCGATAGCCAGCTTCAAATCGGCAGCCTTCAGGGGCTGGGCCACCCGCTCTGCATCGAGCATTTCGCCTGGAATCAGGTCCGCTGAAGCCAGCCGCAAGAGTTCCCAGGTCAGCCATCCCTGATCGCCCTTGGGTGCGACGGTGCCCTTGAAGGGCAGCGTCTGGGGGGAACCTAGATAATTGTCCGCTGCCTTCAAATAGGGAAATCCCCCCCCGAAGACGAACTGGTTGTCCACAGTGTGGCCACCGCTGTCAGCCATGAAGAGGGCCTGGATGGGCTTCCCGCCATAGGTGGCGACGAGGCCCTTGGTCTCTTCCACGGCTCGATCCGTGAGGCTCTGTTCCCCATCCCGGCCGCCGTAGACCTGATCCGCCACAGTATCCAGCAGATCGAAACCCTCCTTTTCCCGCTTGCCTCGGTTGGCCACGACATAGGTCCGCGCCGCCACTGCCTGGGCCTTGAGTGCCTCCAGGGAGGGATACTCCCAGGCGCCCATTTCCTTGGGAACCACTCCTCGCAGATAGGTTTCCAGCGCCACGGTGTTCATGACCGTCAGGCGGCCTTGCGCATTGGGATAGACCTCGATCTGACCCCGATAGCGACCCTTGCCGAGCACGCTCGTCAATTCGCGCGCAGGGACCAGTTTCACCCCCTCGAGCGGAAGGGGTCGCCGCTCATAGCGCTCCGTCACGCCGTACAGCGCCCTGCCCTTCCGGGGCTTCCCGGGGCGCGCTTCGGTAGAGATCCAGAGTTCCTCGTAGCCGCTCCCACCCAATTTTCGCACGAGCACTTCCGCGTCTTCGGCCTTGCCGAAATGACCCGTCAGAACGCGCCACGTGTCGCCGTCCGAAACGCGCACACGCTCTGGCTGTTCTCCGAAGTTGCGCAGCTTAGCCATCGCAGCGTCCGCTTCCTTCTGGACCAGGGGTGGGCCGACCTGGACCCGGTATTCGTCGGTGGGATCCGCCTCGCCCCTGCTGTCCCACCAGATCCGCAGCTTTTCGCCGTCCTGCAGTTTCATGATAGGTTTCCCGGCGCGGGAGCGCACCTCGCCGCCCCCCTCCAGACTGACGATCCATTCCGAGGCCTGGGTATCGAGACCGATACGAATCGGAATCTCCGCCACCAGGGATGCCGCGGCGAGCAGAAAAAGGGCAGACAGGAATCTCAGCTTCATGGTTCCAGCATAAACCAGCTCGGAGCGCATCCAGCTTCCTTGCACTCAGCGGATTCCTTCGATGAAGCGCGAGAGCATGTCCCAGCGCCGACCTTGCATCTGTTTGAGATTCAGCATTTGGCCGGAGGGTCCGCGCCGATGGACCAGGATGCAGATGCACGCATTGTCCGCGGGACGCACGAACAGGGCAGGCCCCGTGAAGCCGAAATGCAGCCACCAGGCGGTGGATTCTCCGGGCTGCGCTCCGGGTTCCGGGGCGGGCAGCGCCAGCTCCGTGGTTGCCGAGGCGAGGACATGAATACCCCCAAACCCCATCGGTACCTGCTCCAGCAGTTGCCCGAAACGACCCGGCCCGCCCGAGGATCGCTGCAGCCCCAGGCCCCAGCTCGTCCCGTCCTCAGCCGGCGCTGTGGCCACCGCCATGCGGGCAGGGAACCCGCCCTGCAACCATCGTTCAAGGGCTTGTTCCAGCTGCTGGGGGGTGGCTCCAAAGCCCGCGTGGCCCCGCATCCCGGCCCTGGCATTGGCATCGTGAGGAAGAAAAGGTGAGCGCGGCGGGAGCGCAGACCCAGGTTCCACTAACGACCAGGCCTCGGCGTCCGGCCCATCGGGGATTTCGATGGGAGGCTGCTCCCAGGGCGCTGGCAGCAGTCCCGAAGCCTCCGCGCCAAGCTCAGCGAACGGCCTTCCCGTTTCCTGTTCCAGTAATTCTCCCAGCAACCGATACCCCAAATCTGAATAGGTGCTGGTGCCTGCGACCGCGGAACGAAGCAAGGGGTGAACGCCTTCGGGGAAGCCACGCTGGAGCTGCCGGGGCAAGGGCTCCCCGGTGAAGGGCAGCCAGGGTGGCAGCCCAGCACAATGGGATAACAGCTGGCGAACCGTCAGCGGCTCGATCCTGTCCAGGAATCCCAGTTGAGCGCGGCGGTCGCCATCGAGTTCCAGCCTCGCCAGCGCCAGCGGCGCGGTCACCAGCGGCTTGGTCAGGGAAGCCAGGTCGAAAAAGCCTGTGCATTCCATCACGTCGTCATCCTTCCCAGGAATGTTCGCAGCGGAGTGGCTTTGCCATCACCCCTGCATTTCCTTCAAGCTTGCCGCCACGGATTGCTGCACCTGGTCGGCCACGCGCATGGCTTCGAAGGCTTCCTGCCATTGGACAAAATCGCTGCCCTCGCCCAGACAGGCGGCATAAAAGGCCTCCAGCTCGAGCTTGAGGGGTTCTCCCTCCACAATGTCCACAGTCTGGGGCTGAATCTGGGGGCCCTCAGGACCAGACATGAGGCGCAGGATCTCCAGCTTCTGAGCGGCGAAGTCAAGACTGGCATAAGCGTTCTCGCCGAAGGCCCGCAGGGTTCGTTCCTTCTTCCGGGCCACGCGGCTGGCGGTGACCGTGGCGAATCCGCCGCCGGCGAATTTCAGGCGGGCATTCACGACGTCCGCGTATTTGGTGAGCACCGGAATGCCGACGGCTTCCACACTCATCACGGGTTTGCCAAACAAAGCCAGCAGCAGGTCCAAATCGTGGATCATCACGTCCATGATCACATCCACTTCCATGCTCCGCATCGGGAAGGGGGAAACTCGGGTGGCCTCGGCGAAGCGGGGTTTGAAGCCCAGTTCCCGAAGCTTTTGCACGGCTGGATTGAAGCGTTCCAGGTGCCCCACGGCAGCCACAAGGCTAGGATGCGCCTTGCGCGCCGCAGCCAGAGCTGTGAGCAAAGCCTCGCCCTCGACCAAGGTGGCAGCCAGGGGTTTCTCCATGATCACGTGCTTGCCGGCCTGCAAAACGGAGATCCCGAGGCCATGGTGGAAACCCGTCGGTGCGGCGATCTGCACGGCATCCACCTGGGGGAGGGCTGCGGCCAGGGTGGCCAACCACTGGGTCCCGAACTTCTCGGCGATCTCTCTGCCTCGGGTCTCGTTGGGATCCACTACCGCCACCAGCTCGGTGCGTTCAGAGGCCGCGGCGATGCGGGCATGGTGCTGCCCCAGACTTCCGACACCCGACACCGCAACGCGCAATTTAGCCATTTCGACTCCTCAAGGTGGATTCAGGGATTGCAGGCCCAAAGCGGGAGCACACCGCATCCAGCCTAGCATCGGCCCTTGAGGAAATCCGCCAAGGCCTCGGGGTACAAACGCAACTCCTGCGCGTAGACCCGCTTCTGCACATCCTCGGGGGTATCGCCGGGAGTCACGGGCACCTTTGCCTGGGCGAGGATGCGGCCGTGATCATAGACCGTGTCCACCAAATGGATCGTGCAGCCGGATTCCTGTTCGCCTGCGGCCACCACAGCGCGATGGACGTTCATGCCGTACATCCCTTGGCCGCCGAATTTTGGCAGCAGGGCGGGATGAATGTTGAGGATGCGCCCTTCCCATCGCTCGGGGATCAGCAAGTGTTTGAGCCACCCACAGAGGCAGATGAGCTCGGCTCCAGAGGCCTCCACGGCGGCGAGACAGGCCTCGGAATGCGCCGCATCGGAATCGAACTCCTTGCGGAGCTTCACCTGTACCGGCAGACCCTCGCCCCGCAGCCGGTCATTCCCAAGGGCCTTGGAACTGGAGGAGACCCCAAGGACAGGCACCGCAGGCACGCGCCCCTCGCGACAGGCGCGCAACAGATTCAGGGCATTGCCACCGGTACCGGAGAGGAACAAGGCGATGGCAATCATACCGCCATCATGCCAGATCCGAGAGGAACTCCGCAGGCTCGACGCCCGTGCGCTGCTTGAATTCTTCGGCGAGGCTGCTCACGCCAGAACTGGGTTCATCCAGATAGAAGGATTCGACGCGGTGCATGGGGACGAAGCGGGTGCCCAGGGCCGCCAGATCTGATTCGCCACGCTTCACCAAGGCCAGGAGCTCCTCCCAGTGGGACACAGCCACACCCCGGAAGGCGATGCCCGAGGCTTCGAGTCCCAACAATCGGCCCCAGAGGCGCTCCTTCGGTTCCCGCAGCACCACCACGATGAACTGCCCTGAGGCGAAGGGGATGGGGATGGCCATGGCTTCCTCCCAAAATCTCTCTCAGTTTCTCACGAACCGCCTTCCCAGGTGTTTCGCCTTGGGCTAAGCCGTTGTGGCAAAATAACTTGGTCATGGAGACAAGGAGGCCACTTTGATTATCCACCGGATCCGGGAGACCCTCTGGCGCTTCAAGCCCTCGCCTAGCTTCCAGGTCGTGGCTTGACATGGCCGAACCCATCGACGTTTCAGAAGGCGTGTTCGTCCCAGCCAAAGCCATTCAGATGAAGGCCGTGCGCGCGGGGGGTCCGGGCGGTCAGAACGTGAATAAGGTGGCCTCCAAGGTGGAACTCCGCATCGATCTGGAACGGATCGAAGGCTTGGATGACGGCGCCCGCCAGCGGCTGAGGCAGGCGGTACGGAATCAGGTGGGTGCGGATGGAATCTGGATCATCGTCAGTTCGCTCACGCGCGACCAGCTCCTGAATCTGGAGGACGCAAGGAGAAAAGTGGCTCGCGCTATCGAGAAGTCCCTGCACGTTCCCAAACATCGGACCCTGACCCGCCCCACCCGGGGTAGCCAAGTGCGTCGCGTGGAAGCCAAGAAACGGACCGCCCAGATCAAGCAGGGACGCCGGAGCGGAAGCTGGGAGTGAATTACCCGGATTCTGCGCTTCCGAGCAGCCGCCTAACTGAAGAACCACAGAGGTCACAGAAAAAACAAGAGGACACAGAGAAAGGAGAATACCCTTCTGGCTTTTCTCTCTGCTCTCTTTCGTTTCTCTTTGCCCTCTGTGGTCTACTTTTCAGATTGATACGAACGCCTGTTCCAGGCTCAGAAAAGCCAATCCAGAAGACCACGGCTCCTTCCGCTCACTGGCAGTTTCCCTCCCCAGGGTGATTCCGCGGCGACCAGTTCCCAGCGCCATCCCGTCCGGGCGAAGGTGCAGGTCATCTCGGTGATTTGCCCGGGTGCGAGTCCCTTCTGGAATCGAACGGCGACGATTTCTCTTACGCGCTGGAGTTCTTGCAAGTTCTCCGGGAAGTCCCAACGGACCTTCGCGCGCACCACGCAGGTCGTGACACCCCCCTTGGGATAGGGAGGGGTCACGCGGGTGACGTCCACCAAGGTGAGTTCACCGGCATGCAGCTGGAGACCGCCCTGGACCGATTCCCCATGGGCCAGGGCTTCGGGCAGCCAGTGCTTCCCATCCCACCACTGCATCAAGCGAAGCTGCACATCCGCGCTGGACATGCTCTGGGGTGCAGGCAGCAAGACCGGGGCCACCGACCGTGGGAAGGCCATGCGCTGACGGACCAGAGCCT